>JAPVSX010000248.1:0-13132 GCA_047519495.1 Armatimonadota bacterium
CGACGGACACCGGCAAGACGACGTAGCCGGCCCCGCGCTTCGGCGACCTGTCGGGGCCGCGGCCCGCGCCGCGGTCCCGGCAGTTGACACCCCTTCGGGCTTTGCCGTCTAATCCGCCCGCTTGAGAGGAGCCGCCCGGGGCGGCGGAGTCGCGCCGCCTGCGCTTCGAAGAGGCGGACGAGGTGCCGCCGGGAGTGCTCAACCGGATCCTGTGGCGGGCCATCAAAGGGAACGCGCCGCTGCCCGAGAGCCCGCGGGAGATCCGCTAGCGGGCCCGACGGCGGGTCAGTGCAGCGTCTCATGAGTCCAGCGATGGTACACCAGGTAGACCCGCAAAATCCGTGCAGCTTTCGATTCACGATTCGTGTGCGCACAGGTAGTCCGGGTGCCGTCGCTAACCATAGCCGCGGGTATGCGCCCCTCCCATCTCCTGCTGTTGTCTCAGTGCTTGGCCTCGCCGGGCAGCATATCGGACGTAGGCAAACGTCCAGACAATAGTCCCAACCGTAATGCCCCCTAAGACGATTGGAGCAATGACCAATACAAGGGAAGGTGGCAGAGTGTAGACCAGCACAACCCGGGTGAGGAACTCGGCTGTGAACGCAAAGCCCCAAACCACGGTGATGAGACGATTGACAAACCGACCATAGGGATGCTGCCATTGTGCCTCGAACCGCGCGATCCTCTCCGGATCCCTGCCGGCGATGTAATGCCTGCCAAAGTAGAACATGAGGGGCCGGGGCAGAAGCAGTGAAGCGAAGCATGCGATGCCGAGCGCGCCGGTGAAGAATGACTCTCTGATCAGGAGGAGTTTAGCGCCGCCTCCAAATGCAACACCGACCATGCTAACGATGATGCCCACGAGCACG
Source organism: Armatimonadota bacterium (assembly GCA_047519495.1). Lineage (GTDB taxonomy): Bacteria > Sysuimicrobiota > Sysuimicrobiia > Sysuimicrobiales > Segetimicrobiaceae > JAPVSX01. The sequence continues at coordinate 870 of JAPVSX010000248.1, forward strand.
AGGACCGCGATCGGATCAAGCGCGCGACTTCTCGTGACCACGACGATGGTCTCACCAAGGGGGAACAGCGCCGCCACAGTCAGAGCGACAACCTCGGAGCTCGACGCGTATCGCTTTGTAAGCCTGTAGAGGACGAGCGGGATGAGCGCATTCAAGACGATGCTTCTCAGTAGGCCTCGCAAGGGAGGCCGACCAGGAGAGGTCAGCGACGTGTCCGGAGAATGCCCTTCCCGGGCCATCCTTGTCCCTCAATGTACGACATGCCGCTGCGAGATACGGGGGGGCGGTCTGGTAAGTAATCGCTCTTAGCGGGCTCCCCGCGCGGCGGCCGCGGCGTCCGGGGAGAGCAGGATGAGCAGCCCCACCGCCGCCGCGGCCAGGACCGCACCGTAGACGAACGGCGCCGCCGGCCCCGCGGCCGTCCACAGGGCTCCCGCGACCACGCTTGCGACGAGCGCGCCGGCACCGTTGACCATGTGCATCCAGCCGATGGCGGTCCCGCGGGCGTCCGGGGGCGCGAGGTCCGCGGCATAGGCCCGGGTCGCGCCGTCCGTCATCCCCATGTACAGCCCGTAGACCGGCAGGAGCGCCCACACCTGCCAGGCGGCGCCGACGAGCGCAAACCCCAGGTACACCGCGGCAAAGAAGGCCAGCCCGCCGATGACGATCCGCCGCCGCCCGATCCGGTCGGAGAGGATGCCGGATGGGAGCGCCGTGAGGGAGTACACGAGGTTGTACGCGGCGTAGGCGATGATCACCGCGGTGAGCGACAGCCCGAGCTGCCGGCCCCGGAGGATGATGAACGCGTCGCTGCTGTTGCCGAGCGCAAAGATCAGGATCGCCAGAATGTAGCGCCGCAGGGGCGTGCTCAGCGCGCCGAGCGAGGGGAGCGGCAGCGGGGCCGCGCGCGGCGGAGCGGGCCGGTCGCGCACCAGCAGCAGGACCAGCAGGCCGAACCCGGCCGGAACCACCGAGAGAATAAAGATCACCCGGAGGTGTTCGTGCGCCGCTGCGAGCAGCGGGATGGCCAGGAGCGGGCCGAGCACGGCGCCGAGCGTGTCGGCGCTCCGGTGGAATCCGAACGCCCGGCCGCGCAGCGCCCGCGGGGCGGACTCGGCCAGGAGGGCATCCCGGGCCGCGGTGCGGACGCCCTTGCCGAACCGGTCCACGAACCTGGCGAACAGCACCATAGGCCAGGTGCCCGCGAGCCCCAGCAGTGGCTTGGCGACCGCGGACAGCGCGTAGCCGGCGATCACGATCGCCCGGCGGCGCCCCAGCCGGTCGGAGAGCCATCCCGAGAACAGCTTGAGAAAGCTGGCCGTCGCCTCGGCCACGCCCTCGATCACTCCCACGGCGTAGGCCGGCGCGCCGAGCGTCACCGTGATGAAGATCGGGACGAGCGGATACAGCATCTCGCTCGAGATGTCCGTGAAGAAGCTCGTCGCGCCGAGCCACCAGACGTTCCGCGAGATGCCCGGCAGCGGCGACCGCTCGTCGGCCAGATCCGCGCGTGCTACCTGCTCAGCCATCGCAGACAGGACCCTCCCTCACGCGCGCAGGCGGGGGTCCAGCGCATCGCGGACCCCATCGCCCAGCAGGTTGAACCCCAACACGGCCAGTGAGATCGCGATCCCCGGCGCGATCACCAGGTGCGGGGACACGTTCAGGAACAGCCGGCCGCCGGCCAGCATCGCCCCCCACTCGGGCGTCGGCGGCTGGACGCCCAGCCCGAGGAAGCTCAGGGAGGAGGCCGTCAGGATCGCCGTCCCGATGCGCAGGGTGACGTAGACGAGGATCGACGGCAGGGCGCCCGGCAGGAGATGGCGGCCCATGATCCTGAGGTTGCCCGCGCCGATCGCGCGGGCAGCCTGGACGTACTCCTGCCCCATCGCCGCGAGCGCCGGTCCGCGAGCGAGGCGCGCGAACGTCGGCACGCTGAAAAATCCGACGGCGATCACCACATTGACGAGGCCGGGGCCGAGCAGCGCAACAACCGCGATCGCGAGCAGGATCCCCGGGAAGGCCAGCAGAACGTCCACCACTCGCATCGAGATGTTGTCGACGACCCCGCCGTAGAAGGCGCTGGCGATGCCCCACGATGCGCCGATCGCGGCGCCCAGACACACCGCCGTGAGGCCCATGCCGAGCGAGTACCGGGCGCCGGCGATGATCCGGCTCAGGATGTCGCGGCCGAAGTCGTCCGTTCCGGCGGGGTGCTCGAGCGAGGGCAGCGCGAGGGGATGACTGTAGTCGGTCGCCGCCTGCGGATACGGCGTGATCCATGTACCGATCAACATGGCCGCGATAAAGACGCACGTGATGATCCCTCCGGCTACCGCGGTACGACGGCGGAGGAACCTGGCCCAGGACCGGCCTCGCGGCGCCGCCGGGGCAGACGGGCGGGCGGCTCCAGGCGCGAGTGCCACCTCACGCATACTTCATCCGCGGATCGAGTGCCGCGTACAGGAGATCCACGCTGAGGTTGATCACGAGAAACTCCACCGAGAACAGCAGGATCTCCGCGGTGAGCACGGGGTAGTCTCGGAAGGAGATCGACTGGATCATCAGCCAGCCGAGCCCGGGCCAGCTGAAGACCGTCTCCACGACGATCGCGCCGCTGATCAGGAATCCGAGCTGCAGCCCGACGAGCGTGACGACCGGGATGAGCGCGTTCCTGAGTGAGTGGCGGGCCAGCACCCGCCGTTCCGCCGCGCCTTTCGCGCGTGCGGTCCGGACGAAGTCCTCGCCCAGCACCTCGAGCAGGCTGCTGCGGGCAAACCGGGCGATCGCGGCCGCCGGTTCCGCGGCGAGGGTCACCGCCGGCAGGACGAGGCTGCGCAGCCCGGCGGCCATCCCGCCGGTGGGCAGCCAGTGCAGGTCCACCGAGAACAGGTAGATGAACAGCAGCCCGAGGAAGAACGCGGGCGTGCTGATGCCCGCGACCGACACCACCGTGCTGACGTAGTCCGGCACCGAGTTCCGCCGGACGGCCTGAAGAACGCCCACGCTCAGCCCGGCGCAGATGGCGAGGGCGATGCTCGACATGGAAAGCCAGAGTGTGGGAACGAAGTGCGAGGCCACGATGCGCGCGGCCGGCTCTCCGCTCCGGAACGAGCGGCCGAAGTCGCCGGCGGCCGCATTCCGGACAAAGTAGAGATACTGCACGGCGAGGGGCCGGTCGAGCCCGAGCCGGGTCCGCATCGCTGCGACGTCCTGGAGCGTCGCGTCGGGGCCGGCCAGCAGCCGCGCCGGGTCGCCGGGAATAGCGTGAATGAACGCGAAGGCCCCGAGCGAGACCCCGAAGAGGATCGGGATCATCTGCCAGAGCCGCCGCCCGAGGTACCGGATCATCTCGCGGCGGACGCGCTCGTGCCCTCGAGGGAGCCCGCGCCTACTTGCCCGTCAGGCTCGCCTGCCGGACATCCACCGTGCCGTCCGGCAGCGCGTACGCGCCCGTAGCGCCGCTCCGCTCGCCGGCCAGGATCTGGGGATTGTAGAGGAAGATCCACGGCGCGTCGGTCCAGATGATCCGCATCGCCTGAGCGTAGTCCCGATCCCGCCGCGGCTGATCCGCCGTAGCCAGGGCGTCGTGGAGCAGCGCGTCCACCTTGGGGTTCTTGTAGAAGGCGAGGTTAAACAGGGTCGGCGGCCAGGACTCGCTGTCGAAGTGCGGCCGGAGCCCCCAGTCGGCGTCTCCCGTGGACGGCGACCACCCGGTGAAGTTCATCTGCGACTGGTTCTCGTTGAACGGCTTGAAGCGGACGGCGCTGAGTGTGCCCGCCTCCATCGGTTCGAGCCGGACGGTCACGCCGACTTTCGAGAGCATCTGCTGGAGCACTTCGCCGACTCGCTGCGTCTCCGTTTGGGTGCCGAGCCACAGCGTCGTCGTGAAGCCCTGCGGGAAGCCACCCTCCGACAGGAGCGCCTTGGCCTTTGCGACGTCGTATGGCCACCCGCCCGGCTGCACCGGATTGTAGCCGGCGACGCCGAGCGTGATCGGCGCGTCCAGCGGCCGCCCGGCCCCCCGCAGCACGACGTTGATCAGCGCCGCCTTGTCCACCGCGTAGTTCAGCGCCTGCCGCACCGCCGCGTTGTTGAACGGCACGTGCTGCGTGTTCATCGCCACGTAGTATGCGTAGATGCTCCAGCGTTTCTGGACGGAGACGCCGGGAGCCCTGGACACCGCCTCCACCTGGACGCCGGGGACGGGAAAGACAAACTGCGCCTCGCCGCTCAGGAGCAGGGCGACCCGGGTCGCATCCTCCGGCACCAGCTTGAACACGATCCGGTCCACTTTGGGCTGCCCGCTCTCCCAGTAGTCAGGGTTCCGCTCGAGGACGATCTCCTGTCCGGGCGCCCAGCTCACGAACTTGAACGGGCCGGTGCCGACCGGATGCCGCGCGATATAGCTCTCCCCCTGCTTGATGGCGGCGGGCGAGATGATCCGGCTGCCCGGATGGGCGAAATTGTAGATCATCGCACCGAACGGATGCTGCAGCGTGAATCGCACGGTGGACTCGTCTACGACGTCAACCGAGGCGATCATCTCGTACAGGCTGTACCGCCTCAGCTTGTGGTTGGGATCCCGCGCCCGGTCGAAGTTGACCTTGACCGCCTCGGCGCTAAACGGCGTCCCGTCCTGGAACTTGACGCCCCGGCGGAGGTGGAAGGTGAAGACGCGGGCGTCCTTTGACGCCTCCCACGACGTGGCCAGCTCCGGCTTGAGCTTCATGTCGGGCGTGAATCCCACCAAGCCGTCGTACACCCCCCGCTCGATCGAAAGGGACAGATTGTCGTTGGTGTCCTCGGGATCGAGGCTGACGGCGTCCGCGTACAGCGCGACGGTCGCCGTTCGCGGCGCCTGGGCGCCGACCGGGATCCGGGACGGCATGCCCAGGACGTAGGCGGATGTCAGCAGGACAACGGTCATGCCAAGTATCCGGCGCATTGAGGCTCCTCCGGTGATTCGAGTGGGCGGCCGCCGGCGCGTGTCGATCCCCGGAGACCGCACCGTGTTATACCACGGATACGGGCGCGCTCCTCTGCGGGCTCGAACTCACCGCGCGCCGCCGCGGCCCTCCCCCCACCCCCGGCAGACGTGGCGCGCGTTCCACGCTGGCCCCGGTGGCGGCGGGTGGAGCCGCGATGCGCCGTTACCCCTTGACCGCGCCCGCCGTCAACCCCTTGATAAACTGCTGCGACATCAGGACGTACAAGGCGAGCACCGGCGCGGCGGCCAGGGTCAGCCCGGCGAAGAGCAACGCCCAGTTCGTCTGGAACTCCCCGAAGAACACGGTGAGGCCCAACGGGAGCGTCTTCAGGCGGTCCTGGTGGATAAAGACCAGCGGGAAGAAGAAGTCGTTCCAGATCGGGATGATGTTGTAGACGGTCACGATCGCGATCGCCGGCCGGACGAGCGGCAGCAGCACGCGCAGCAGGATGCCGAACTCCCCGGCGCCGTCGATCCGGGCGGCGCTGTCCAGGTCCTGGGGCAGCGTCCGGAAGAACCCCGTCAGAATGAAGATCGCGCTCGGCAGGCCCGACGCCGCGTACACGAGGATCAGCGACCAGAACGTGTCGAGCAGGCGCAGGTCGCGCATCATGATGAACAGCGGGATGATCGCGAGCCGGATCGGCACCATGATCCCGGTGAGGAAGTACAGGAAGATCAGGTCGTTGCCCCGGAACCGGTACCGGCCCAGGGCGTACGCCGCCAGGGTGCCGGCCGCGAGGATCAGGACCATCGAGGCGACCGTCACGACCAGGCTGTTGCGGAAATAGACGGCGAAGTGCGCGGCGCCCCACACGTCGGCGTAGTTCTGCCACCGGACGACGGCCGGGAACGCGAACGGCTGCTGGAAGATCTCCCGCGTCGTCTTAAGGGACGACAGCGCCATGAAGAGCATCGGCAGCAGGACCAGCAGCGAGTTGGCGACGAGCAGCGCCTGCGCCAGGACGGCCGCCGCGCTCACACCTCCACCTCCCGCCCGCGGAGGTACACCGCCCCGAGGCCGCTCGTGACGAGGATCAGCGCGAACATCACGACCGCGATCGCCGAGCCGACGCCCACGTCCGGGTTCCCGGTGTCCACGGCCCCGAACGCCGCGCGGTAGAAGAGCAGGCCGAGCACGTCGGTGGCGTGGAACGGCTCGCCGGTCACGCCCTGCATCACGTAGGGCAGCTCGAACCAGTTGAACGCCCCGATGAAGGTCAGGATCACGATGATGTTCACCTGGGGCGCGAGCAGCGGCAGGATGATCCGCCGGAAGATCGCCCCCGCGCCGGCCCCGTCCAGCCGGGCGGCCTCGAGGTACTCGTCGGGGATCGCCTGGATCCCCGCCAGGAACACGATCGTGGGAAAGCCCACCCACCGCCACGCGTTCACGAGGATCAGCGTCACAAGCGCGGTGTGGGGATCGCCGAGCCACGGCCGCGCGAGGGCGCCCAGGCCGGCAAGCGCGAGGAGCTTGTTGAGGGCGCCCCAGATGGGGTTCAGGAACAGCTCCCAGAGGAAGCCCACGATCACGAGCGACAGGACGACCGGCATGAAGAAGATCGCCCGGTACACGCGGGCGCCCCACGTCCGGCCGGCCAGCAGGGCCGCGAACAGCAGCCCCAGCCCGTTCTGGACGACCATCGTCAGCACGAACGTCCAGACGTTGTGCCCGAACGCGACGAGCATCCGCTCGCTGTACGGATACTGCGTGAGGAGCCGCCGGAAGTTGGCGAGGCCGGCCCACCCCGCGCGGACGATCCCGTCCCACCGGTAGAGGCTGTACGCCATCGCGCTCACGACCGGGTAGGCGACGACGGCCGAAAACAGGATCAGCGCCGGTGCGAGGAACGCCGCGATCCACAGCGCCCGGGCCGCATGGTACGGCAGCCGGCGGGGGGCGCGGCGCGCGGGGCCGACCGGGGCGAGCGTGGTCACGGGCGGGGCCCGGGCCTACGGCGTAGCCAGAACGCGCGTGAGCCGATACGCCCCGGGCGGGGGGCCCCCCGGGAGCATCAGGCCGCGGCGCGGGGCCGCCGTGCGCTTACTGCCCCTGGAAGGGGACAAACCACGTAGAGAGTCCTCTCGTCACGTCCTCGCCGACCTGCTGGGGCGTGAGCCTCCCGGCGAACAGCCCCTGCAGGTCGTTCTGGATCAGGTCACTGCCGGTCGGGTTCTTCCAACGAAAGCCGACGAGCATGATGTAGGGCGTCGCGTGGCGCATCCAGACGACCACCTGCTTGAGCAGCGGATCGCGGACCTCCACCCCCGGCACCGCCGAGAGCTGCTTCAGCTGGTCGGTGAACGCCTGGCCCCACTCGCGCGTGGCGGTGAATCGGATGAACCTGAGCGCCTCCGCCATGTGCGGGGTCTTGGCGTTCACGCCGTAGTTTCCATCGTCGAAGCTGCTGATCCACGGCGTGTCGCCGGCGCGCGCGACCGGGCCCGGTATCACGCCGATGTCGAGGGAGGCGTTCTGGCTCAGGAAGTAGCCGAGCTCCCAGATCCCGCCGATGAACATCGCTGCCTGCTCGTTGACGAACAGCTGCTGCATGTCGGTGTAGGACACGCCCATGAAGCCCTGGGGCATGTACGGCCGGAGCTCCGCAATCTTCGCCAGCGCGCCGGTGAACTGCGGGCTCTTGAACGTCGTCTGCCCCCGCGTCACGGCTTCATAGAAGTTGGAGCCGCCGTAGAAGTTTGGCCCCAGCACCCCCATCGCGACCTCGAGCGTCCACCCTTCCTTGGCGCCGTTGGCGAGCGGGATGATGCCGTGGTCCTTGAGCGCCTTGAGTGCCGCCACGAACTCGTCCCATGTCCGGGGCGGGGTCACGTTGGCGCGCGTGAGCAGCTTCTTGTTGTAGAAGATCACGAGCGCCTGCACTGCGAACGGCACGCCGTAGACCTTGTGGTCGGCCTGGCTGCGGGCGCCGTCCAGCCACTGGCGGGAGACCCGCTGGAGCTCCGGCATCTTGTCGTCGAGCGGGACGAGGAACTCCGGCCGGGCGAACGGCTGAAGCGCCCCATAGGCGCGCAGGTGGACGATGTCGGGGCCCTTGCCCGCCTGCATCGCGGCGGAGAGCACCGTGTTGTACTCCGTCGGCTTGAATGTCTGGAACTCGATTGAGACGCCCGGGTTCTGCACCTGGAACTGCTTGATCATGCCCTCATAGAACGCCCGGTCCTCAGGGCGCCAGCTCCAGAACGTCATCGCGGTCTTCGCCTGGCCCATCGCCCCCACCGGCCAGAGCCCGGCGAGCAGTGCGACCGCGGCCAGCACGGCCCAAATCTGCCTTTTCATCATCCACCTCCCGCGGCGCTACCGGCGGTGCCGCCCGATCCCGACGTGCGCCCCCCAGGGCTACCTTCATGCCTGGGGAAGGCATCTCCTCCGTTCGCATGCGGCAGCGCCGCCGGCGCGCGCGGCCCGGCGCCGACCACGCCGACCACGGCTGCAGGTGACAACGTGGCCGGGATCGGCTACCCTTGGAGTATGAATCGCGCCATGCTCCTCGAGGAGATCCGCGCCACGACGGGTGGCAAGCCGGTCGTCGTCGCCTTCAGCGGGGGACTCGACAGCACGGTTACGGCCGCCCTCGCCCGTGACGCGCTCGGCGCCGACCACGTCCTCCTCGTCACCGTCAACATGGGGCCGTACGCGTACACGCGGGGGAACGAGATCGTCCTGGAGGTCGCCGAGCGCCTGGGGCTCGAGCAGCGATGCCTCCTCGGCCAGTTCAAGCAGCACCGCGTCCAGGCCGCCGGCCCCGCCTGCAACCGCTGCACACGCGAGATCAAGCTCGGGATGGTCAAGGCGGTCTCCGGCGGACGGCTCGTCCTCACGGGCGCGAACCGCAGCGACACGTGGGGGCAGCTGGGGCTCAAGGTGTGCAACGGCTACTACGCGCCGCTGCTGGATCTCGACAAGCCCCGCATCCTGGCCCTCGCCGACGAGATGGGCGTCCGGCCCCCGCGGATCGGCGAGAACCCGGGACGGGAAGGGTGCAAGCTCAAGCACCTCCTCAAACCGCTCGCGGCGCCCGAGTATCACGGGCGGGCGGTCGCCCGGGCGAACGAGGTCGTGCTGACCGTCCTCCGGGACGCGGGCGTCGCGGCCGAGCTGGCGAACGTGAAGATCATCGGGCCGCTCGGGCGGAACATCGGCCTGGTGAACGTCCGGCCGGCCCCGTCCGCGGACGTACGGGATCGCCTCCGGGCCGCGCTCGAGGCAATCCCCGAGCTCGACGAGGTCCATTTCGTGGACGGCCCGCTCACGCTGATCGCGAAGGCCGGCCCCGCGATCCTCGGCGACCCTCACGCACGCTTCTGGCTCGAGCGGGGGCGGATGGCCCCCGACTTCGCCGCCCCGATCTCCGTCGAGTGGCAGCCGACGACGAACGCCCGGCTGGGCACGTTCCACGTCGTGAGCTTTCGCTCCTCGACAAAGCCCGCGGCGCTATCCGTGCGGGCGGGCGGTGCGGGTCCGGTACCAGAACCCCCAGAGGCCGAGCATCCCGAACCCCGCGGACCAGAGGAGGCTCGCCCAGAACTGCCACCACGCCACGTGGTTGGTGAGGGCCCCGCCCACCGCGATCTGCATCGGCAGGTAGGACGGGAAGAACTCGACGACGTCCTTGTTGGCCGCCGGGCTGCCGCTCGGGTTCTGGAGGAACGTATCGACGATGCTCAGCATGATGATGAGGAAGAACCCCTCAAGATCGCCCGCGGTGATGATCCCCACGAGGACGCCGATCGCGTCATAGGCGAGCACCGCCCCGAACGTGCCGGCCGCGACCACCTCGAAGTGCCGGGGCGCCGAGAAGAGCGCCAGGACGCCGACGGCGTACAGCGCGACGAGCACTGATGCGAGCGCCAGCGCGACGAGGCGCCCGAGGATCAGGGCGCCCCGGGAGTGGCCGCACAGGACGAGGCGCTGGTCCACCGCGGCCGACCGGCGGACGACGCTGAGGCCGACGAACCCCATGATGAGGGTCGTCGCGTTCAGCATCCCGGTGAGCAGGCCGAGGTCCTGCTGGCTGCTGGCGACAAACACGTGGAAGGCGCGGAGCTTGAACCCGACCGACGCGTGCTCGGTGAGCGAGTAGATGATCCCGTACCACGTCGGCAGGTAGAGGAGCAGCAGCAGCATCGCGAACCGGTTGTGCTTCTGCTCCACGAGGCTCAGCCGGAGCGCGGTCAGGAACTGCGCGATCACGCCGGCGCCTCCGGCACAAGCACGCCGTCCCGGAGGCGCAGCACCCGGTCAAAGCGCCGGCGCTCGAAGAACAGGTGCGAGATGATCACGATCGCCTGCCCGGCCCGGCGGTACTCCTCGGCGATCCTCCAAAATCTCAAGTATGTCTCCCAGTCGAACCCCTGGTAGGGCTCGTCGAGGAGCAAGACGTTCGGATCATGCATCAACGCGAGGACGAGGTTGAGCTTTTGCCGGGTGCCGCCGCTGAGCTCGCTCACGAGCACGTCCCGGTACTGGCGGAACGCCAGCCGGTCCATGAGCGCTTCGGCCGCGCCCAGCCCGTCGAGGCGGTAGGCGGCGCGGAACCACTCGAAGTTCTGGGCGACGGTGAGCCCGTCGTGCACCTGGGGGTCCTGGGGGCAGTACCCGAGCCGTCCCGTGATCTCGACGCGGCCGCGGGACGCCGGCAAGAGCCCGGCCATGATGCGGAGGAGCGTCGACTTCCCCGCCCCATTTTCGCCGACGATCCCGACCATCTCCCCACGGCGGGCCGTAAACGTGACGCCCCGCAGCACCTGGTGACGGCCGAACGAACGGACGACGTCGGTCACAACGATCGGGAGGATCTCTGCGTCCACGTCCCGAGATGTTCCAGCGCTCCGCGAAGACTCCTCCGGCCGCCCGCGATCCCGTGGCCGGCTCTGGTATACTGAGGGGCGGGAGAACCGATGGAACCCGCGACCGTGCCAGAGACCGTGACAGATCTGCGGCGTCTCGCCGCGGAGGTTAGAGCCGAAGCGCACGCCGCCGGATTCGACCTCTGCGGCATCACGACGGGCGACCCCTTCGTCCAGGAGGGCCGCGCCCTCGCCGCGTGGGTGGCCCGTGACTACCACGGCGAGATGACCTACATGGCCCGCAACGCGCCGCGCTCCCCCGACCCGCAGGCGGTCGTCCCGGACGTCCGCGCCCTCGTCGTGCTCGGCCTGTATTACGGCGATGCCGGTCCGGGAGCGCCCGGACGGGACGTGCTCCACGCGGCGCCTTCAATTCTGGAAGAAGGTGCGGGGGATTCCCCCGGGCCGCGTGGCCGGATCAGCGGCTACGCCTGGGGCGACGACTATCACGCGGTGATGGAGCCTCGCCTCCGCCGGGTCGGCGCGTTTCTCCTCGCCCGCGGCGCGCAGGTCGCCCGCTACTACGTGGACACCGGGCCGGTGATCGACCGGGCGGCAGCCCGCCGCGCCGGGATCGGCTGGTTCGGGAAGAACACGATGATCATCACACGACGGGGATACGGGTCGTGGGTGTTCCTCGGCGAGATCCTCACGGATCTCCCGCTGCCGGCCGACCCCCCCGCCCGCGGCAGCTGCGGGGGGTGCCGGATCTGTCTCGACGCCTGCCCCACCGGGGCGATCGTGGCCCCCTACACGGTGGACGCGCGCCGGTGCATCTCGTACCTCACGATCGAGCACCGCGGGCCCATCCCCCGGGAGATCCGCCCCCGGATCGGCGACCACATTTTCGGCTGTGACATCTGCCAGGCCGTCTGCCCCCACAACACCAGGACCCTGGAGCGGGCGCACCCGGAGTTCGCCCCGCAGCCGGGCGTGGGGGCGCGTCCGGAGCTGATTCCCCTGCTCAACATCAGCGAGGAGGAGTTCCGCCGGCGGTTCCGGCGCTCCCCGATGCTGCGGACGAAGCGCCGAGGCCTGCGCCGGAACGTCGCGGTCGCCCTGGGCAACCTGGCGGATCCGGCCGCCGTGCCGGCCCTGCTCGAGGCGCTGGCGGACGAGACCGATCCGCTCGTCCGGGGCCACGCCGCGTGGGCGCTCGGGCGGATCGGCTCGGGCGCCGCGCGCGACGGCCTCCGGGCCCGGCTCGCGCGCGAGCAGGACGCGTTCGTCCGGGAAGAGATCGCGGTCGCGCTGTCCGGAGCGGCCTCGTGAGCCTCCGGGGCCGCCGGGTCCTGGTCACCTCGGGCCCCACGCGGGCGCCCCTCGACGCGGTGCGTTATCTCACCAACAAGTCTACGGGCCGCCTCGGCGCCCTCATCGCGGAGGCGGCGCTCGAGGC
>JAPVSX010000249.1:0-4991 GCA_047519495.1 Armatimonadota bacterium
GCGCTCCGTGGGCGCCCCGTCTCGCGCCCCTGAGACCATCGACGACATCCGGCAATAGTCCATCAGCCGCGGCTGTACGGGAGGAAGTAACGGCCCGCGCTGGATCCCCCGTCGACATCGAGCACCGCCCCGGTGACGTACTCGGCGCGCGGGGAGGACAGGAACAGCACCGCGTCGGCGATCTCGGACGGCTGCCCCATCCGTCCCCACGGGATGTTCGTAAGGAGGGTCTCCCGGTAGCCGGGGTTCACGTCGCCCCGGCGGCCGACGTCGATCAGGCCCGGCGAGACCACGTTCACGTGGATCCGGTGCTCGGCCAGTTCCTGGGCCAGCACCTTGCTGAACATCACGATCGCGGCCTTTGAGGCGCAGTAGTGGGACGCGCCCCGGCGCGCCGACTTGTACGCGCCGGACGCGATGTTCACGATGTGCCCCTGGATCTTGCCGGCGACCATCCGCCGCGCGACCGCGCGGGACATGAGGAACGTCCCGCCCAGGTTCGTGCCGATCACGGCATCCCACTGTTCGTCCGGCATCTCGATCACCGGGCAGTTGGGATAGATCGCCGCGTTGTTGACGAGCACGTCGATCCGGCCGAGATGTCGGGCGGCCTCCTCCACGATCCGATCCACACCCTGGGGCGTCCGGACATCCCCCACGACGCCGAAGACCTTGCCCGGCCCCTCGCCGAGCGCACGGGCGGCCTCCGCGACCCGCTCGGGCACGAGATCCACGGCTGCCACCCACGCGTCTTCCCGCACAAACGCGGTCGCAATCGCCCGGCCGATCCCGGCCCCGGCTCCGGTCACCAGCACCCGCCGCCCCGCAAATCCTCCGTCCGCCATCCGCTCCTGCCTCCTTCGCGCCCGCCTCGCGGCGTATCGGCTCACGCGCGTTTTGGCTCACGCGCGTTTTGGCTCACGCCGTAGGCCCAGGCCCAGGCACAGGCATGGCCGCCTGTTGGCTTCTGTCTGGTGCACGCTCCCGATAAGGAAATTCGCCGCCCGCGGCGAAATACCGGGTTAGTCACGACGGCTGCGGCCGGGCCGGTGCTGCGAGGATGACCCCAGGTGTTGACGGCCCCAGTGTTGAGGTGATCCGGTGGAGCTGACGGGCAGTATCATCTTTCTGTGCATCCTGTTCGGCCTGCTCGTGTTCTTCGTCTGGCTGACGCGCGCCCTCTCCGCCTACCAGCCGCTCAAGATCGGCCCGACGCCGGGGGTGTTCGTCGAGCGGGACCTCCGGCGCAGCACCACGCCGCCCAAACTCGGCTGGAACTGGTGGGCGTTTTTTCTCGGGCCGGTCTGGTTCCTGGCGGAAGGACTCTGGATGCACGCGATCATCCTCATCCTGCTCATCGGGCTGTCCGGCGGGATCCTGCTGCCGTTCACGATGCTGTACTCGGGCGCCAAGGCGAACGAGACGCTTGTGGACTTCCGCCTGGCGCGGCTCAGCTTCTACTAGGCGCGTCCCCCCAGGTCTACGCCTCGCTCGGCCTGCCGGGACGACGGCGGCTTCCCGCGCCACATCGTGTGAGTGCATCCCGGCGTGGGGCGCGACGGGATTCGACCAGCCGCGTATTTGTTGGGGCGGCGCTAGCCCACCTTCCTGAGCCGGGGATCCAGCACGTCCCGGACGCCGTCCCCCAGGAGATTGAAGCCCAGGACGAGCAGCAAGATCGCGAGCGCGGGGAACGTCGCGATCCACCACTGATCCATGAGAAACCGGCGTCCCTCGGAGACCATGAGCCCCCACTCCGGCGTCGGCGGCTGGGCGCCGAACCCGATGAAGGAGAGGCCCGCCGAGACGAGGATGATATTGCCCACGCTGAGCGTGGCCTGGACGAAGAGCGGGGCGAGCGCGTTCGGAATGAGGTGGCGCACGATGATCACTACGTCCGTGGCGCCTTCTGCCCGGGCGGCCTCCACGTAGTCTCGCGTGCGCAGCGTGAGCACCTGAGCGCGCGTGAGCCGCGCGTACGTCGGCCACGACGTGAAGGCGATCGCGATCAGGGCATTCGTGAGACTTGGCCGCAGGATCGCCGAGATCGCCATCGCCAGGATGAGACTCGGGAATGCCAGGAACATGTCGGTGAGGCGCATCAGCCCCTCGTCCCACCAGCCCCCGAGCCAGCCGGCCGCGGTCCCCGCCGCGATGCCGAACGCGGCGGTGGCCGAGACGACCGCCACGCCCGTGACGACGGAGATGCGGGCCCCGTAGAGGACCCGGCTGTAGATGTCGCGCCCGAGGGAGTCGAGCCCGAACGGGTGGGCGGCGCTCGGGCCTGTCAGCCGGATCGCCAGATCCTGGGCCACCGGATCCTCCAGTGCGATCCAGGACGCGGCCAGCGCGATCAGCACGAACAGCGCGACGAGGACGAGGCCGGCCAGCGTGAGCGGACTCCGGCGCAGCGCCCGCCAGATCACCTGCGTGGACGGGCGATCGAGGGGCAGGCTAGGTGTACCGGATCTGCGGATCCAGGTAGGCGTAGACAATGTCCACGACCAGGTTGAAGAGCGAGAAGGTGACCGCGGCCACCAGGGTCACCCCCAGGACCGCGGGAATGTCCACGTTGGTCACGGAGTTGGTCGCATACCGGCCGATCCCCGGCCAGGAGAAGATCGTCTCGGTCAGCACGGCGCCCGAGAGCAGGTCCCCAAACGTCAGCCCGACGACCGTCACCGTCGGCAGGAGCGCGTTGCGAAGGGCGTGGCGCAGGACGACCCGGCGCTCCGTCATGCCCTTGGCCCGGGCCGTGCGCACGTAGTCCTGGCGCATCACCTCCAGCAGGCTGCTCCGCGTCATCCGCATGATCAGGCCCGTCGTGAAGTAACCCAGCACGAACGCCGGGAGCACGAGGTGGCGGAGGGCGTCCCCCAGCGCGGTCCAGTCCCCCGACAGGAGCGCGTCAAGGGCCACCATCCCGGTGAAATGCGGCGGCGGCGGCGTGTAGATGCTGAGCTGCCCCGGCCCGGGCAGGATGCCAAACCGCGAGTAGAAGAGGCCGAGGAGGAGGAGCCCCACGTAGAACACCGGCAGGGATGTGCCGCCGAGGGCGAACACGCGCGCGACCTGGTCCGGCCAGGCGTCCTTGTATAGCGCGGAAACGATCCCCGTGGGCACCCCGATCAGGATCGCGACCAGCATCGCGGACGATGCCAGCTCGATCGTGCCGGGGAGGTACTGGCCGAGATCATCGCTGACCGGACGGTTGTCCAGGATGGAGATCCCGAGGTTCCCGTGGAGGAGCCCGTCGAGGTAGATCGCGTACTGCACCGGCAGCGGCCGGTCCAGGCCGATCTGGTGACGGACCTTCTCCACGAGCTCGGGGGGCGCGTGATCCCCGAGGTAGGCGACCACGGGATCCGCGGGGACGACGTGGGTGAGGACAAACGTGATGAGCGTCACGCCGAAGACGGCAAACACCGTCAGGCCGGCGCGGCGCGCCAGGAACCGAAGCAGGCTCATCGCGGTGGGCGGAGGCCGGCGCTGCCGGCCCCCGCCGTGTTCATCGGCTACTGCTTTGTCAGATGCTGGAAATCGATGAAGTTCACGGGATCGAACACCAGGTTCTGGAGCCGCTTCGAGACCCCCAGCGAGCGCATCGGCTGGTAGAGGATGGCGAAGGGCCCGTCCTGCGCCATCCCGTCGTTGATCTTCTTGTAGAGGGCGCCCCGCTCGGGCGTATTTTGCAGCCCGCTGGCCTGGTCGGCGAGCTTGGACAGCGGATCGTCGTAGAACTGGAGCCGCCACGCGAGGGACTTCTGCGTGTAGTCCGCGAACGGCTTGGCGAAATCGTCCGGGTCGGGATAATCCACGAACCAGTTCTGCAAGATCATCTGCGCCTTCTGGGCCCGGTACGTCCGGAGTTTCTCATCGGTGGCGATCTGCCGGACGTCCACCCGAATACCGACCGCCGCGAGGTCGTTCTTGATCTTGGACGCCAGATCGCCGGCCGAGACGCCGCCGGCCTCCGTCCCGGTCGAGGCCAGCAGCTCGACGTTGAAGCCGCTGCCAAACCCGCCTTCGGCCAGCAGCTGCTTCGCTCGCGCGACGTCGTGCTTGAACGGCAGGGATGGATCGTACCCGAACAACCCCTTGGGGATGACCCCCTGCAGCGGCAGCCCGTTCCCGGCGAGGAGATCGTGGATGATCCCGTCGTAGTCAATCGCGTACTTCACCGCCTGGCGGACCTGCGCCTTGCCGAACGCGGGCACGTTCTTCACGTCCATGCCGAGGTACTCCATCGCCAGGTCGGGGATCTGCACGACGTAGAAATGCGCGTCCTGCCTGAGCGTCGCAAGCTGGGCCGCCGCCAGGTCCCACGCGGCGTCCGCGTCGCCCCGGCCGAGCGCCTGCCGCTGGACCGTGTTCTCCATGATGTTGGGGATGACGATCCGCTTGATCGCGGGGGCCGGACCCAGGTTGTAGTTCGGGTTGGCCACTAACTCGATCGCCACCTGACGCTCCCACCGCACGAGCTGGAACGGGCCGCTCCCGGCCGAATGGTCGTTCAGCCAGGCGGTGCCCCAGTCGCCGCCCTGGACGTGCGCCCGGACGGTCTTGCTGTCGACGACGCTGGCCACCGGGTTTGCGATAATCGACAGAAACGCCCCGGGGCTGAACGCTTTGGGAAGGGTGATGACGACGGTGTACGGATCGGGCGCCATGATGGCGCTCAAGACGTTCTTGTCGTCTATCCCCATTTGGGTGATCAGCCAGGCGGCGGGATCTTTGGGCAGGCTGACCACGCGCTGGAAACTGTAGAGGACGTCCTCGGCGGTCAGGAGGTTGCCGCTGCTGAACTTGATTCCGCGCCGGAGGTGGAAGGTGTACGTCCGGGTATCGTTGCTCACCTCCCACGACGACGCGACCGACGGCCGGACCTGCGTGAGGTTCCCGGCCGGAAACTTGACGAGGGTCGAGTACATCTGCAGGTCGGCGACGATGCTCGACTCCTCGTACCCGAGGTTGGGGTCGAGAGAGACCGC
>JAPVSX010000250.1:0-19284 GCA_047519495.1 Armatimonadota bacterium
GCCGCCGGCCCGGCCGCGGCGAAGAGGGAGCCGATCTTGAACCACCGGGCGACGCCCGCGAGGCGATCGGCGAGCGCCTCGGCCTCGGGGAGCGAAGGGGTGTCGAGCGCCACGATCAGGCGGTCGCGGGGATCCATCGAATGCCCATCCCTCCTGTGTGGTGTCGTGGGTCCGGGTTCGCGGCCTCGGCCAAGGCTAGCACGCGCTCCTCCCGCGTGTCAACGCGCGGTGTGCTGCGCGTGCTGCGCTGCTGCGCGCAAGCGTTGACACCCGCGAACACCCGTACTACAATACGCGTAATTACCCGGGAGGTGTGCGACCCGGGTCCGCCGGAGGGTCTCTACCGAGTGGGGTTGCTGGACGACGTCGCCGAGGTGCTGATCCGCGAGGATGAGCTTAGGGCTCGGATCGCGGACCTCGGCCGCCGGATCAGCAGCGACTACGAAGGCAAGACCCCGCTCCTCGTCGGCATCCTGAAGGGCGCGTCGATCTTCCTCTCCGATCTCATCCGCCAGGTCACGATCCCGTGCATGATGGACTTTATAGCGACGAGCTCGTACGGCTCCGGGACCGAGAGCTCCGGCATCGTCCGGATCTTGAAAGATCTGGACCAGACGATCGAGGGCCGGCACGTGCTGATCGTGGACGACATCATCGACACCGGGTACACGCTGGATTACCTGCTTGAGACGCTGAAGGCCCGGTACCCGGCAAGCCTCCGGGTGTGCGCCCTGCTCGACAAGGTCTCGCGCCGGCGCCGGCACGTCCCGATCGACTACCGCGGGTTTGAGATTCCGGACAAGTTCGTCGTCGGCTACGGGCTCGACTATGCCGGGATCTACCGGAACCTGCCGTTCATCTGCGTCTTGAAGCCGGAGGTGTATACGTGACGCCAGGCCGCCGCCCCCGCGAGGGGGCGGCGATGCGTTTCGATGAGCGGCACGGCGGAGGAGCGAGACGGAGGAGGTGAATCGGGTGGAGTTCATCGGCAAGGGGCGGGCGGCCCGGCGCACGTACGGCTTTGAAGAGATCGCGCTCGTTCCGGCGTCGGCGACGATCGACCCGGAGGACGTCGATCTCTCCTGGCAGGTCGCCGGCCGGACCTTTCCGCTGCCGGTCATCGCGGCCGCGATGGACAGCGTCGTCGACGTGCCGTTCGCGGCCGCCCTCTCCCGGCTTGGCGGCATGGCCGTGCTGAACCTCGAAGGGCTCCAGACCCGCTACCCCCGCCCGCAGGAAGCCCTCGACCGGCTCACGGCGGCGCCGCCGGAGCGCGTCGTCGGCATCATGCAGGAGGTGTACCGGGAGCCGATCAAGGATGACCTGGTCGCCCGGCGCATCGAGGAGGTCCGGGCCGGCGGGGGCGTGCCGGTCGTCTCCACGACGCCCGGTCAGGCCGCCCGGCTCGGGCCGCTCGCGGCCGAGGCCGGGGCCGAGATCCTCCTCGTCCAGTCCACCGTGATCACCGAGCAGCACCGGAGCGAGCAGGGGCGCACCCTGTCGCTCCGCGAGCTCACCGTCCGGACCGCGATTCCCGTGATGGCCGGCAACTGCGTCTCCTACGAGGCCGCGCTCCAGCTCTTCGAGGCCGGCGTCGCCGCCGTCTTCGTCGGGGTCGGGCCGGGCGCCGCGTGCACCAGCCGGAAGGTGCTGGGCGTCGGCGTGCCGCAGGCGACGGCGATCATGGACGTCGCCGCGGCGCGCGCCGAGTTCGCGCGGCGGACCGGCCGGCACGTGCCGATCGTCGCGGACGGCGGGATCAGCGTCGGGGGCGAGATCGCGAAGGCGGTCGCGTGCGGCGCGGACGCGGTGATGCTCGGCTCCTTGCTCGCGCGGGCCGAGGAAGCGCCGGGGCGGGGGTTCCACTGGGGCATGGCGACGCCGCATGCGGCGCTGCCGCGGGGGACGCGCATCGCGGTCGGCACCACCGGGACCCTGCGGGACGTCCTGTTCGGCCCGGCCCGGGTGGACGACGGCTCGCAGAACCTCGTCGAGGCGCTGCGCACCGCGATGGGCATGTGCGGTGCCCGCACGATCCGGCAGATGCAGCAGGCCGAGGTCATCATCGCGCCTGCGCTTGCGACGGAGGGGAAGACGATGCAGATCGCGCAGCGGGTCGGGCAGGGGCGCTAGCGTGGCGACGACCACGGCAATCCAGGGGCGGCCCACCGGATTTCCCCACGAGAGCGGCGCGACGGAGACCGTCCCACCCGTGCAGGACCTCGTCGTCGTCCTGGACTTCGGGGCCCAGTACAGCCAGCTGATCGCCCGCCGGGTGCGGGAGCTGCACGTCTACAGCCTGATCCTGCCGTTCGACACGCCGCTCAGCGAGCTCCTGGCCCTCCGGCCGAAGGGGATCATCCTCTCCGGCGGGCCGGCGAGCGTGTACGCTCCGGGGGCGCCGCGGTGCGAGCCCCCGCTGTTCACCGCGGGCATCCCGACTCTCGGCATCTGCTACGGCATGCAGCTGATGGCGCACGTGCTCGGCGGCCAGACCGGGCCGGCGGTCCGCAAGGAGTACGGCCGCACGCGCCTGTTTGTGGACGAGCCCGACCGGGACGAGGGGCTGTTCCGCGGCCTCGAGCCGCGCCTGATCTCGTGGATGAGCCACGGGGACACGGTGCACCGGCTGCCCCCAGGGTTCGAGACCCTCGCTCATTCCGACCACACGCCCCACGCCGCGATCGCCGACCGCGCGCGCCGGCTGTACGGGCTGCAGTTCCACCCGGAGGTGTCCCATACCCCCTGGGGGACCGACGTTCTCCGCAACTTCCTCTACAACGTGTGCGGGTGCGCGCCGTCGTGGACGATGACCTCGTTCGTCGAGCGGGCGGCCCAGGAGATCCGGGTCCAGGTCGGCACGGGGCGCGCGATCTGCGCGCTGTCCGGCGGCGTGGACAGTAGCGCCGCGGCCGCGCTCGTGTTCCGGGCGATCGGCGACCGGCTGACCTGCGTCTTCGTGGACCACGGCCTGCTGCGCCGGGGCGAGGCGGAGCGGGTTGTCGAGGTGTTCCGCGACCACTTCGGGATGCCCCTCGTCCACGTGAACGCCCGGCAGCGCTTCCTCGACCGGCTGCGCGGCGTCACCGACCCTGAGCAGAAGCGGATCCTGATCGGGCGGGAGTTCATCCCGGTCTTCGCGGAGGAGGCCGCCCGGCTCGGCCGGCCGGAGTTCCTCGTGCAGGGGACGCTCTACCCGGACGTGATCGAGAGCGGCACGCGCACCGCGGCCCGGATCAAGACCCACCACAACGTCGGCGGCCTGCCCGAGGTCATGCCGTTCAGGCTGATCGAGCCGTTCCGCACGCTGTTCAAGGACGAGGTGCGGGTCGTCGCGCGGACCCTCGGGCTCCCGGAGGAGATGGTCGGGCGCCACCCGTTCCCGGGGCCGGGGCTCGCGATCCGCGTGCTCGGCGAGGTCACCGAGGAGCGGCTGGCCATTCTCCGCGAGGCCGATGCGATCGTCACCGAGGAGATCCGCCGGGGCGGATTGACGCGGGAAGTGTGGCAGGCGTTCGCGGTGCTGCTGCCGGTTCACACCGTGGGAGTCGCGGGGGACGCCCGCACCTACGGGCACGTCGTCGCCGTGCGCGCCGTGACGAGCGAGGACGGGATGACCGCGGACTGGGCGCGGCTGCCGGCCGACCTCCTCGAGACGATCAGCAACCGGATCACGGGAGAGGTCCGCGGCGTGAGCCGGGTCGTGTACGACATCAGCAGCAAGCCGCCCGCCACGATCGAGTGGGAGTAGGGCGCCGGACGTGGCCTCCGAGGTTAGACACGAGACGATCGACGTCGACTGAGGTTCCGTCGCTGCGTCTACTGCGATAGAATACTATCGTGACATCTACGGCTGATCTCGAGACGCTCCTCAACCCCCCTCAGCTCGAGGCTGTACGCCACGGCGACGGCCCGCTGCTGGTCCTGGCCGGCGCGGGGTCCGGGAAGACGCGCGTCCTGACGTACCGGATCGCCGACCTGATCCGCGCCCGCGGCGTCTCGCCCGGCCAGATTCTCGCGGTGACGTTCACCAACAAGGCCGCCGGCGAGATGCGGGACCGGCTCGCCGCGCTCCTCGGGCCGGCCCTGGCCCGGTCGCTCTGGATCGGGACGTTCCACGCCGTCTGCAGCCGTATCCTCCGGCGCTCGGGCGCCCCGATCGGGGTCCCGCCACGGTTCGTGATCTACGACGAGGACGACCAGCGGACGCTCATGCGGGAAATCCTCCGCAACCTCGACATGGACGAGCGGCAGTTTCCGCCGTCGGCCATGCTCGCGGAGATCAGCCGCGCCAAGAACGAGCTCGTGGACCACGTCGCGTTCGCCTCGCGCGCGGAGACCTTCCGCGAGGAAGTGATCGGCCGCCTGTACGCGGCGTACGAGCGGCGCCTGGCCGAATGCCGGGCGCTCGACTTCGACGACCTGCTGGGGCGGGCCGTCCAGCTCTTCCGCGAGCACCCGCCGACCCTCGCGGAGTACCAGGCCCGGTTCCGCCACATCCTGGTGGACGAGTACCAGGACACCAACCATACGCAGTTCGTGCTCGTGAGCCTGCTCGCGCGCCGGCACCGGAACCTGTGCGTGGTGGGCGACGACGACCAGGCGATCTACCGGTGGCGGGGCGCCGACGTCCGCAACATCCTCGAGTTCGAGCGGGACTATCCCGAGGCGCGGGTGATCGCGCTCGAGCAGAACTACCGCTCGACCAAGCGAATTCTGGCGGCCGCCTCCGCCGTGATCCAGCACAACCCCCACCGTCATGCCAAGACCCTCTGGACCGACAACCCCGAAGGCGACGCGGTCGCGCTGTACGAGGCGTTCGACGGCTACGACGAGGCGCGGTACGTCGGGGAGCAGATCCGCGCCCGCATCGCGGCGGGCGGCCGCGCGGGGGAGGTCGCGATCCTGTACCGGACCAACGCGCAGTCCCGCCAGTTCGAGGAGATGTTCCTCCGCCTGGGCATCCCGTATCAGATCGTCGGGGGCCTGCGGTTCTACGAGCGCGCCGAGATCAAGGACATCCTCGCCTACCTCCGGCTGGCCCAGAATCCCGCGGACGAGGCGAGTCTCCGCCGGGTGCTGAACGTGCCGCGCCGCGGCATCGGCGATGGGACCCTCCGCCGGCTCGAGGCGTGGGCCGGGGGGGAAGGGCTCACGCTCTGGGACGCCCTCCGCCGCGCGGGCGACGCCGGGGTTGGGCCGCAGGTGCGGCGCGGGATCGAGGAGTTCGTCGGCATCGTGGATGCGCTCGCCGCGTCCGCCTCCGGCCACACCGCGCGCGAGGTCCTCGAACGCGCGCTCGACCTGACCGGATATCGGCGGATGCTCGAGGCGGAGGGGACCGACGAGGCGTTCGACCGCCTGGAGAACCTCGACGAACTGGCCGCCGTCGCCCAGGAGGTCGAGGCGATGAGCGGAGAGGGGACGCTCGAGGCATTTCTCACGCACCTGTCGCTTCAGACCGACATCGATACCTGGGAGGAGCGGGCCGACCGCGTGACGCTGATGACCCTCCACAGCGCGAAGGGGCTCGAGTTTCCCGTCGTCGTCCTCGCGGGGCTCGAGGAGGGCCTGTTTCCCCACGCCCGTGCGCTCGAGCAGGACGCCAATCTCGAGGAGGAGCGCCGCCTCTGCTATGTCGGGATGACCCGCGCCCGGTCGCGCCTGCTCCTCACGTACGCCCGCCAGCGGACGACGTACGGCATGTCCCGCCCGAGCCTGCCCTCCCGCTTCCTGGCCGAGATCCCGCCCGAGCAGCTGGTCCGCGCTGCGACCCCTCGCACGCCGACCGGCGACTGGCCGGAGGAGGAGGACCGCCCCGTGCCCGTGGTCGCGGTGGGGGACGTCGTGCGCCACAAGACCTTCGGCACCGGCCGGGTCCTCGAGATCGATGGGGACGGCCCCCGCGCGATCATCACCGTCCGGTTCGACGCGGTAGGCACGAAGCGGCTTGCGCTCGGCTACGCGCCGCTCGTGCCGGTCGCCGCGCCGCCGGAGCCCTGAGGCCCGGCGGGAATCCTTTTACGGCCGGGCGAATACCCACGGGCCCGTCTGCCTGCCTGCGTGTGCCCCGCAGGGGTGCTCGCAGACCAAGGGCCCGTCCCCGCGCAGCGGGGAAGAGCCGCGCGGCCGGCGCCACCGGTGTGCTGGATGCGGGGCGGGAGCCGCGTCGGGTGCGAGTACCCACCCGGGAAGGAGCGAGTGACGTTGCGAACCGCCGTTCTGATCGGCCTCATCACCACAAGCTTCCTGCTGCCTCCGCAGCTCGGCGCCGCCCCGCCGCACCCGAGCCTCTCGGGACTGCCCAACCCGAAGGTGATGGTTGGCGACATCGGGCAGTTCGGCGGGACGTTCCTCGACTCGCAGGTGAGCGACCCTCGGACGTTCAACCCGGTGATCGCGCAGGAGACTTCCTCGACCGGGCCCCTCGGGTACCTCTTCGACGGGCTGGTGGAAGACAACGGGCAGACGACGGAAACCGAGCCCGCGCTGGCCGAGTCCTGGACGACGAGCAAGGACGGGAAGACGTGGACGTTCGTCCTCCGGCAGGGACTCCAGTGGGACGACGGCGTGCCGCTCACCGCCGACGACGTGACGTTCACGTTCCAGGTCATCTACGACAAGCGGATCCCCAACAGCCTGAGCGACGTGCTCACGGTCGCGGGCAAGCCGATCCAGGTCACGAAGGTCGATGCCCGGACGATCCGGTTCACGACGGCCCAGCCGTTCGGACCGTTTCTTCGCTCGATCGGGATCGGGATCATCCCCCGCCACAAGCTGGACGCGGCGTACCAGGCCGGGACGTTCAACCAGGCGTGGGGGGTCAACACGTCGCCCCGGGAGATCGTCGGGACGGGACCGTACATCATGATCGGGTACAAGCCCGCGCAGCGGATCGCCTACCAGCGGAACCCGTCCTACTGGAAGATCGATATGGCCGGCCACCGCCTCCCGTACATCGACCGGGCCGTGCTCACGATCGCGCCGGACCAGAACGCCCACCGGCTCCTGTTCCAGGCCGGCCAGGCTGACAGCTACGGCGTCCGGCCCCGCGAGTACGCGGAGTTCAAGCGGGGCGAGAAGGCGGGCAACTACACCGTCTATGACGGCGGCCCCACGTTCGGGACCGAGTTTCTCACCTTCAACGAGAATCCCCAGAGCGGGCTCCCCGACTACAAGCTCAAGTGGTTCCAAAACCAGCAGTTCCGGCAGGCCGTGTCCTACGCGGTCGACCGGCGGGCGATCATCAACCAGGTGTACGCCGGGCACGCGATTCCGCAGTACGGCCCGGAGAGCCCCGCCGACAAGTTTTTCTTCAACCCGCGTGTCATGACGTATCCCTATGACTTGAACAAGGCGCAGCAGGTCCTGGCCGAGGCCGGCTTCAAGAAGGGGTCGGATGGGGTATTGCGGGACGCCGACGGCCACCCGGTGCAGTTCGTGATCAGCACGAACTCGGACAATCCGGACCGGGTCGCGATCGCGAACATCATCCGGCAAGACCTGACCAGGCTCGGGATGCAGGTCACGCTGGTGCCGGAGGCGTTCAACACGCTGGTGAACAAGCTCGTCGAGTCCTTCAAGTGGGAGACGATGGTCCTCGGGCTCACGGGCGGGATCGAACCCCACAACGGCCAGAACGTGTGGAAGTCCTCGGGCAGCCTGCACATGTGGTATCCGAAGGAGCCGAAGCCCGCGACTCAGTGGGAGGCCCAGGTCGACCGGTACTTCACTCTGGCGTCGACGACGGTGGACCAGAACCGGCGGAAGGCGTACTACAACCAGTACCAGGAGATCATCGCCGAGCAGGTGCCGTTCGTCTACACGGCCATTCCGAACGCGTACGTCGCCGTTCGCAACAAGTTCGGGAACATCAGGTTCACGGCGTTCGGCGGACCGTTCTGGAATTTCCCCGTCATCTATATCAGGCGATGAGAGTGTCTCGAGACGATTCGATCATCGCGCAACACACCTGCGCGGCCGTCCCATCTGCCGCATGACGACCGCATGACGCGGTCTCCTCGTCGATGATCCGCTACATCCTGCGCCGCCTGATCCTCCTCGGGCCGCTCCTGGTTGGCATCACCATTATCAGCTGGGCGGCGATCCAGCTCGCCCCCGGCTCGGGCGACTTCTTCCAGTCGCTCGTCCTGCAGTACCCGCAGATCTCGCCCCAGACGATCGCGGCCCTCCGCGCTCAGTTCGGGATGGACCAGCCGCCGTGGATCCAGTACCTCCGGTGGCTGTGGAGCATCCTGCACCTCAACTTCGGCATCTCCTTTGCGTACAACGTCCCTGTCACCTGGCTGATCGGCAGCCGGGCGCTCAACACGCTCCTGCTCTCCCTCACCTCGCTCGTTGTGGCGTGGGCGGTCGCGATCCCCCTCGGGATCTACTCCGCCGTGCGCCAGTATTCGGTCATGGACGGGCTGCTCAACACCGCGGCGTTCATCGCGCTTTCGATCCCGAGCTTCTTCAGCGCGCTCCTCCTGCTCTACGCGGCGTTCTGGACCCACGCGCTGCCGCTGCAGGGGCTCACGAGCGTGGACTTCGACTTCATGCCGTGGTGGGGGAGACTGTTCGACATCGCCCGCCACCTGGTGCTGCCCACGATCGCCCTCGGCCTCTTCTCGGTCGGCGGGCTGATGCGGTACATGCGCACCAATCTGCTCGACGTGCTCCGGGCCGACTACGTCAAGACGGCCCGGGCCAAGGGCGTGTCGGAGCGCGTAGTCATCTACCGGCACGCCGTCCGGAACGCGATCAACCCGCTCGTGACCCTGTTCGGGTTCGAGCTCGGCGGCCTCTTGAGCGGGGCCGCGTTCGTCGAGAACGTGCTTGGCTATCCGGGCCTCGGCCGGCTGATCCTGGAGGCCCTCCTGAAGAAAGACGTGTTTGTCGTCATGGGCAGCCTGCTGCTCGGCAGCGTCCTGCTGATCCTGGGGAACCTCGCCGCCGACATCCTGCTCGCATACGTGGATCCGCGGATCCGCTATGATTGAGGGCCTGGGATGATGGCGCGCGACCTGGTGGCGGAGCGGCTGGCGGTCCAGCGGGAGCGGGAGGCGGCGCGCGCCCGGACCCCGCTCCAGCTCGCGTGGCGCCAGCTCACACGGTACAAGCTCGCCCTCGCCGGCCTGGCCGCGCTGACCGTGCTCTACGCCGTGATGCTGACCGCGGAGTCTCTCGCCCCGTACGCGCTCGACTTCTCGGACCGGAACGTATTCTACGCCCCGCCCGTCGGCGTGCGCATCGTCGACGCGCAGGGCCGCTGGCACGCCCGGCCGTTCGTCTACGCCTACCGGCAGGTGGACCCCTCGATCCCGCTCTACGCCCCCGACACCTCCCGGACGTATGAGATCCACTTCCTGGTCCACGGCTTCCCGTACCGGTTTCTCTGGCTGGTGCCGACGGATCTCCACCTGGTCGGTGTGGATCCGCCCGCGCGCCTCTTTCTTCTGGGGAGCGATCAGTTCGGGCGCGACCTGTTCTCGCGCCTCCTGGTCGGGAGCCGGGTGTCGCTTCTGATCGGCATCCTGGTCGTCGTGACGACATTCCCGATCGGGATGCTCCTTGGCGGGATCGCCGGCTACTACGGCGGGGTGATCGACAATGTGATCATGCGATTGGTGGAGGTCCTGGCCGCGTTTCCGGCGTTCTACCTGATCCTGACCCTGGTCTCGGTGCTGCCCCCGACCCTCCCCAGCAGCGGCCGGCTCTTCATGATCTCGGTCGTGTTCAGCATCGTGGGCTGGGGGGGCCTGGCCCGCGTCATCCGGGGGCTCGTCCTCAGCATCCGGGAGATGGAGTTCGTCCTGGCCGCCCGGGCCGCCGGCCTGACGGACCTCAAGGTCATCGTCCGGCACATTCTGCCCAGTACCTCGTCCTACGTGATCGTGGCCGCGACGCTCACGATCCCGGGGGCGATTCTGGGCGAGAGCGGTTTGTCGTTCCTCGGCATCGGCGTGCAGGAGCCGAGCACGAGCTGGGGACTTCTGCTGGCGCAGGCCCAGAACATCGAGGCGCTGACCCAGTTCCCCTGGCTCCTGATCCCGGGGCTGGCGATCGTGCTGGCGATCCTGGCCTACAACTTCCTGGGGGATGGTATCCGGGATGCCCTCGATCCCCGGCAGAGGTCAACCTAGTGCGCTGTCTCCTAAGTCTTGATATATCCGGCCACGGGGGCCTGCCCGTCGCTCTCTGTCGAGGGACGGATTCGAAAGGGCGCTCCGGGCAGCCCCCCGTGTCCGTCCTTCTGTCGTCGAACTCGCGAGATGGAGCATAGGATGCCTCGAGCGGCTTCCTCTTCCCGCGTGCCGTCAGCCTCTCAGAACGCGCCGCCCGCCCGTGCCGGCGCCCGGCACGCCGCGCCGTGGGGGACTTGGCTGCTCATCATCGCCGCGCTGGCCGCCGTGATCGTTGCGGCCGCCCTCGTGTGGGGCCGGATCGCTAGGGTCCAGGAGGGTGCCGTCGTCCCGGAGGTCCCGCGGGGAGTCACCCATGACCCCGCCACGCGTGCCCGGGGTGCGGTCGTGAGCATCTCGGGGCAGGAGAGCCGTCCGGTGGCGGCCTACGATCCCCCGTCGGGGACCGTCACGGTGCGCTTCCAGTCGCACTACTACGATCCGCAGCACAGCGCCCAGCTCAACCGGCAGTACCTGGCGACGGAGGGACGGCTGGTCGTCCAGCTCATCCTCTACGACGATCCGGAGATCAGCCGGGCCGTCGCCGAGCTGTACCACGGGCGGCAGAAGCTGGCGACCGTCAGCGGGACCCCCGGCGACGCCTACGCCGGGTACACCGTCGAGTACGGCCTGGGGCTCCCGTAGCGGACGCCCCCCGGGCCCCCCGACTCCAGCAAATTGCTGAGAAGACGCCCTCCCTGCGGGAGGACAGGCAGTTTGCCGGGGCCCGTGAGACCCCGGCCGGCCCGACCGGCGCGATCCGTCTGTCGGGGCCGGATCCAAAGAGGGGGTGTCTGCCGGATGTCGTATGCCGTTCTGACGAGAAGGGCCGCGGCGGCCGTGGGCACCGCGTGACGTGTTCGAGATAGGGTGAGGGGACTGAAGCGACAGGTGGGTGGGCATGAAGCGCGTGAGTCGTCAGGCGGCGATGCTCCTCCTCTCGGCGGTGATGGTGCTCGGCCGGTGGCCGGCGCAAGCTGTGAGCAGTCGGCAGCCCAGGCAGGCGGCCGCCCCCAAAGATGAAGTCGTGATCGGCGTCTCCCAGGAGCCGGACATCCTGGTACCTGGGTTGGGGGGGAATCTTCAGGTCAGCAGCGAGCTGCAGCGGGCGCTGTTTGCCGCCGCGGTGTCGTATGACGATCACTGGAAGCTCATTCCCGAACAAGCGAGAGAGATACCGACGTTTGAGAACGGGTTGTGGAGGCTTCTTCCCGGGGAGAAGATGCAGCTCACCTGGCACCTCAAGCCCCTCAACTGGCAGGACGGCATGCCGGTCACCGCGGAGGACTATGTCTTCACGCACCGGGCGATCATGAACGACAAGGTGCCCGTGGTCAGCCGGTCCTTCGAGAAACACGTCGAGAACATCTACGCGCCGTCTCCCGATACCATCATCGTGACGTTTAAGGATCACTACGCATTCGCCAACAATGGCGTCATTCAGGACGGTCCCTGGCCCCGGCATTTACTCGAGAAGGCATTCCATGAGAACCCGGGTGGTCTCGATAAGCTGTCGTTCGGCAACGACCCCAAGGCTACGATCGGCAGCGGACCATACCGGCTCGTCTCCTGGCAGAAGGGCAGCTCTATTGTCGTGGAGGCGTATCCCGGCTACACGCTGGGCACTCCCCGGATCAAGCGGATCGTCTGGCGGGTGATCACGGATACGAACACGCTCGGTGCCAACCTGCTTTCGGGCGCGATCGACGCGATCAGCCCGGTCGGCATCTCGTTTGTTCAGGGCGCTCAGCTCGACCAGCAGATCGCGCAACGCCGGCTTGCCGAGCGAGTGCTGTTTACACCGGGGCTGGTCTGGGAGCACATCGATCTGAACCTCGACAATCCCAAGTTCAAAGACAAGCGGGTCCGTCAGGCTCTCCTGTACGCGCTCGACCGGCAGGGACTCGTGAACGGTCTGTTTGGCGGTAAGCAGCAGGTGGCCGACAGTTATCTGCCTCCCAAGCACTACGGCTACGATGCCGCGGTCCCGAAGCACGCGTACAACCCCGACCGCGCGAGACAGCTCTTCGCGGAGGCCGGGTGGACGCCGGGGCCGGACGGCATCCTCCGCAACGCCCAAGGAGAACGGTTCAGCGTCACGATCGTGACGACCGCCGGGAACCGTGTCCGGGAAGATGTGGAGCAGATCTTACAGAGTCAGTGGCGGAAGGTCGGTGTGGAGCTCAAGATCAGCAACCAGCCTGCCCGGGTGCTGTTCGGGGAGACGACCCGCCACCGCGAATTCGAGATGGCCATGTACGCCTGGTCGCAGGCCCCAATCGCCGGTTGCGAGACCCTCTATACGACCGACAACATCCCCTCGCCCCAGAACGCGTACAATGGTCAGAACAGTCCCGGGTTTTCCAATCCAGAGATGGACAAGCTCTGCCACGCGATCTCGACCGAGCTGGATCAGGCGAAGCGTGTGGCGATGCTAAAGCGGACGCAGACGGTCCTCGCAGAAGAGATGCCCGTGCTTCCCCTGTACTTCCGGGTCGACGTCTCCGCAGTCAAGAACGGGCTGCAGAACTGGAGGCCCACCGGGCTGGGACCGGGCGGATAGGTCACGTGGAACGCCAGCCAGTGGGCGTGGGCGCAGTAGGGGTCCTGAGGCATATTCGGCCTTGACCACTGACGATACGCGTGGGGGGGTGGGGTAATGAGGAGCGTGAGTCGTCCGGGAGCGGTGCTGCTGCTTGCGGTGACGCTTGTGCTCGGCTGGTGGCCGGTCGCGCCCGGGCAGGCCGCCGCGTCCAGGGACGAGGTCGTGATCGGCATCTCGCAGGAGCCCGACATCCTTGTGCCGGGGTTGGGCGGGAACCTCGCCGTGAGCACGGAAGTCACCATGGCTCTGTTCGTCGGGGGCGCCTTTTGGTCCGATGAATTGAAGCTCACCCCCGTGCAGGCGAAGGAAGTCCCGACGCTCGAAAACGGACAATGGAGGCTTCTCCCCGGGGGGAAGATGCAGCTCACCTGGCACCTCAAGCCCTTGAAGTGGGCGGATGGCGTTCCGGTGACCGCGGAGGATTACGTGTTCACGCACCGGGCGATCATGAACGACAAGGTGCCGGTGGTGGACCGCGTGTTCGAGAAGCACGTCGAGAACATCTACGCGCCGGCCCCGGACATCCTCGTCGTCACGTACAGGGATCACTTTGCGTACGCGAACACCGACATCATCGAGTGGGGGCCCTGGCCCCGGCACCTGCTCGAGAAGGCGTACCACGACAATCCCGGCGGCCTGGACAGGTTGCCGTTCGGCAACGACCCCAAGGCCACGATCGGCAACGGCCCGTACCGGCTTGTCTCCTGGCAGAAGGGGAGCTCGATCGTCGTGGAGGCGAACCCGTTCTACGCGCTGGACACTCCAAGAATCAAGCGGATCGTCTGGCGCGTGATCACGGACACGAACACGCTCAGCGCCAACATGCTCTCCGGCGCGATCGACGCGATCAGCCCGATCGGCATCTTGTTTACCCAGGGGGTGCAGCTCGAGCAGCAGATCGCCCAGCGCCGCCTCGCGGAGAAGGTGATCTTTACCCCCGGGATGGTCTGGGAGCACGTCGACCTGAACCTGAACAATCCCAAAGTGAAGGACAAGCGGATCCGGCAGGCGCTCCTGTATGCGCTCGACCGGCAGGCGCTGGTGGACGCCCTGTTCCAGGGAAAGCAGCCCGTGGCCGCCAGCTACCTGCCTCCCAAGCACTACGGCTACGATGCCTCGGCGCCGAAGTACGCCTACAACCCGGACCGGGCCAAGCAGCTCTTCGCGGAGGCGGGCTGGACCCCTGGGCCTGACGGGATCCTCAGGAATGCTCAGGGGGAGCGGTTTACCGTAACGATTGGGACGACCGCCGGGAACCGTACCCGCGAAGACGTGGAGCAGATTCTCCAAAACCAGTGGCGGAAGGTCGGCGTCGACCTCAAGATCAGCAACCAGCCGGCGCGCGTGTTCTTTGGCGAGACGACCCGCCACCGCGAGTTCGAGATGGCCATGTACGCCTGGGTGCTGAACCCGGTGAGCGACTGCGAGACGCTGTACACGTCAGACAACATCCCGTCCGCGCAGAACGCATACAATGGCCAGAACTTTTCCGGGTTCTCCAACCCGGAGATGGACAGGCTGTGCCACGAGATTCCCTCGGAGCTGGACCAGGCCAAGCGGATCGCGATGCTGAAGCGAACGCAGGCGATCTTCGCCGACGAGTTGCCCGTGCTGCCCCTGTATTTCAGGGTGGACGTCTCCTCGATCAAGAACGGGATGCAGAACTGGAAGCCGACCGGAGTGGGGCACAACGGTCAGGTCACGTGGAACGCCAGCCGGTGGGCGTGGGCAGCGCAGTAGGGGATGAGGTTACCGGCGGCGTTTCCCCCTGACGGGGACAGGCGGCTCTGGACGTGAGATGCACCGGTACGTGATCCGCCGCGTCTTGCAGATGATCCCGATCTTGCTCGGGGTCTCGGTTGTCGTGTTTGCGTTACTCGCCGCGGCGCCTGGCGATCAGGTGGACCTGCTGCTCTCGGGGATTCCCAACATTACGCCCGACGATGTGATGCGCTTGAAGCACGTGTACGGGCTCGACGAGCCCGTACACGTACGCTACGTGAAGTGGGTCGCGCGAGCCGCCCAGGGCGACCTGGGCTGGTCGCGGACATACAGGGAGCCTGTTGCACGCCTGATCGCCGACCGGCTGAGCAACACGTCGATGCTGGCCGGGGCGGCACTTCTGCTCGCGCTGGCCGTGGCGCTCCCGGTGGGCATCTACTCGGCGCTCCACCAGTACTCACTCCTCGACTACGGGGCCACATTGCTGACGTTCTTTGGAGTCAGCGTGCCGGTGTTCTGGTTCGGGATCATGCTGATCTACCTGTTCGGCGTCACCTGGCACGTGCTGCCGCCGGGCGGTATCAATTCTCCCGGGGTGGCGCCGGGACTCCCAATGCTGCTGGACCGTCTGAAGTACCTGCCGCTTCCTACCATGGCGCTCGGCCTGGTGTTCATGGCGAGCTTCGCCCGGTACACGCGGAGCAGCATGCTTGAGGTTGTCCGCCAGGACTACGTGCGCACCGCGCGCGCGAAGGGCCTCCCGGGGCGGGTGGTGATTCGCCGTCACGCGCTGCGGAACGCGCTGATCCCGCTCGTGACCGTGCTCGGCGTCGCGATCCCCGGCGTGCTCGCCGGCGCGCCGCTGACTGAGACGGTGTTTAGCTGGCCAGGAGTCGGCAAGCTGCTCGTGGACTCCACCCTGGGCGGCGACTACGCCGTGGCTCAGGGGATCATCATGTTTATCTCCTTGATGGTGATCGTTGCCAATTTGCTCGTCGACGTCGCCTACGTGTATCTCGACCCGCGGATCCGGTACGACTGAGATGACCGTCCGCCCCCTCGCGCGTGCGCCTTCCATGCTCTCCAGGCCCTCGCACCTCGAGAGGGCCCAGGGCATCGGGCACGGGTTCTGGCCGCTGGCCTGGGAGCGGTTTCGCCAGCACCACGTGGCGCTGGCCGGCGGCGTAGTGGTCGTGCTTCTCATGCTCGTGGCCGTCCTTGCCGGGGTGATCGCGCCCTACCGGTTCGAGGACATCGATCTCACCGCGCGCCTCCAGCCGCCCTCGTGGACTCACCTCCTCGGCACCGACACGATCGGGCACGACGTCTTCACTCGCCTCCTGTACGCCGGCCGGGTTTCCTTGCTGGTCGGGTTTGCTGCCGCCGTCGTGGCGGCGAGCGTAGGCATCGTCGTGGGCGCGGTCGCGGGGTTTTACGGAGGGGCGGCCGACAACGTCCTGATGCGGATCACCGACGTCTCGCTCGCCCTGCCCGACCTGCCCATCCTGATCGTGCTCTCCAAGTACATGGGGGGATCTGTCACCGGCATCGTGCTCGCCATCAGTCTCTTCGCCTGGCGAAGCGTCGCCCGGCTCGTCCGTGGGGAGGTGCTCAAGCTCCGGGGCCAGGACTTCACCGAAGCGGCCCGCGCGCTCGGCGCCTCCGATACCCGGATCCTCCTCCGGCATCTCGTCCCGAACGCCCTGGCTCCGGTGATCGTGGCCGCGACCTTGATCGTCGGCGGGGCCATTCTCACCGAGGCAGCCCTCAGCTTCCTCGGGATTGGAATCCAGCCGCCCGTCCCGTCCTGGGGGAACATGCTGCAGAACGCCCAGGACTTCATCCTCTCGGCCCCCCGGCTGGCGGTGTACCCCGGCGTGATGATCTTCCTGACCGTGCTCTGCTTCAACTTCCTGGGGGACGGGCTGCGGGACGCGCTCGACCCCAGGCTCCGCCTCTAGCCAGAGCAGGCTGGACTGGCGGGGCGCCCGCACGTTGCCGGCGGCATCCTGCGGGAGGCCGGTTAAGTCCTGCTTATCTCGGGGGACCGATCCCAGGTGCCCGCTCGGCCTGCCCCGGGCCGCTTCCGGTTCAGCGCCGTGTCTCCGGGTCGCCTCCGCGCGATCCGGAGGAGAGGATTTACGAACACCTTGTGGAATTGCCAACTGCCGTAAGAGACACCGCGCCTGCAAATTGCAGGGGCCGGTAGTGTTGGGTGCATTGGGGGAGGGGGTAACGCGTGGCCGAACCGCTGCTGTCCGTCCGCAATCTGAAGACGTACTTCTATACGGACGAGGGCGTGGTCCGCGCGGTGGACGGCCTGTCCTACGACCTCCAGCGGGGGGGGACCCTGGGCATCGTTGGGGAGTCCGGGTCCGGCAAGACCGTCCACGCCCTCTCGGTGATGCGCCTGATCCCCACCCCGCCCGGCAAGATCGTGGACGGCCAGATCCTGTTCGAGAAACGCGACCTGCTCAAGCTCTCCGACGAGGAGATGCGGAAGATCCGGGGCAACCGGATCGCGATGATCTTCCAGGAGCCGATGACCTCGCTCAACCCCGTGCTGACGATCGGCGAGCAGATCGCGGAGGCGGTGATCCTCCACCAGCGGCTCGATAAAAAGGCCGCCTGGGAGCGGGCGATCGAGATGCTCGGGCGGGTCAAGATCCCGCTCGCGCGCGAGCGCGTCAAGGACTACCCGCACCAGTTCTCCGGCGGCATGCGCCAGCGCGTCATGATCGCGATGGCGCTCTCCTGCAACCCCTCGATCCTGATCGCCGACGAGCCGACCACCGCCCTCGACGTGACGATCCAGGCCCAGATCCTCGACCTGATGCGGGGGCTGCAGCGGGAGTTCGGCATGTCGATCCTCTTCATCACGCACAACCTCGGCGTCGTCGCGGAGATGTGCGACAACGTCGTCGTGATGTACGCCGGGCGGCCCGTCGAGCACACGGACATCCGGCGGATCTTCAAGGATCCCAAGCACCCCTACACGTGGGGGCTGCTGCACTCGATTCCCAAGCTGTACGAGCGCCGGGAGCGCCTCATTCCGATCGAGGGGCAGCCGCCGAGCCTGATCGACCTGCCCCCGGGATGCGCGTTCGCGCCGCGGTGTCCCTTCGTGATGGAGGTGTGCGTCAAGGAGGACCCGCCCGACTTCCCGGTCGGACCGGACCACGCGGCCAAGTGTTACCTGTACTCGGACAAAGCCACGGAGAAAGAGAGACAGGCCGCCGCGGCGGCGGGCCTGGCGGCGTCCAGCCGCAGCAGAAGCGTGTAGCGCCTCACGGGGGGAGACATGGCGAGCAACGGCGAGACGCTCCTGGAGGTCCGGAACCTCCGCAAGTACTACCCGGTCACGAAAGGCTTCATCTTCCAGCGGCAGGTCGGCGCCGTCCGGGCGGTCGACGACATCAGCTTCTTCATCCGCAAGGGCGAGACCCTCGGGCTGGTGGGCGAGTCGGGGTGCGGCAAGACGACGACCGGCCGGGTGATCCTCCGCCTGCAGGAGCCGAGCGCGGGCGAGGCCCTTTTCGAGCGTCGAGACATCTTCAAGCTGGGCAAGGAGGAGCTTCGCCGGCTCCGCCGCGACATGCAGATCATCTTCCAGGATCCGTACTCCTCCCTCAATCCCCGGATGACGGTCGGCGATATCATCGGCGAGCCCCTCGAGATCCACAGGCTGGCCCGCGGCAAAGAGAAGATCCGCCGCGTCCAGGAGCTCCTCGAGGTCGTCGGCCTCTCTCCCTACCACGCCAACCGGTACCCGCACGAGTTCAGCGGCGGCCAGCGCCAGCGCATCGGCATCGCGCGCGCGCTCGCCGTGAATCCCAAACTGATCATCGCCGACGAGCCGGTCTCGGCGCTGGACGTCAGCATCCAGGCCCAGGTGCTCAACCTCCTCGAGGAGCTCCAGAAGGAGTTCGGCCTGACGTACCTGTTCATCGCCCACGACCTGTCGGTCGTGAAGCACATCAGCGACCGGATCGCTGTGATGTACCTCGGCAAGATCGTGGAGCTGGCCACCGCCGATGAGCTGTTCAGCAACCCCCAGCACCCGTACACCGAGGCCCTCCTCTCCGCCGTCCCGATTCCCAACCCGGAGATGCGGCGGGAGCGGATCATCCTGCCGGGGGACGTCCCGAGCCCGATCAATCCGCCGCCGGGGTGCCGGTTCCACACGCGGTGCCTGTACGCCCAGCCGAGCTGCCGGGTCCAGGAGCCGCCGTTTGAGGACGTCGGCGGCGGGCACTACGTGGCGTGTCCGATCCGGCCGTTCAAGCAGCAGCGAAGCAAGGCGGCGGTGCTGCCGCAGGCGAGCGCGGCCAGCTAGGGGGACCCGCGGAAGCGGGCTCGCGGAGCCGAACTTTTAGACACCAGCGTACGTACTTTCAATAGGGGACGTATGCGGTGGGACTTCGGAAAAAGGTCAGGCAGACTTATTGGCCGTGTCCGTCCGGGGCAGGTGGCGAAGACACTTCTGCTCGATCCCAAGAGGAGGAGATGATCTGCGGTGAGACAGCGCATACTCGCGAGTTTGCTCCTGGTGCTGCTGGTGATCCTCGGCCTGGGGACCGGAGCGCGGGGGGCTGGGGAGGCGGTCAAGAACCCGGATACGTTCGTGGCCCTGCGCCTTGCCGATCCCGAGAGCCTGGACCCGGCGTACGCGTACGACACGGCCAGCTCGGAGATCATCTGGCCGAACGTGTACGAGACCCTCGTCGCATACAGCGGCTCGTCGACCGACCGGTTCGAGCCGATGCTGGCCAC
>JAPVSX010000251.1:0-2453 GCA_047519495.1 Armatimonadota bacterium
CACAGGTCGAGCGCCCGCGCGCGCGCCGCGCCGCGGGGCAGGCCCCCCACGACCGTGAGGATCTCCAGGAACTGGTCGCCCAGCCGGTACACCGGGTCGAGGGAGTCCATCGAGGCCTGGGGGATCATCGCGATCTTGCGCCAGCGGACCATGCGCATCTCGGCCTCGGGGAGCGCGGCCAGATCGCCGCCTTCGAACAGGATGCGCCCGCCGGTGATGCGGGCGTTCCGGGGAAGGACGCGGATGACCGCCCGGCCGAGCGTGGTCTTGCCGCAGCCGCTCTCCCCGACGAGGCCCAGGATCTCCCCCGGCCGCACATCCAGGGTGACGCCGTCTACCGCCCGGCGGACGCCGCGCCGCGTGCGGTACTCGACGCGCAGGTCCTGGAGGGTGAGGAGGGACATCACTGCCGGCGCAGCCGGGGGAACAGCAGTTCCTCGTAGCCGCGGCTGATGAAGTAGCCGGCCATGACGAGCAGCACGATGCACACCCCGGGCGGCACGAACCAGTTGTACGCGCCGACGCTCAGCGCCTGGGAGACGTACGCGTCCTGGAGCATGAACCCCCACGAGATCTGCGTTGCGTCGCCGAACCCCAGGAAGCTCACGCTCGCCTCCGTCAGAATCGCCCACCCGACGGCGAGCGACCCGTAGAGGAGCGCGACGGGGAGGACGTTCGGCGCGATGTGGACGAGCATCACCCGGAGCGGCGACGCCCCCAGGACGCGCGCCGACTCGACGAAGCCGCGCTCCCGAAGCGTCAGGACCTGAGCGCGCACGACGCGGGCGGTGTCCTTCCACAGCAGGAGCGCCATCGAGAGGACGATGTCCCAGAGGCTCGCGCCGAGAAACGCGACCAGGACGATCACGAACGGCAGGAACGGGATGCCGAACGCCACGTCGGCCAGGCGCATCAGGACCGCGTCCGCCCAGCCGCCGGAGTAGCCCGCGACGATGCCGACGACGGTGCCGATCAGGACGACGAAGAACGCCGCGGTGAACCCGACCGTGAGCGCCGGGCGCGCGCCGTAGACGAGCTGCGAGAAGATGTCCCGGCCGACGTTGGTCGTGCCCAGGAGAAACCCGCCGCCGGGCGGGCGGCCGGCCATCAGCGCGTCGCCGCGGACGATCGTCTGCTGCGGGTCGTAGGGCGCGAGCCACGGTGCGAGCAGCGCCACCAGGAAGAAGCACACGTAGATGCAGATCCCCGCGAACGCGAACCGGTCGTGCCGGAGGACCGCCCACAGCGCGCTGAGCGCGCGCCGCCAGGATGCCGCGGCGCCCCGGGCGTGAGGATGGGGCAGCGCCCCGACGCTACCGTTTCGCATAGGACACCCGGGGGTCGAGCCATGTGTACACAAGGTCGGCGAGCAGGTTCATGAGGATCGCGAGGGCGGCGATCAGGAGAAACGCGCCCTGCGCGAGCGGGTAGTCCTTGGACGCGACGGCCTTGACGAGGAGGCGCCCCAGGCCGGGCCAGCTGAAGACGTTTTCGACGACGACGTCGCCGCCGAGGCTGTACCCGATGACGAGGGCGAACGCGGTGGCCACGGGGAGCAGCGCGTTGCGCGCCGCGTGCCGCAGCAGGATGCGGGACTCGGGCAGGCCCTTCATCCGGGCCATCACGATGAACTCCTCCTCCATCACCTCCAGCATGTTGGTGCGCATCAGGAGGAGCGGCAGCCCCTGCAGGTACAGGACGAACGTCACGAGCGGCAAGACGAGGTGGCGCAGGAAGTCGAGGCTCGTGAGCTGCGCCCAGAGCGAGGCGTAGTGGACCCCCGGGCTCGCCGTGCCGGACGATGGGAACCACCGCAGCGAGAACGAGAACACGGCGAGCAGGATCATCCCGACCCAGAACTCCGGCGCGGCCCGGAGGGCCAGGACGACCGGGATCCCCGCGGCCTCGGCCGCGGTCCCCCGCTTCCAGGCGAAGAACACCCCGGAGACCGTGCCGATCAGGAACGCGATGATCACCGCCCCGAGAGTCAGGATGAGCGTGTTGGGCAGCGTCTCCCCTACGAGCTGCGCGACCGGTACGCGATAGAAGAACGACTGGCCCAGGTTGCCGGCTGCGGACTCCTTCAGGAAGAGCAGGTACTGCTGCCACAGGGGCAGGTCCAGGCCGAACGCGTGGATCAGCGCGCGCTGCTCCTCGACCGTGAAGGTCGGGTCGATGAAGGCCACGAGCGGGTTCCCCGGCATCAGGCGGAAGATCAGGAACAGGATGGTCGCGATCACCCAGAGTACCAGCAGCAGCTGGGCGAGGCGCTGCGCGATCCAGCGGGTGGACGAGCGCTTCATGCGGCCGGCACAAGACGCGCCCGCACCGGGAGGCCGACCGGCCCCCCGGCGCCGGTGCCGCGCGTCAGGCCCGAGACCCTACCGGGCGACCTCGAGGGCCTCGCTCTGGTTGGCCGGGTACACCAGCCGGCCCTGGCTGTCCCAGTCGTA
>JAPVSX010000252.1:0-8292 GCA_047519495.1 Armatimonadota bacterium
ATACCCGGCCGCGGCCTCGATGCCGTGACCGACCGTGTGGCCGTAGTTCAGCACGATGCGGCCGCCGGTCTCCCGCTCGTCCCGGGCGACGACGTCCGCCTTGTACTCCACGCACCGGCTCACGACGTGGACGAGCGCGTCCGGCCGGCGAGCGAGCACCGTCCGGATCTGCCCCTCCAGATACTCGAAGAGGTCCGGCGCCCCGATCACGCCAGTCTTGATCACCTCGGCCATCCCCGACCGCAGCTCCCGCAGCGGGAGCGAACGAAGCGTCGCGATGTCCGCCAGGACGAGGGCGGGCTGGTGCACCGCGCCGATGAGGTTCTTGGCGCGGGGATGGTTGACCGCGGTCTTGCCGCCGATGCTGGCGTCCACCTGCGCGAGGAGCGTCGTCGGGATCGCGGCCCAGGCGATCCCGCGCAGGAACGTTGCCGCGACAAACCCGCCCAGGTCGCCGGCCACACCACCGCCGAGCGCCAGCAGCGCGGCGGTGCGGTCCAGCTGCGCGTCCACGAGCGCGTCGTAGACGCGCCGGGCGGCGCGGAGGCTCTTGCTCGACTCGGACGGCGGCACCGTCACCGTGATGACCTCGTAGCCCGAGGCCCGGAGCGCGTCGGCGAGCGGGCGCCCGAAGAGCGCGTCGAGGCGGGGATGGGTGAGCAGCGCGAGCCGGCCTTCGATCCCGCAGGCGCGCAGGTACTCGGGGGTCCACGGGATGATCGCCTGCCCGATCCGGACGTCGTAGCCGCGCGCGCCGAGCGCGACCCGAACGATCCGCTCGGGCCCATGGGACGCCGGTGCTCGCTCCCTCGACCCGGCGGTCTCCCTCGACCCGGCGGCCCGGCCGGCGGCGGTGCCTTGTCCGAATCGGGCGGCGGCCGTCGCCACGGCGGCGCCGCGGGGGGCGGCGCGCCCGTCCTGCGCCGAGAGGAACGCGATCACGCGCGCGGCCACCGCCTCGAGCGACAGCGCCGACGTGTCCACCACGAGGTCGGCGTTCAGGTACAGCGCGTCACGCTCCGCCAGCAGGCGGCGGATGGTGCGCTCCGGATCCTCCCCTAAGAGCGGGCGACGGCCCGCGGGGTCGACGCGCGCCAGGATCGCTCTTGGATCCGCCCGCAGCGCGACGATCACGCCGTTCCGGCGGAGGTGCGCCATGTTCTCCGGCCGCAGCACGGCCCCGCCGCCGGTGGCGATCACCACGCCCTCCCGGGCGGCGGCGGCGACGACGACCTCCGCCTCGAGGCGCCGAAACGCCGCCTCGCCGTCCTCCGCGAAGATGCGGGGAATCGAGCGCCCGGCCCGCTCCTCGATGAGCGTGTCGGTGTCGATGAACGGGCGGCCGAGCCGGGCGGCCACCGTCTGGCCGACGGCGGTCTTCCCCGTGCCCATGAAGCCGATGAGCACGATGTTGGGCCGCACGCCGGCGCTCACCCGGCCGGGGCGGCGGGGCCGGTGCGGACCCACCGCTGGTGGGCCTCGTAGGCGGCACGCATCTGATCGAGGCTGTCTCCGCCGAACTTCTCGATCATCGCGTCCGCGAGGACGACCGCGGCCATCGCCTCGCCGATCACGCCGGCGGCCGGCACCGCCGTGACGTCGCTCCGCACGACTGCGGCCTCGACCCGCTCCTTGGTGACGATGTCCACGGAGGCGAGCGGGCTCATCAGGGTGCTGAGCGGCTTCATCGCGACGCGGACCACCAGGGGCTCGCCCGTCGTCATGCCGCCTTCCGTGCCGCCCGACTGGTTCGTCTGCCGGTAGAAGCCGCGCGCGGCGTCGTAGAAGATCTCGTCGTGCGCGGCGGAGCCCGGGAGCCGGGCCTCCTTGAACCCCTCCCCGATCTCGACGCCCTTGATCGCGTTGATCGACATCATCGCCTGCGCCAGCCGGCCGTCGAGCCGCCGGTCCCAGTGGACGTACGAGCCGAGGCCGACCGGCAGGCCGGTCACGACGACCTCGAACACGCCGCCGAGTGTATCGCCCCGCGCCTTGGCCTCGTCGATCGCGGCGATCATCTTCCGCTCGGCGTCGGCGTCCACGCACCGCAGCGGCGACTGCTCCGCGATCGCCGGGATCTCCTCCGGGCGCCGGGGGCGGCGGGTCGCGGCGATGCCCCCGAGCTCGACGACGTGGCTGGCCAGCGCGACGCCGAACTGGGCGAGCAGGCACCGGCACACCGCGCCGGCCGTCACCCGGGCCACCGTCTCGCGGGCGCTCGACCGCTCGAGCACACGCCGGACGTCATCGAAGTGGTACTTGAGCGCGCCGGCCAGGTCGGCGTGGCCGGGCCGGGGGCGGGTCAGGGGAGGCTCGTCCTTCCGCCAGTCCTTGTTGCCGATCAGCAGGCCGACCGGCGCCCCGATCGTCGTGCCGCGCATCACGCCGGTGTAGATCTCCGCGCGGTCCTGCTCGATCTTCATGCGGCCGCCGCGGCCGTAGCCGTGTTGCCGGCGGGCGAGCTGGACGTTGATCTCGTCCTCCGAAACCGGCACGCCCGCGGGCACGCCCTCGAGGACGACCAGAAGTCCGCGCCCGTGTGACTCGCCCGAGGTCAGGAAGCGCAGCATGCCGTCACCGTCCTACCGGCGCTCCGAGGGAAGCTCCCGGCCCAGCCCGACCGCCTCGCGCATCACCGAGACGGGGGCGGGGCGGCCGGTCCAGATCTCGAACGCCCGGGCGGCCTGATAGACGAGCATTACGAGGCCGCCGAGCGTCCGGCATCCGCACGCCCGGGCGTCGCGGAGCAGGACCGTCTCCCGGGGCTCGTAGACCATGTCGATCACGAGCAGGCCCGGGTGCAGCGCCCCGGCGGCAACCGGCGAGAGCGTGCGCTGCGCGCCACCCCCCAGGGTCGTCGCCTGGACGAGCAGCGACGCCTCGCACAGGGCCGACGCGACGCCCTCGCCGTCGAGCGGCGTCGCGTCCACCGTACAGCGCGGGAACGCGCGGCGCACGACGTCTGCGAGTGAGGCGGCGCGGTCCCAGTTCCGGTTCGCGATCGTGACCGCGGCGGCGCCGGCGCCGGCCAGGGCAAACGCCGCGGCCCGGGCCGCGCCCCCCGCGCCGACGATCACGGCGCGTGCGCCCGCGACGGCGCCGCCGCCGTCCGACCGGAGCGCGTCGAGCAGCCCCCCGCCGTCCGTGTTGTGGCCGACCAGGCGGTGACCGGCAACCCGAATCGTGTTGACCGCGCCGATTGCACGGGCGTCGTCGGTGGTATCGTCCAGGTAGGCGAGCGCAGCTTCCTTGTGCGGCACCGTGACGTTGGCGCCGGCGATCCCGAGCGCCGGGAGGCCCCGGAGCGCGTCCCCCAGGCGGTCGCGCGTGACCGGGAACGGGACGTAGCACCAGTTGAGCCCCAGCGCGGCGAACGCCGCGTTGTGGATCCGCGGCGAGAGGCTGCCGCGGACCGCATCGCCGATCACGCCAACTACCGCCGTCGCTCCGTCGATCTCCGTATCATCCCTCCCCGTGCCCACCCCAACAGAACCGCGCGCAGCGTGCAACAATTATAGGGAACCTCCCTGCGCCTGCACAAGCCTGAATATCCGCTCAGCGAGCTGGAGGCGCCTCGCAGGCACGCTCCGGCAGGGAGACCGGGTCCTGCCCCACGGTGCCGGGCCTGCGCGAGCGGGGACGTTCTTGCCCATGCCGCAGGCACAGGGGCCGGGTGTCCTCTGCCCGAATGGACATCTCACACACCGGACCTCGCGCGGGGGGAATGGCATGAAGTACGAGGGGCAGGAGCACTACGAGATCACCGTGGCCGGCCTGCGGCGCCGCCTGAACGTCGTGCCGATCACGGACTCCCTCTGGATCGCCGGGTTTGTCCTGTGGGGAGACGTCGAGCTCACGAACACCTGCGCCCGGGAGCTCGCCGACCGCCTCCGCCGGTTCGAGTTCGACTACCTGGTCTCGC
Organism: Armatimonadota bacterium; assembly: GCA_047519495.1. Classification (GTDB taxonomy): domain Bacteria; phylum Sysuimicrobiota; class Sysuimicrobiia; order Sysuimicrobiales; family Segetimicrobiaceae; genus JAPVSX01. The sequence goes on from JAPVSX010000252.1 coordinate 3,923, forward strand.
TCGAGGCGAAGGCACTCCCCCTGGTCCACATGATCGCGACCTATCTGTCCGATCCGGAGCGGGGGCGGTACTTCCCCTACGTCGTGTGCCGGAAGAGCGCGAAGGGGTACATGAAGAGCCCGCTGACCGTCCAGGTGAAGTCCATCACGACGACGTCCGTGCAGTCGCTGGTGCTGGACGGCATCGAGGCCGCGCGGCTGCGCGGCAAGCGGGTCGCGGTCGTGGACGACGTCGTGAGCACCGGCGGGAGCCTCCGGGCCGTCGAGGAGCTGCTCGAGCGCATCGGCGCCCACATCGTCGCGCGCGCGACCGTGCTGCTGGAGGAGGGCGGGTACCAGAACCCCGAGCTGATCTCGCTGGGGACGCTCCCGATCTTTACCCGCTGACCGGGGTGGAGACGGGCGGCCGCCAGCCTCGTCCCGCCTTCTACGGCGCCGGCGCCCTCGGCGCGAGCCTGCTGCTGCAGACGATCCTCCTCTGGATCGTCTACTTCTACGCCCCGCCGGCCGGCCAGGGCGCGATCCGGCTGTCGCCCGCGCTCATCGGGCTGGCGCTCGCCGGCGGCCGCGCCGTCAACGCCCTGAGCAACCCGCCGGTCGCCTACTGGAGCGACCGGGTCTGGAGCCGGTGGGGACGGCGCCGCCCGTTCATCGCGTTCGGCGCGCCGGCGCTCGCCGCGTGCTTCATGCTGTTGTGGAGCCCGCCGGCCGCGCCGGCCGGGGTGACGTTCCGCTACGTGCTCCTGACGCTGGCCGCGTTCTTCTTCTGCTTCTCCCTCGTGATGAACCCCTACGCCGCGCTGCTTCCCGACATCACGCCGGGCGGCCGGGGCCGGGTCGCCGCCGCGTCGTGGCAGGCCGGGGCGTCGCTCGGCGGGGTGGGTGCCGCGATGATCGCCTCTCCGTGGCTGATCGCCCACCGGGGGTTTGGGACGACAGGGATCGTCCTCGGGCTCGCGGGGCTCGCGATGCTGTGGATCGTCGCCGCCGGGGTCCGCGAGCCGCTCCCGGCGGGCGGCCCCGCGGGGACGGGCCGCGCCGGCTTTGTCCGTTCGATCGGCGCGGTGATCCGCAACCGGGCGTTTGCCGTATTTACGGTGACCCTCACCCTGCTCTGGCTCGGCACAAGCATGGTGAACTCCACGATCGTCTTCGTGATCACGGTCTTGATGGGGCTGCCGCGCGATCAAGTCGGGATCGTGCTCGGGGCCTCGTTCGCGTGCACGCTCGCCGCCCTCCCGCTGATCACGCGCGCGACCCGGAGGCTCGGAACACCCCGCACGATGGCGTGGACGCTCGCCGCCGCCTCCGCCGTCGTGCCGCTGATCGGGACGATCGGGCTGCGGGGAGTGCCCTTCACCCCGGCGGGGCAGGGCTACGTGCTCGTGCTGCTCGCGGCCGCTCCGCTTGCGAGCCTCCTCGTCCTCCCCAACACGCTGCTGGCCGACATCGCCGAGGCTGACCGCGTCAACACCGGGGAGGGTCACGAGGCGATGTTCTACGCGGTGCAGGGGCTCGTGCTCAACGGCACCGCCGCCGCCTCGTCCGTGGTCCTCGGGGGGCTGCTGACGCTCGGCGACAGTCCCGGGCATACGCTGGGGCTGCGCCTGATCCCCGTAGCGGCCGGGGGCTGCACGCTGCTCGCGCTGGTGGCGTTCCGCCGGTTCCCTAGGTCGCTATCTCCAGGCCGCCGAGGTGCGATGTCTCGTTCAGCAGGGTGACGCGGGCGCGCCCGCCGCCGAACTCGAGGACGTTGATCGCCGCGTTGTCCTGCCGGATGCGCCAGTAACTGCCGAAGGGCGCCCCGAGGACCGACAGGAGGATCGTCTTGTTGACGCCGCCGTGTGCGACGGCCGCGACCGTCCCGCCGGGATGACGGGCGACGATCTGTCGCACCGCGTGCATCGCCCGGGCGCCCAGCTCCGCCAGTGTCTCGCCGCCCCGTGGGGTGACGCGCTCGGGGTCGCGCCGCCGCGCCTCGTAGATCGGACCGAACCGCGACACGATCTCCGCCACGGTCAGGCCCTCCCAGTCGCCCAGACGGACCTCGCCCAGCAGCTCCATCGTGACAACTCGAAGATCGTGCGGCCCGGCGATCGCTTCCGCGGTGCGCAGGGCCCGGGAGAGGGGGCTGCTGTAGACCGCTCTGAGCGGGATGCGGGCCAGCACGTGCGCCAGCTGCGCCGCCTGCGCCCGGCCGACCTCGGACAACCGGCTGTCGATCTGGCCCTGATACCGCCTTTCAGCGTTCCAATCCGTCTGCCCGTGCCGGATCAGGTAGAAACGCGTCGCCCCCGCGTGGTCTGTCTGCGGCGACGGGCGGGGCTCAGGCACGCACGCGCCGCGATGCGGGCGGTTTAGCCGCGGCCCTGGAGGTCACGGCGCAGCGCCTCGGCCGTCGGCTCTGAGGCGAGCGAGGACGCCCCGTCGAATTCCGCCTCGGCCGCGTGCGGTCCGGCAGACGGCGTCCCCTGGGGAGAACCCCCCGGGGGTGGCAGGCAGGCGGGCATGCCCGCGGGCTCCCATGAGGACGGGGTGTGGGGAGGCTCTGCGTAGGCCGGGGGCACCGACGCCATCGGGTCGGGGGCCGGCAGGGATGGTGCCGGCGGCTCCACGGGCGCCGCAGCCTGCTCCATCTCGCTCGTGAACGTCTCGTGGGCGCCGCGCATGACGCTGCGGAAGTCACGGATCGTCCGGCCGAGCGTGCCGCCGATCGAGGCCAGCTTCGACGGGCCGAAGATGAGGAGCGCAATGACCAGGAGGATGAACAGTTTTTCCGGGTTGTCGAACATCAGACACCTCGACCGATCGCGCCGGCGAATCGCCGCCGCCTGCGTCCATCGCTATTGTACACTACGACCTCGGGGGCGCGGAAGATCCGTCGCGGCCGTGGACGGCAAAAGCGTCAGGGCAGCGACCCCGCCGGCGGCCGAAGCGCTAGCGCAGCGACCCTGCGGGCGGCCGATGCCGCCTCGAAGAGGCGCCCCGCAAGGAGGCACCCGCATGGGTGCGCCCCGCCGGGGCGACCTGCAAGGGGGCACCCGCATGGGTTCCGGCGAGCACGCGGCTTCCCGCGGCGGCCTCGGGCGCGCTCCCGTTCCCGGCGCCGGCCTCAAGGTAGCGCTGGTAGTAGCGCTCCACCGTCCGGCGGTTGATCCGGAACGTCGGGGTCCGGTGCGGCCGGATCGCGCCGCTGAACGTGCGCGGGATGTGCAGGAGCTCGTGGATCAGAATGCGGTCCTGCTCTTCCTGGGGCAGCCGGCTGAACTCCGGTTCGATGATCTCGACGACGTAGGCCGGCCCGATGCCCAGCACCTGCTGCCACAGCGCCGGGAGGCCCCAGATCCGCGCCCACGCCTCGGACGTCGAGCCGTAACCGCGCACGCAGAAGATGCGGGCGGGATTGACATGGGTGAACTCGAGCGCGCCGACGATCCGCTGGAGGCGCGCATGCGTCTTACGGCAGAGCTCCCAGCGCATCGGGGCTATGCCGGCTCAGCGGGCGGCTGCGCCCGACATCGCGTTGCGGCCGAGCTTGAGGAGGAGGAGCGCCTGGCCGCGGTGATAGCCAAGATGCTCGAGGTAGTGGAGCAGCGCCCATAGCTTCGTGGGGCGCCTGGGCGGCCGCCCGACCGTGGCCGTCGGGGCGGTCTCGGCCCCGAGGTCCTGCATCGTGAGCCCCGAGAGCACCCGGCGCGTGAGCGCGCGCGCGTCCTCCACGGCTTTGAACACGTCCGCGCGCCGCGGCGTGTCGTGCGCGAACTCGGCGTCCCGCACGCGGTGGCTCGGGACGCCGCCGATCGCCTCTCCGATCCACCACCGCTCGCTGCCGGCGAGATGGCGGAGGAGGATCGCGGTGGAGTTGAACTCCGGGCCGGGGGCCCACTGGAGCAGCCGCTCATCGACGCCCTCAACGGCCTTGAGGAGTGACGACCACATCTCCTCGAGATGGTCCGCGATGCCCTGCACTCCGGCGTCCATCGGATCGCGCCTCCACGCACGATAAGGTGCACCCGTCTCCCTCTGTCTCTTCGCCACTCATGAGGCATCCTCCCTGCTGCGCCCGACGCCCTCCACGCGGCACGAGGGACGCAGAGCAGCGTGAGGGACGCGGGCCGCGGAGCACGCAGCAGGGAACCGGAAAGACGCACAGGCGGACCCGTGCGCGGAGGGCGTGAAAGAGAACGCGGGAGCGGCGCGAGGGGCGCGCGCCTACGGACCGAGCAGACCGAGCGCGCGGTCGAGCGCGTACGCGCCCGGACCAGAGAGGATCAGCGCCAGCGCAACCGCGATGATGAGCAGGTTGTACTCGTAGCCGCCCTTCTGAATCCAGAAGCCGCGCCTGTCCGTGTCCGCCGCGATCGCCACCAC
>JAPVSX010000253.1:0-4101 GCA_047519495.1 Armatimonadota bacterium
AGGATCGTCCTGCCCTTGAAGCCCCGGCCGAGCCGGCGGAACGACTCGCGGTCGCGGTCGATGATCGCGATCGTGTGGCCCTCAGCCTCCAGCATCAGCGCCAGCGCCGCGCCGACCCGTCCGCACCCCAGGATCACCACGTGCATCGTTGGAATGCTCCCTTCCCCTGCGCGGCCCGTTTGTGCTACCCGCCCCTACGTGCCGCGTCACCTAGTGCGTTACACCGGCCGCGGGCGCGCTTCCTCCCCTGCGGCGCGGGGCCGTCCGGGCGTCGCGGGCCGCCCTGAGGCGGACGCCTGCCCGCCGCCGGGGGCCGCCGCGCGGGCCGGAGACGCTGCCGGCACGGGTGCTTCCCCGATGCTCGTCTCGGCCAGCCGGTCGATGATCACCTCGCACGGGGCGTGCCGGAACAGCGACTCCGCGACGCGCGCGGTGGACCCCTCGATGAACCCGCTGTCCGGTGAGATCCCCAGCACGATCAGGTCGACGTCGTAGTCTCGGGCGAGACGGCCGATCCCTTCGCCGGCTTCCCGCGCCCGGACGACCTCCGCCTCAGCCTCGAGCGCGTGGAGCGCGACGATCTGCTTGGCCTGGTTGAGCGCGCGCTTCCCCGCCTCCTCGGCGCCGGGCAGGGGGACGCCGAGCGACAGCGTCCGGGGCACTTCGACGATGTAGCCGAGGAGAATCTTGGCTTTCTGGTCCTGCCCGAGGCGGCTGGCCAGCTCGACCGCCCGCTCCGAGTAGTAGGCTTCCAGGATCGGGACGAGGATCGTCCGAACGGCCCCGACCGAGCGCACCGCCCGGGCGACCTCGGGAGACACCGCGCGGGGCAGGCGCAGCATCCAGAGGATCAGCGTCGCCATCGCGGCGGCGAACCCCGTCGCCAGGACCGCCCCCACCACGCTCACGTGGAGTGGACCGGTCATGAGCGCCTCCGGTGCCGGAGATAGGCGATCACAAACGAGAGCCGGTACGCGCCGAGGGCAACGAAGCCGCCGCCCACGAGGAGCGCCTGGAGGTGTAGGCCCAGCGGAAGCGTGCGGGCCAGGATGACGATCCCCATGACCACCATGAGGACGCTCACGACCGTCCGGAAGGCGTCGGCCCGGGTGAACGCTTGCCCGCGGTCGGATGTTCGCGCCGCCGCTACGTCACGCACGGGGCTGCCCTTTCGCGAGCCGGCGGTCGCGCTGCTGGAGCGCGATCTCGTACTGCTCGAGGAGATCATACTCCTCGGCGTCCTTCAGGATCACCCGCTGCTGCTCCTCCCATCGGTGCGGCACGTTCCCCCACACCGGGAGGCCCTTCCGGCGCCGGTAGGCGACGTAATAGATCAAGCCGAGGAGCACCCAGCTCGGGCCAGCGATCCGCCCGACCTCGTGCGTCAGAACGACCTCGGTGAGCGTGATCAGGACCCCGAGCAGCCCGAGCAGGCCCAAGATCGGCATCTCGACGACCATCCCGTCCTTCCGGCGCCAGCGGATGTTGAGCGGGACCCGGTACGCCCGGGGGGAGTACGGATCCTTGAACCGCAGGAAGAGAAGCGCCACGAACACCAGGAGGTACCCGAGCGTCGCGCCGAACGCGTACATGTTGGCCAGGACGTCGACGGCGCTCGGCGTGAGGAACGCCAGCAGCGCCTCGAGGAGGCCGATCCCCGAGAACAGCAGGATGGACCGGGCCGGCGTGCGGTACCGGGGATGGACCTCCCGGAACCACGGCGTCACCAGGCTGAGCTGGCTCATCGAGTACACGAGCCGGCTCGCCCCCATCACGCCGGTGTTGGAAGAGATCAGCAGGATCACCGCACCCAGGACGGCCGCGAGCGGTCCGGCCATCGGTCCGATGAATGGGAGCCGGCTCCCGAACAGCGCGACCGAGTCGCCCACGTCCTTGGCGTAGGCCTGCCACGGCAGCACCCCGAGGCCGGTGATCGAGAAGAACACCGCGAACAGAAACACGCTGCCGATCAGCCCGATCGAGGTCCGCGGGATCACCGTGGCCGGCCGCCGGGTCTCCTGCGCCGCCTGCGAGATCGACTCGAGCCCGACGTAGGAGATGATCGCGAGCGACGACCCGTACATGAACTGCTTGAGGGTCGGGAACTGGTGGACCCACTGGTCGACCAGGAGCTCGGGCTTCCATGCAAAGATCAGGCCGATAATAATGAGGCCGGCCTCGACGACCAGGCCGAACGCGCCGATCACCTCGTTGAGGAGCGAGGACTCCCGGACCCCCCGGACGTTCAGCCAGGTGAGAAAGACGATCAGGATCGTGGTCTCGGCCGCCCACAGCGGGTTGATGTTGGCGAACGGGCCGAGGGTCAGCTTGAAATCGCGGATCGCGGGAAAGAAGAAGTTGATGTACCCGGCCGAGAACACCGCGAAGAGCGCGATGTCGATCGTGTAGTCCAGCAGCAGGGCCGCACCGGCGACGAACCCGGCGATGTCGCCGAGTCCACGGCTCACGAAATACTGACCGCCCCCGGCCATCGGGTACGTGGCGGCCAGCTCAGTGTAGGCCAGGCCGATCATGATATAGACGAGGCCCGCGGCCGCAAAGGCGAGGGGCGCGGCGCCCATCGTCGCGGCGATGACGATCCCGAGCGCCGCGTAGATGTCGGCCCCGACATCGGCGAACCCCCACATGAAAGAGCCCCACACCGAGACGTCCCGGCGCAGGTGCGGTCCGGCTGCGATCGGCAGCTGCGACACCAGCTCAGCCACGAGAGGCCTCTCCCGCGTGGGAGCGCACCCGCAGATTGTACCGGTTCATCGCGGCCTCGAGCCCCTCGGTCGCGGCGACCACCACGGCTTCGGCGGCCCGGACCACCGCGCCGTCGATCGCGGCGCGCTCTTCCGCCGTGAACCGGTCGAGCACGAACTCAACCGGGTCGACGCCGGCGGGCGGCCGGCCGATGCCGATCCGGAGCCGCGGGAACACGCCGGTCCCGAGCGCCTCGATGATCGAGCGGATGCCGTTATGGCCGCCCGCGCCGTTGCCGGGGCGGAGGCGCAAGTGGCCGATGGGCAGGTCGAGATCGTCGTGGATGACGAGAAGGTCGCCGGGACGCCGGCGGCGGCGGCGGAGCAGGTCCCGCACCGCCTGGCCGCTCACGTTCATGTACGTCTCCGGGATCGCCAGGATCACTGTCGCCCCGTCCACACGCGCGCGCCCGGCCCGGGCCCATCCGTCCTCCTCGAGCCGCACGCCGAACCGCGCTGTCAGGTGCTGCACAACCTCGTGGCCCACGTTGTGGCGGGTTCGGCGGAACCGCCGCCCGGGATTGCCGAGCCCCACGACCACCATCATCGGATAAGTATGAAGGGCGCGGACAACGCCACGCCCCTCCGCTGTCTCCACACCGCGGACGCCGTCACGCTGCCAGGGCAGCGGCTACTCCTTCTTCTCGGACTTGGCGGGCTTCGCCTCGAGCTTGGCCGCCTTCGCCTCCGCCTTGGGCGCCGCGGCCGCCGCGGCCTCCGCGGCCGCACGCCCGACGACCTCGGGCTCCGCCGGCGCCTCGACCGCTTCCGCGGCCGGGGCCTCTTCCTCGACCTTCGGCGCCACGACGGCAGCAAGCACCTCTTCTGGCGGCGTCAGGACCTCGATCCCTTCGGCGACCACCAGGTCGCGAACATGGAGGGAGTCGCCGACCCCCAGGCCCGCCACATTGACCGTCACGTGATCCGGAATCTGCGTCGGCAGGCAGCGCACGACCACCTCGCGAAGGTGCTGCTCGAGGATCCCGGCCCCGGCCGCCACTCCCTCGGGCGTGCCGGCCAGGACGACCGGGACGCGCGCCTCCAGCTTCTCGGTCAGGCTGATCTGGTGCAGGTCCACGTGGAGGATCTCGCGGCGGATGTGGTCCCGCTGGATCTCCGAGATCATGACAGTGTTGGACTCCTGGTCACCGTTGCGGGTGACCCGGAGATCGATCAGGACGTTCCGCCCTCCGGTTGCGAGCGCACCCACCAGGTCTTTGCGGCCGACGGCGAGCGGCAGGGGCTTCCGGGCCCGCCCGTACACGATCGCCGGCACGAACCCGTCCTTCCGGATCTTCTTCACGGCGTTCTTCCCGGTGGCCGTCCGCGCCACCGC
>JAPVSX010000254.1:0-10578 GCA_047519495.1 Armatimonadota bacterium
GGGGGGGGGGCCCCCGGCCCCCCCCCGCCGCCGGAGGATCGACCGAGGCCCCGGTCACCCCCCGCTATAGCCGAGGAGGGTCAGGTCGATGTGCCTGGCCGTGATGCCCTTCCGGATGGTCGCAAGCGTCTCGGCGACGTCGGTCCCCTTCAGGATGGCCCGCTGCGTCTCGGTCGCGAACAGCTCGCCGAGCTGGGCGATGCCCTTGTACTTCGGCTCGAACGTGGAGATGCTGGCGACCTCGAGGGTGTGCTCGGCCTCCTTCTGGAACCACTTGACGTGCTTGTAGGCGTCGCGCTGCGACGGCAGCTTCCCGAAGTTGTTGAACGTCCATACCTGGGCCGGCAGCGACAGCACCTGCTCGCGGATGAAGCCCTCGGCGAGCGTCCGGTTGGGCGACACCTTCGGGATGTACGCGTTGTGCGTGTAGGTGATGGAACCGTGGCGGTCGGCGCCCGGCCAGAGGATCCAGGAGACGTTCTCCGGCCCGAGGTTGGCCGCCGACTCGATCGCCCGCGAAACGGTCGTTGCGTGCGCCGGGATGAGGCCGGCCTTGAAGTTGGTCAGGGCCGAGCCCGCGGCGGTCGGGGCGATGTCGCCGAAGAGCAGCGTCTCCTTCTGGAGGCGCTGGTAGAGCGCGAGCACCTTGACGGCCTCGGGGCTCTCCAGGTCGATCAGCCGCGGGTCGTTCTTGCTGTAGATGCTCCCGCGCGCCCCCAGGACCGGCGCGAGGTAGTTGTGCAGAGCGAACTCGCTGTCCCAGTCGAGTCCGAGCCCGACCTTCAGCGGCGAGACGACCGAGAGCTTGCGGAAATAGTCCACCATTTCGCCGAGGTCCCACGCCGGGATCGGCTTGGGATTTCCCCTGGCGTCCACCAATCCAGCGGACTGGAACAGCTTCAGGTTGACCTGGACGCCGATCAGCTCACCGAGGAAGGGGACCATCGGGTAGTACCAGCCCTTCCCCATGGCGAACCGGACATCACGGAGGAACGTAGGGACGAACTTGTCCTCGCCGTACGCCTTGACGAACGACGTCATGTCCACGAGCAGGTTCTGCCCGACGAGGGGCGCGACAAACAGCGGGAGCCCGACGACGATGACGTCCCATTCCGTCTTGCCCCGAGGCCAGCTGAGGAGCTCCGGCGAGACGTCGTTGTCCGGCAGCGTCTCGAACCTGACGCCGACCTTGTGGGCATCGCCGAACTTGGTACCCCACTCCTTCAGGTTGAACTTCTTGTACACCCAGGACTCGCTGCCGATCCGGAACGTCCGCGCCTGCGCCTCGCCCAGGCGAAGGCTCTCGAGCCCCCCGGCGGCCGCGACCCCGGCGCCGGCGGCCAGCTTCAGGAAGGTCCGGCGGTCAATCCGTCCACCTGCGCTCTGATGCGTTCCCATCCATCCCACCCCCTTCTCGAGTCCGTGCCAACCGCGCGAGCCCACCCGCGTGGCGCCGTTACACGGCGCCTCCCGCCCGGAGCAGCCCGCGCTCGCGGTCGCGCACCCACGCGTGTGCGGGATCGTCGCTCCAGGCGCCGTAGCGGGATTCCTCTCCGGCCATCGCCCACAAGTAGAACAAGTCGTACCCGGCCGCGGCCACGACCGGGTGGTAGCCGCGGGGGATCACCAGAAGATCGCCGGCCTCGACGCGGGAGAACGCGTCGATCGGCTCGGGATGTCCCGGCGCGGTGTAGAGCATTTGCAGCCCGAACCCGCCGGCCGGCCGCGTGAGGTAAAAGTACACCTCCTCCATCGGTAGCTCGCCGGCGGCTGTCCGCACGTCGTGTTTGTGGGGTGGATAGCTCGACCAGTGGCCCGGCGGGTTGATCGTCTCCCCGACCATCAGGCGCTGGGCGCCATGGGCGGCGTCCACGACGTTGTAGACGGTGCGCTGCCAGTTGCTGGCGCCGACGACACGGCGCTCAAGGCCGGCAGGGCCGACGACCGCGGCCGCGGCCTGTGAGACGCTGGGGGCGCGCACGAGCGCGGCCTCCAGGCCGTCCCCATCCGCAGCGATCTGCGCCCGGGTCTGCGGGGGCAGGTAGACGGCCCACGGCGGGTCGCTGAAGACGCTGCGGCGTGGACCAAAGGCGAGCGGCTGCGGCAGTCGCTCGCCGGTGACGATCCCGCGCCCGGCGAGGAGGTAGACGACCGTTTCCTGGCCATCGGCCGGCACTGTGTGCCTCCCGCCGGCCGGCAGACGGAGCAGGTCGAGCGCGAGATACCGGAGCGCCGCGGTCCCCGGCGCAGCGAGCCGCGTCACCCCCTCCACGCGCGGACGGGCTTTGATCAGGTACGTCACCGCCGTCCCTCCTGGTGAAGCCTGTGCTGGCGTGCGATCGCGTGCGCCCGCCCCGCGCATCCCAGCACGTGGAGGCGGTCGGCCACGTCCGCCCGGACCGCCTGGTGGGCCGCCCCCAGCACCTCGGCCAACGGGGCGGGCGCCTGCGCGATCCGCCGTGCGATGGCGTCGACGGCGGCGCGGGCCAGGCGGGTGAAGTAGCTGACCTTCCGGATGCCCGCGCCGATCGCCGCCCGGAGCGCGGCGTCGCTCACACCGGATCCGCCGTGGAGCGACAGCGGGCACGGCGCAGCCCGGGCGATCGCCCTGAGACGCTCGAGGTCGAGCGACGCTCCGCCCGGCTCGAGGTGGTGGACGTTGCCGATCGCGACCGCGAGGCAGTCGAGTCCCGTTTCGCGCGCAAACGCGGCGCCGGCGTCAGGCTCGGTCAGCTGGTCGGCGATCGACGGACCGCCGGCGCGCAGGTCCTCGACCCGGGTGATATGCCCGACCTCGGCCTCCACGGTAATCCCCTGCCGGTGGGCCCGCTCGACGATCTCGCGCGTCTGGCGTCGCTTCTCGTCGAGCGGCAGGCCGTAGCCGTCGAACATGACCGAGGTGAAGCCGGCGTCCATCGCCGTGTCCACGATCTCCCGGGTCTGGCCGTGATCGAGATGCAGGGCGATCGGGACCGCGGCCCGCGCCGCGCGGGCGCGCACTGCCGCCGCGAGGGCGTACAGGTCCACCGCGCCGGCGCGGGCCGCGGTGAGCGCGACAACGACCGGCGCCTTTTCCGCCTCAGCCGCGTCGATGATGACCTGCGCGAGGTCCAGATCGATCGTGCTGAACGCGCCGACCGCGTAGCCGCCCACCTGCGCGTGCCCGAGCAGGGGAGCAAGGCTCGTGAGCGGCATCAGGCCGTCGCCGCCGCCCGCAGCTCATCGAGCGCCTGGCGGGCCGTCCACCGCTCCCGGATCACGCGGCACAACGCCCGCGTCATTGCCCGGGGCGACCGGTGCTCGAAGATGTTGCGCCCCACCGAGCAGCCGATCGCGCCGGCGCGGACCGCCTGCTCCATCCGCGTGAGGAGCTCCTCGTCGCTCACGACCCCGCCGCCCGCGAGGATCACGGGGCGCCGGGTCGCCTCGGCGATCCGGCCGAACGAGGCCGCGTCGCCGCTCCAGTTCACCTTGATGATATCCGCGCCCAGTTCCGCGCAGAGCCGGGCGTTGCGGAGGAGGTAGTCCACCCCAAGCGTCCCCTGGACCTCCGTGAGCGCGGCGTACGCGTCCGGCCACTCAGCCTCGGCGATGAACGGCAGGCCCCACCTGTCGCACGCCTCAGCCACCCGGGACACGTAGGAGATCATCGCCGGCTCGTCCGCGCCCGCGAGGGCGACGTAGACGACGGCGGCGTCGGCCCCCACCCGGAGCGCCCACTCGACCGAGTTGATCGGGGTGACGACGGCCCCCTCCGGGCGCCCGGCCGCTGATGCCGAGAGCATGACGGCGAGCGCCGTCGTCGGGCGGAATTCCGGGGTCGCCTGGTCGAGCAGGCCGGCGCCGAGCATGAACACGTTGGCGCCGCCCTCCACCGCCTCCCGGACCCTGGCACGGAGATCGACAAGGCCGGAGAGGGGTCGCGGCGAGGTCATCGCGTGATCGAGCGCGCAGACTACGCACGTCCCGCTCGCCGGCTCGATAAGCCGCTTGAGGCGGAGCGCTTTTCCGATCATCATCGCCTCTCCGTATCGACGCGTCTTCGCGGTCAATTTGGCCGAGTGAACGCATCCTTCGCGAGCGAGCGCCGACTGCGAGACCTTCCGTCCTTGAATGGGGTCGAACAAATACCCCGCGAACATGATGGCCGTCGCTTCATGACAATACTAATGCCCCGTGGTCATGCGGAACCATCCGGTCCCGGATGTATTCGCTCCTCGGTGTCAGCACGGATCCCGGTTCGTCCAGGATCATCGCCCGCATCGCCTGGTGACGCCGCATACGGCGGCACCTCACCCCTCGTGCGTGACGGCCGCCCGGGTGCGGTGCTCGTCCGCTTCCTCCATCATAGTGCCGCCTCGTGGACAATCGGGCCGATACCGGATGGCGGGGCGGGCGCGACCCGGATAGAGTGAAGTCGAGTCGTGGGGGCGGGACCCGACCATGACCGCCCTGCCAGCTCGGCGCTGCGCCTCCGCGGGAGGAGTTGCGGGCGCAGCGGACTATGCATCTCCCGTAGACCACATCTGTTGCACCGTCCGGGGTTGCTGATGCCGCTCACAGGAAGGCAGGCCACTGATCGAAGGGCTGCCGCCTCTCCGGCGGGCGCCCGCCAGGCCTCGCTGGCGCGCCTGTTCGACCTGCTGCACACCTCCGAGCACGGTCTGACCGGCGAGGACGCACGCCGGCGGCTGGCCGAGGCCGGCCCGAACGACCCATCGCCCGCCCGGCGCGCGCACACCCTCCTTCAGATCGCCTCGCTCTTCGCCAACCCCCTGGTCATCATCCTGGTGATCGCCAGCATCGCCTCCGCGGCGCTCGGCGAGGCCATCAACGCTTCCATCATCGTCGTCATCGTGCTGCTCAACGTGGGGCTGAACTTCGTGCAGACCTACCGCGCGCATCGCGCGGCGGAGGACCTGCGGGAGCAGGTGGCGGCCACGGCCACCGTACTCCGGGACGGAGACTGGGCGGAGGTGCCGAGGCGTACCATCGTCCCGGGGGACGTCATCCGGCTGGTCGCCGGAGATCTCGTCCCCGCAGACGCGCGCTTGATCGAGGCACGCGACCTGCACGTCCAGGAGTCCGCGCTGACCGGGGAGTCCATGCCCGCAGAGAAGGAGGCCGGTGACCCCGGCCCGGCATCGCAGGCGCCCGCCGAGGCGCGCAACGCCGTCTTCCTCGGAACGTCGGTGGTCAGCGGGACGGCGAGGGCGTTAGTGGTGGCGACCGGCCGGGCCACGGCGTTCGGCGACATCGCGGCCCGGCTGGCGACGCGGCCGCCGGAGACCGAGTTTGACCGAGGCACCCGCCAGTTCGGATTGTTCATCATGCGGACCGTGTTCTTTCTGGTCCTGTTTGTGTCGCTCACCGGCGCCGCGCTCAGGCACGACGTCCTGGAATCCTTTCTCTTCGCGGTGGCCCTGGCCGTCGGCCTGACGCCTGAGAATCTGCCGATGATCACGGCGGTCACCCTGGGCCAGGGCGCGGTCCGGATGGCGCATCAGAAGGTCATCGTCAAGCACCTGTCGGCGATCCAGAACTTCGGCAGCATTGACGTGCTCTGCAGCGACAAGACGGGGACGCTGACCCGGGGGGAGATGACCCTCGATCGCTGCCTGGACCCGCTTGGGGCGCCCTCGGAGCGGGGGTTTCTGCTGGCCTGCGTGAACAGCGCGTGCCAGACAGGGATCCGAAGCCCCCTCGACGTCGCGATTCTGCAGCGAGGGCTCCGGCCTTCGAACGAGACGGCCCGCCACCTGCAGGAGACAGCGCTCCAGCAGTACCGGAAGATCGACGAGATTCCGTTCGACTTCGAGCGGCGGCGGCTGTCGGTCGTGGCCGAACGGGACGGGGAGCGCCTCTTGATCACGAAGGGAGCGCCCGAAGGGATCTTCGCCCTCGCCTCAGCCTTTGAGACGGACGGAGCGCGGCAGGCGTTCGACGCCGGGGCACGGGCCCGGAGTGAGGCGCTCTACCAGGCGCTCAGCCGGGAGGGATTCCGCGTCCTGGCGGTTGCCTATCGCGGCGTGCCTGTCCAGGACGCGTACCGCGCGGCCGACGAGCGGGAGCTTGTGCTCGCCGGGCTTCTGGCGTTTATCGATCCGCCCCTGGAGGACGTCCGCGACGTGCTGGACGCCCTGCGCCGGGATGGGATCGCCGTGAAGATCCTCACGGGGGACAGCGACCTCGTGGCGCGCCACGTCTGCGCGCAGGTCGGATTGGATCCGGGCGTGATCGTCCTGGGCAACGAGGTCGCGCGCATGAACGACGCGGCGCTGGCCCACGTGGCCGAGCAGACCACGGTGTTCGCCCGGGTGTCGCCGGCCCAGAAGAACCGGATCATCCTGGCGCTCAAGAGCCGCAGCCACGTGGTCGGATTCCTCGGAGACGGGATCAACGACGCCCCGTCCCTGCACGCCGCCGATGTCGGCATCTCGGTCGCATCCGGCGTCGACGTCGCCAAGGACGCCGCGGACATCATCCTGCTCGAGCGCAGCCTGCGCGTCCTGCACAACGGGATCGTCGAGGGACGCAAGGCTTTCGGGAACGTGATGAAGTACCTGCTCATGGGGACCAGCTCGAACTTCGGAAACATGCTCAGCATGGCCGGCGCGTCCGTCTTTCTGCCGTTCCTCCCCATGCTCCCCATGCAGATCCTGCTCAACAACTTCCTGTACGATTTCGCGCAGGTCACGATCCCGACAGACAACGTCGACCGCGCCTTCATGCAGAAGCCGCGCCGGTGGGATATCGCCCTCATCCGGGACTTCATGGTCTTCATCGGCCCGATCAGCTCGATCTACGACTTCCTCACGTTCTTCGTCCTGCTGTACGTGTTCCACGCCTCTCCGGCGCTGTTCCACACCGGATGGTTCGTCGAGTCGCTGGCGACCCAGACGCTGGTGATCTTTGTCATCCGGACCGCCGCAAACCCACTCCGGAGCCGGCCGAGCCTGCCCCTGGCCGTGACGACGATCCCGGCCGTGCTCGTCGGGGCGGCCCTTCCGTTTACCGCGCTCGCGGAGCCGCTCGGCTTCGTCCCGCTGTCCGTCGCGTTCTTCGTGTTCCTCATCGTCGCGTGCGCCACGTATCTGCTCCTGGTGGAAGGTGGGAAGCGGATCCTCATGCGAAGGCTGCTCGGCTGATCGCGGCGGCGTGGGGGGCGGCAACGCGGAGCTACGCGATAAAGTCCTCGAGGCTTTTGGCCCGCGCGGGGTGAAGCAACTTCCGCAGGGCTCCTGCTTCGATCTGCCGGATGCGCTCCCGGGTCACCGCGAGCGCGCGGCCGACCTCCGCGAGCGTCCGCGGCCGCCCGCCGTCCAGCCCGAAGCGCAGCCGGATCACCTCTCGCTCTCGGGGCGTGAGCACGCGCAGCACAGCTTCCAGGTGCTCCCGGAGCAAGGCCGCGAAGACGATGTACTCCGGGGTCAGCGCCTCCTGGTCGGCGACGACGTCACGCAGAGCGCCGGCCTCCTCCCCGGTCGGCGCCTCGAGCGACACCGGCTGCCGTGGAATCGCCATGATCCGGCGCACGCGCTCCGCCGGGAGCCCCATCGCCTTGCCGATCTCCTCCGGTGTAGGCTCGCGGCCGAGCTGCTCGGAGAGCGCCCGGGACGCCTGCGCGAACCTCGTGAGGATCCCCCCGACGCTGACGGGCAGGCGAATCGTCCGGGCCTGACCCGCGAGCCCCCGGACGATCCCGTGCCGGATCCACCAGGTCGCGTAGGTGCCGAACCGGTAGCCCCTGCGCCAGTCAAACTTTTCGACGGCGCGAAGGAGGCCCAGATTCCCCTCCTGCACCAGGTCCAGGAACGGCAGGCCGCGCCCGGCGTACTTCTTGGCGACGGACACGACGAGCCGCAGATTCGCCTCGATCAAACGACGCCTGGCCGGCTCATCGCCATGCTCCACGCGTTGGGCGAGCGCGACTTCCTCCGCGGAGGTGAGCAGCGGGATCCGGCCCACCTCCTCCAGGTACAGCCGCACGAGGTCGCGGACGGTAACCCCTTCGAATGTCACCACCTCGCCCCGGGGCTTCTCCCCGGCGCCCTCCTCCTCGTGGACGACATCGATGCCCTCCCGGCTCAGGAGGTGGGTGATGCGGTCGATCGCATCGGGGTCGCGCTCCGCTTCGGGGAACCGGTCGAGGAGCTCGTCCTGCGTGACGTAGCCGCGCGCACGTGCGCGCCTGATCAACCCCTGCAACTCCGGGGTAAGAGACCCCCCTTCCCCGGGCTGGGGGACCTGACCGGACGCCGGGGCCGCGTCTGGCTTCCTGGTTGCGTGTCCTGCCTCCATGTTGACGTCCCTCCCAGCCCGGTCTACCGGCACGTTCAGCATAGCGGAACAGGACACCGTGAGCATATCGGGCACAGGCCGTATTTCGCCCCCGGTCAGCGTACAAGACGCGCCGGCCGCTCCAGCCACACCCGGCGGCGGCGCCGTCCGGACCAGCCGGCACCGGAGCCGCCGCAGGCGACGGACAGGCAGGCTCCTCTGTCTGCGCCGGCGTCTCCGCCGTCTGTCCGATGGGGCCCGCGAGGGGGCGCGCATGCAGCGCACGCTCGACCGGAAATCGGGTTGGCAGCCGATAGGATGTGCGGCGGGGAGGCTCTATCGTAGGGTCGACGATCCATCCCGGCGGCGCTCTCGGGCCTCGCATCAGGCTCGTGACGCCCGGCAGGCAGGCGGTCGGATGCCGTATAGCCACCCCACAACGCCGGCGGCTGGCCTCGGCCGCCGCCCCGATGGGCCCGAAGGGGGAAGCGGCCTGCCGGCCGGCTGAGACGCATGCCGCGTATTCCAAGGAGGCGGTAAGCCGTGCGAGCATATGACATTATGACCAAAGACGTCCTCACGCTGACGGCGGATCTGTCGGTGGACGAGGTCCGGGACCGCTTCTTCCGATACCGAATTCACGGTGCTCCCGTTGTCGACTCTTCAGGGAAGCTCATCGGCATGGTCAGCTTCGTTGATCTCGCGGGACGGCTGGGAAGAAGGGTCCTGCACGTCATGAGCCGCGACCCGGTAACGGCTTCGGAGGACGCTTCCATCGGGGAGATCGCCGCATTGATGCTGGATCACAAGATTCGTCGCATCCCGATCGTTCGCGACAAACACATCGTGGGGATTGTCAGCGCCAGCGACGTCATTCAGGCTCTGCTCGACCTTCACGAGATGGGTGGCCCGGCTACAGAGGAGAAAGCCTGACCATACTCTCCGCCGCCTCAGACGACGCGCTGCCGGCGCCGGCGGTCGTGCCCCAAACAGTTCAATCACCGGACGATCAAGACCGGGGAGTGGGCCGCGTGCAATACCCGCTCGCTGACGCTGCCGAGGATTAACCCGCCGATCTGGCCGAGGCCCCGGGCTCCCAGAATGATGAGATCCGCTTTCGATTCGCCGGCGGCTTGAATAATCTCACGTGAGGGGTCGCCGCTTCGGTACAAACGGGTGACCGGCACATTGAGACCGGCGAACACCTTCATCGCTTCTTCCAAAATCTGCTGGCCTGCCTGTTTGAGTGCCTCTTCGAGACGGACAAGGTCCACATACGGCATCGTATCGGGACCGGCCAGCGCCAGGGTCGGGACATGGCCGACGTTCACCAGAACGACCTCCGCCTGTCGCAATTCGCGGGCGAGCCGGGCGGCCACCTCCAGTGCGCGCTTCGCATGTTGCGAGCCGTCGGACGCAACGAGCAGCCGCATTGCTGGTCCTCCTCCTGACGCATGTTCATGGTTCACTGTCACACTCAGATCATGATCACCCGGTCAGGTGCGAGCGCTTCGATGCCGCTGAGTGGGAGGAGGTCGTGATGTAGTGCGCCAGGGTCGTCAGTGGCCGCCGCGAGGTGACCTCGGGCTTCTCAGCGGCATGGCCGATCGGCAGAATGGCGACGGGCCGCAGCCCTTCTTCCAGCCCGAGCGCCTTCCGCGCGCCCTCTTCGTCAAACGCGCCGATCCACACACTCGCTAAGCCGAGCGCCGTCGCCGCCAGCTGTGCGTACACACACGCAATCGTCGCATCCTGAACGCTATACAGCGCTTTCCCGCGCTGGCCGTACTTTCCTGCTGAGCGCGCAGGGTGGGCGCAAAAGACCAGCGCCAGGGCGGCCTGGGCGATGCACGGCTGGTCCAGCGCCGCGCGCGTAAGCCTCCCCAGGGCTCCGCGATCGGCAACCACGTAGATCTCATACGCCTGCAGATTGCCCGCCGAGGGGGCCCGGCTTGCAGCCTGCAGGATAGTGTGTATCTGCTCCGCCTCGACCGGCTCCGCCGTAAATGCGCGGATCGAATGCCTTGCGCGCACTGTCTCGAAGAAGTCCATGGCCGCTGTCACTCGATCCCCCATGCGGCAACGCGGTCGGGCGTCATCTCCAACGAGCACGGAGCACATGACATACTGGCACGACGTGAGCGATGGGCTACTATGGGGATAGTACCGGAGGCTGCGCATGCGCAGCCATCGGGTCCAGGACTTATTCTCGCGTCTCGAGCGCACGAAATACACTCTTCACCCGATGGACGGGTCTGCGGCCGTAGCATACTCTTTTTGTGGAGCGCACGCCGGCGA
>JAPVSX010000255.1:0-7184 GCA_047519495.1 Armatimonadota bacterium
ACGGACGGTCGGCCCGCCTGCCTCGCTGCCCGCTCCCTCCGGGGGCTCCCCGCCGGGGCATGCCTGTCTGGGGATGCCCGCCCGGGAATGCCTGCCCGGGAATGCCTGCCCGGGTGCCCCCGCGGGGGAATCGCCCTACCGCCCGGCCGGCAAGATCACCCCGCCGGACGCCGACACAGGCGCGGTCGGGGCCTCCCGGATCTCGAGGACGATCCCGTCTTTCACGATGATCTCGGTCCGGGAAATCCTGTCGAACAGGTTGTCGCCGACCGCGATCTCGACCGTCCCATCGATCGTCCCCTGGATGAACTCCTCGTTGAGCTGCAGGTCCTGCGCCTCGCGCAGGCGGGCCCCTAGCTCCGCGCGCGTCGCCTCCTGCCGGGCCCGCTCCAGCTCGAGCTGCTGCCGCACCGCCCGGGACTGGGGAGTCACCTGCCGCTCGAGGTCGAACCGCCGCGCCTGCACGTCAATCTGCTGGACGACCGCGTCGACGCGCTTGATCGCGTCCTCGAGGTCCTGGACGTACAGCCGCTTGAAGCTCTCGGTCACGATCGCCTTGATGACGACCGGCCGCTGCACCGTGATTGATGCCATCGCTGCGCCTCCTGTCTATCCCACCCCGCCACTTGTGCACATCGTGCAATTGGTCGGGGACCCGGACTTCTTCTCCGCTTCGTTGCGCCACAGCGTGCCCGCGCAACCTGGCGATGTCCTACGGGCGGAGAATCTCCACGGTCACCCGTTTGCCGCTCCGCGTCGCCGCCGCCCGTGCGAGCGTGCGGATCGCCTTGATCACCCGGCCGCCGCGACCGATCACCTTGCCGACGTCCTCGGGGGACACCTGCACCTCGACTGTGGTCGTGTGCGGGCCGTCCACCACCCGGACCTCGATGGCCTCCGGGTGATCCACGAGGGCGCGTGCCACCAGCTCGACGAGCGCTTTCACCGGGCGGCCTTCGCGCGGGACTCCTCCCACTGGCGGAGGACCCCCGTCTTCTCGAGCACGACGCGCGCGGCGTCGGACGGCCGCGCGCCCTTGCGGAGCCACGCCAGGACCTTCTCCGCGTTCACCTGCATCGTGGATGGCTCCGTCCGGGGGTTGTAGAACCCCACCGTCTCGATGTACCTGCCGCTGCGCGGGCTGCGGGTGTCGGCCACGACCAACCGGTAGAACGGCTGCCCCTTCGCCCCCCGGCGCATCAAGCGAATCTTGACGCTCATCCTGTCCCTCCTCGCGAACTGCTCGGCCTCGGGCCGGCGGTGTTACGGCTGAAACGGAATCGGGAGCTTGCCCTTCTTGCGGCCCAGGCTCTCGATCTGCTTGAGCATCTTCCTCGCCTCCTGGAACTGGCGCAGGAGGCGGTTGACGTCCTGGACGGAGGTCCCGCTGCCCCGCGCGATGCGCCGGCGCCGGCTCCCGTCGATGGTCTCCGGGTGGCGCCGCTCGGCCGGCGTCATCGAGTTGATCATCGCCTCGATCCGCACGAGCTGCCGCTCGTCCAGGTCCGCCCCGCGCATCCGGGCGCCCATGCCGGGAATCATGGAGAGGATCTGGTCCAGCGGCCCCATCGCGCGGACCTGGCGGAGTTGTTTGGTGAAATCCTCGAGCGTGAACTCCGCGCGCCGGAGCTTGCGCTCCATCTCGCGCGCTTGCTCGGCCGTGACCTGCTCTTGCGCCCGCTCGATCAGTGTCAGTACGTCGCCCATCCCCAGGATCCGGGACGCGACCCGGTCGGGGTGGAACGGCTCGAGCGCGTCGAGGCGCTCGCCGGTCCCGAGGAACAGAATCGGCCTGCCGATCGTCGCGACCACGGACAGGGCGGCCCCGCCGCGTGCGTCCCCGTCGAGCTTCGTCAGGATGAGGCCGTCGAGCGGCACCACGCGGTGGAACCCCTCGGCCATCCGCACCGCGTCCTGGCCGGCCATCGCGTCCAGCACCAGCACCGTGTAGTGCGGGGACACGGCCTCCCGGATCCGGGCCAGCTCCGCGACGAGGTCGTCGTCGATGTGCAGCCGGCCCGCGCTGTCAACGATCAGGGTGTCCGCGGCGGACAGGCGGCAGCGTTCGAGCGCCTCCCGGGCCACCGCGACCGCGTCGGCGCCGGGACCCGGCACGATCACCGGGACGCCGGCGGTCTGGCCCACGATCTGGAGCTGCCGGACCGCGGCCGGGCGCGACAGGTCGCACGCGGCGAGCAGCGGGCTCCGCCCGTGCTTCCGGAGGTGGAGCGCGAGCTTCCCCGCGGCCGTCGTCTTGCCGGTGCCGTGCAGCCCGACGAGCAGGATCACGGTCGGGGGCTTCGGCGCGGGGGTGAGCGCGCGGTGCGCCTCGCCAAGGAGCCGGGTCAGCTCGGCGTGCACGATCTGGATGACCTGCTGGCCCGGGGTGAGGCTCTTCCAGACCTCCTGGCCGACCGTGGCGTCCCGCACCCGCGCGATGAACTGGCGGGCGACCGCAACGTTCACGTCGGCCTCGAGCAGCGCCAGCCGGATCTCCCGGAGCGCCGCGTCCACGTCGTCTGCGGACAGCGCGCCGCGGCCGCGCAGGCGCCCGAGGATGCCGCCGAGGCGGGTCTGGAGCTGCTCAAACATCGCGGGCCTCCGGGGCGACCGCCTCGTAGACGCGGAACCCGCCGCCCCGCTCGACCTCCGTCACCCGCGCGAACACATCGGCCGCAAGCCGCGCCAGCGTGCGGGCGCCCTGGTTGGTCCGCACGACCAGGTACAGGCGGCCGCCCGGGCGCAGGCACGCGCAGGCCTCGCGGAGCAGGCGCAGCACGACCGCCCGCCCCGCCCGGATCGGCGGATTGAGCAGGACCAGGTCAAACGTCATCCCGGCCACGGGGGCGCAGCCGTCCCCGCACCGCGCCTCCGCGTTCGTGATCCCGTTCAGCAAGACGTTTTCGGCGGCGAGCGCCGCGGCCCGCGGGTTCACGTCGACGAGCACGACGCGCGACCGGGGGGCGCGGGCCGCCATCACGATGCCGACGACCCCGTACCCGCAGCCGAGGTCGAGGATCTGCCCCGCCCCCTCCGGCGACACTGTCTCCAGGAGCAGCCGGGTGCCGCGGTCGACGCCGCTCCGGGAGAACACCCCCGCGGCCGTCCGGAACCCAAACTCGCGATCCCCGTCGAGGAACCGGATCAGGCGCGGCCGGAGCTGCGTGACCGGGAGGGACGAGAAGTAGTGCGGCGCCGGCGCCGTCACACGACGTCCCGCAGGGCGCGGAGCGCCCGCAGCAGCGGGCCGACCTCGGCCCCGGCCGTCCCGGCGAGGTGCGTCGCCTCGCGTTCGACCGCCCGGAGGCGCGCGCTCACCTCCCCGCGGCTGCGCGCCGCGCGGTCGCGGTCGGCGAGCACGCCGAGGCGCGCCTCCAGGTGCTCCATCTCGGCGACCGACCGGCGGAGGCTGTCGAACACCGCCTGGCGGGTCACGCCGACGTGGCCGGCGATCTCCCCCAGCGACAGGTCCTCGTGGTAGTACATCCGAATCAATGCCTGCTGCCGCTCCGTCAGCAGGCCGGCGTACGCGTCGAACAGGCGGACGACAGCCGTCCGCCCATCGAGCGCGCGGGGGATCCCCGAGGGGCTGCGGTCGTGAGACAGTCTCTGTAAAGGCATAATGCTTCACACATCATAGCACAGGGGGAGCGCGAGAGGGAACCCACCCGAAGAGACCGTCGAGCGATCAAGAACTGGTATGCGCGGGGCTGCCAGCGGATGCTCCACCGGACCCCGGCCCTCCCGGTGCGAGCAGCGCCTCGACAAACGCGCCCGGGTCGAACGGCTGGAGGTCGTCCATCCCCTCCCCGAACCCGACGAGCTTCACGGGCACCCCGAGCGCCTCCGCAATCGCGACGACGACGCCGCCCCGCGCGGTCCCGTCGAGCTTGGTGAGGACGATCCCCGTGACCGGCAGCGCCTCCTTGAACTGCCGCGCCTGGACAATCCCGTTCTGCCCGGTCGTGGCGTCGAGAACGAGGAGGGCCTCGACCGGGGCGCCGGGCAGCTCGCGCCGCAGGACGCGGTCCATCTTCTTCAGCTCTTCCATCAGGTTGGCTTTCGTGTGGAGGCGCCCGGCGGTGTCCACGATCAGAACGTCCACGTGGCGGGCGCGGGTGGCCTGGGCCGCGTCGTAGACGACCGCCGCGGGATCGGCGCCTTCCCGGTGGCGGATCACCTCCACGCCCGCGCGGTCCGCCCAGATCTCCAGCTGGTCGATCGCCGCGGCGCGGAACGTGTCGGCCGCCGCGAGCAGCACCTTGCGCCCCTCCTGCCGGAAGCGGTGCGCCAGCTTGCCGATCGTCGTGGTCTTGCCGGCGCCGTTGACGCCGAGCACCACGAGCACCGCCGGCGCCGGCGAGAGCACGAGGGGAACCGGGTCACCGAGCGCGGCGAGCAGGATCTCGGCGAGCGCCGCCCGCAGGTCCTCGGGAGTCCGGAGACCGGCGCGCGCCCGCTCGCGCAGCCGCGTGATCACGGCGTCGGTCGTCCGGACGCCCAGGTCCGCCTGGAGCAGCGTCTCCTCGAGCTCGTCGTAGAAACGGTCGTCGATGCCCCGGCCCAGCACCTCGTCGAGCCGGGCCGTGAACGCCTGGCGGGTTCGGGCGAGGCCGTCCCGGAACCGCCCCAGCCAGGCGGGGCCGCTAGCCAACCGGTTGGCGCTCGCGCGGCCGGTCGCTGGCTTGGAATTGCATCGAGACCATGTGGGAGATTCCGGGCTCCTCCATCGTCACGCCGAACAGCACGTCGCACGCCTCCATCGTCGCCTTGTTGTGGGTGATGATGAGGATCTGCGTCTGTTGCGCGATTTCCCGCAGGACCTGCGCCACCGTGCGCGTGTTGGCCTCGTCGAGCGCCGCCTCGATCTCGTCGAAGACGCAGAACGGGCTCGGCCGGACGCGCAACATCGCGAAGATGAGGGCGAGCGAGACCAGGACGCGCTCGCCGCCCGAGAGCGCGCCGAGGCTGCGGAGCTTCTTCCCGGGAGGCTGGACGACGATATCCACTCCGGGCTCGTCGCTCCCTTCGACGGTCACCAGCTCCAGGCCGGCCCGCCCGCCGCCGAACAGGCGGACGAAGAGCGCGCCGAACTCCTCGTTGACCATCCGGAACGTCTCGTCGAACCGCGTCCGGATGACGCCTTCCAGTTCGGCGACCAGCGCCCGCAGGGCCGCGACGGCGCCCTGCACGTCGTCGAAGTGCGCCCGCAGGGCGGCGGCGCGCTCCGCCGCCTGCCGGTGCTCCTCGATCGCGATCAGGTTGACCGGTCCGAGCGCGGCGATCAGCCCGCGCAGCGCCTCGATCCGCCCGAGCGCCTCGTCGCGGTCGACCGTCTCCGGCACGTCCGCGGCCGCCCGCTCGAACGCGCGGCCGAACTCTTCCTCGATGCGCCGGCGGGCGCTGCCGATCTCAGCGTCCACCTGGGCCTGCCGCAGCTCGATGCGGTGGGCGTCTTCCGAGAGCGCCTCCACCCGCGCGGCGGCCGTCCGGTGCTGCTCCTCGACCTCGGCCCGGCGGGCCGCCACCCCCGCCCGCTCAGCGTCGAGCGCGGTCAGGGTCTGCTCGAGCCGCGCGGCCTCGCCGGCGAGCGCCTCACACCGCGTCCGGGCCGCCGCCGCCTCATCCGCGAGACGCACGGCCTCCTGGTCGAGCCCGCGCCCTTCGGCCGCCAGTTCCTCGCACCGCGCCGCCATCTGGGCGAGGGCGCGGTCAAGCTCGCCCGCGCGCGCCCGGAGCGCCATGCGCTTCCCCTCGAGCTCGGTGAGCGCCACGGTGAGGGCCAGCATCCGGTCCCGCAGCTCCCGCAGGGCCGCCGTCTGGTCGCGCAGCCGCGCGGCGAGTGATGCGGCCTCAGCTTCGATCTCGTCGATCCGTGCGCCGAGCGCCTCGGCCTGCATATGCGCCCGCTGCCGGAGCGCGTCCTGGGCGGCGGCCTCGCTTTCGACGGCCGGCCGCTCGGCTGTCGCTGCAGCGACCTCCTCGCCGAGGCGCGCGGCCTCGGCGTCCAGCAGGGTCAGGCGCCGCTCGGCCAGAGCGCGCGTCTCGGTCTGGCGCGTGACCGCCTCCTCGGCCTCCGAGATGGCCGCCTCGATCTCGCGCAGGCGGGCGGCCGCGGCCTCGCCCTGGCGGGCGTGCTGCTGCGCCGCCTCCTCGAGGCGGGTGAGGGACGCGCGCGCCTCGGCGATCTCCTCCGCGCGCCCGACGACGCCGTGCTCCGCCAGCCGCCGGCCCGTCGTCACGACGCCTTCGGGCGAGAGTCCCTCCCCCGCCAGCGTCGCGATCCGGCCCGCGTAGCCAGCCGCCCGCGCCCGCAGGGCGGCGTCCAGATCCGTCACGATCAGCACATCGGCAAGGAGCGTGCGCACGACGTCGGGGCGGTCGCCCGCGACCCGCACGACGTCCAGCGCCCGGCCGCGTACCCCTGGATCGGACGCGGCGGCGGGTGGCAGCGGCAGCGGTTCCCGCGCCCGGACCAGCGAAGCAGGCAGGAACGCGACCTCGCCGGCCTCACGCTCCCCCCGGGAAGCGCGGAGGGCCCAAACGTCCTCGATCGAGTCCACGACGAGCGCCGAGAGCCACGGCCCGAGCGCCGCTTCGACGGCCGGCCGGACGTCTCGCGGCACGCTCAGGAACTCGACGAGGGCGCCTCGCAGCGCGGCGAATCGCACGGGGTCACCCTGCCTGGCCAGCAGCAGTTCCCGAGCGCCAGCGTCGTACCCGCGGTACTGCGCGTGGGCCTCCTCGAGGAAGCTGAGGCGTGAGCGGACGGTCTCCCGCTCGATCTCCAGCCGGCGCAGGCCGGCCAGCAGCCCCTCCCGATCCTCGGATTGCTGCTCCTCCTCCCGCCGCAGGTCGGCGACGGTGCGGCGCCGCGCCTCCAGCTCGGCCGTGACTTGCGCGAGCTCGGTGCCGAGCGCGCGGCGGCGGTCCTCGATCGCGGCGTGCTGCTGCGCGAGGTGGCGCACGCGCTCGTCGAGCGCCGCGATCCGGTCGCGATGGCCGGCCAGCCGGGCCTCCGCCGCGGCGACCTCGCCGAGCGCGCGGGCACGGTCCGCGGCGAGCCGGCGCGCGTCGGTGCGCTCCTGCTCGACCCGCTCCTCGTCCCGGGCGACGCCGGCTTCGATCTGGAGCACCCGCGTCCGCGCGTCGGCGGCTTCCGCCTGGAGCCGGTCGTGCTCGGC
>JAPVSX010000256.1:0-8800 GCA_047519495.1 Armatimonadota bacterium
GCACGGGCATGGACGTCGTCTCGATCCTCAAGAAGATGCGCGCGCCGCTCGAGGGGCTGGAGATCCGCGTCTCCGCGGACCGCGCGGAGGAGCACCCCCGGGTCTTCACGCGCATCACCCTCGAGTACGTGTTCACGGGCCGGGAGTTGCGGCCCGAGCAGGTCCAGCGTGCCGTGGAGTTGAGCCAGGAACGGTACTGCTCGGTCTCGGCGATGCTGCGGAAAGCGGTGGACTTGACGTATTCCTGGCGGATCGGGGGCGCCGCGTAAGCCCGGCGTTAACCTGACGTTTCCACCTAATCCAAACATCAGGATATCGGCGATCCCAACGTAGTCGCCCGCCTGACGGCCGTCCAGCAGGACGGCAGGGCCGAGTGGTCCAGGTCCCCGCGCCCGGCCACGCGCAGGACGCCGAACAGCGCGTGGACGAGGGCCGTCGCCAGGGGCGGGACCCTGGCTTCCTGTCCCGCCGCCCACACAGATCGACGCCGGTCGAACGAGGGCCGGATCGATGGAGGAAGGCATTCCCGAAGCGTGTAACGCATTCCATGCTTGCATCTGCGCCGCCCTGGCCCGCCGCCATTTCGGTTGACCCGGAGGGACACCCGTCATGCCGATGCCGACCGGCACGACCAGCGAACGGATCCTCTGGCCACGGCGTGATGCATTCCCCGGCTCGAGCAGCTCCTCGCCGAGAGCATCCTCGATGGGCGAGCCCGCGCGCTCTCCATCGGCGCGCTGCGCCCGTCCCGGTTGGCCGAGGGAACGCCGGAGGACGCGATCCTGTAGCAAGGAGGGGTGGCATGGAGGTCATCAATCCCATCGTCAGGCGCTGGCTTCGCCAGGCGGTAGAGGACATTGAAGGCTTCTGGGGCCGGGCCGCCGAGCAGCTCCCCTGGTTCCGCAAGTGGGACCGGGTCTTCGACTGGACGCCTCCGACCTTCCGCTGGTACGCGGGCGGGCAGACGAACCTCGCCGTCAACTGCCTGGACCAGCACGTCGCCCAGGGCCGGGGCGGCTCGACGGCGTTGATCTACGCCAACGAGCGCGGCGAGCGCCGCCTATACTCGTACGCCCAACTCCGCCGCGAGGTCGAGCGGACGGCCGCCGCGCTACGCGGGATGGGCATCCGGAAGGGCGACCGCCTGACGATCTACATGCCCACCTGTCCCGAGGCAATCATCCTGATGCTGGCCACGGTCCGCATCGGCGCGATCCACTCGGTCGTCTACGCCGGCTTCGGCGCCGGTGCGCTGTCGGACCGGATCCGCGCCAGCGGGTCGCGCCTGGTCTTCGCAGCGGACGTCACCTACCGCAAAGGACACGATGTGCCGCTCAAGGGCATCGTCGATGCGGCCCTGGAGACGGCAGGCGACACGGTTGAGCGCGTGGTCGTGCTGCACCGGGGGACGGACGGTGGACCGATGCGGCCCGGACGAGACCTCGCGTGGCCGGAGTTTCTTGCCCACGCCGCCGGGCAGAGCGGGGGCTGGGTCCCGATGGAGGCCAACGAGCCGGCCTACATCCTGGCGACCTCCGGCACGACCGCGAAGCCGAAGCTCGCGGTCCACGTTCACGGAGGGTACCAGGTCTATATCTTCAGCATGGGGCGTTGGTGCTTCGGGATGAAGCCGGCCGACGTCTGGTGGTCTACGTCTGACATCGGCTGGGTGGTCGGCCACAGCTACATCGTCTACGCGCCGCTCCTCGCCGGCTGCGCGACGATCGCCTACGAGGGCGCCCTCGACCACCCCGGCCCTGAGACGCTTTGGCAGATCGTCGAGGAGTTCGGCGTCACCGGCATCTTCACGTCGCCGACCGCAGTTCGCCTGCTGATGCGCTACGGGGAAGAGCCCGCCAAGAAGTTCGACCTGTCCTCGCTCGAACGGGTCGTTTGTGCCGGCGAAGTGCTGAACGCTCCCGCCTGGGAGTGGCTGCAGAAGCGCGTGCTCAACGATCAGATCCCAGTCATCGACCACATGTGGCAGACCGAGACCGGCGGCCCCATCTTCGGCAATCCGTACGGGCTGGCGATGCTCCCGGTCAAGCCGGGATCGGCCGGCATCCCCCTCCCCGGGATCCAGGCGGCCGTGGTCGCGCCCGACGGCAAGCCCTGTGGTCCGGGCGAGAAGGGCATCATGGTCCTCACGCGGCCGTTCCCCGGACTCATCCAGACGCTGTGGGGCGAGCCCGAGCGCTACGCCGGGGACTACTGGGAGCGGATCCCGGGAGTCTACTATACCGGCGACTCGGCTCACATCGACGAGGACGGGTACGTCTGGTTCGCCGGCCGGGCCGACGAGATTATCAAGATCTCCTCGCATCGGATCGGCACGATCGAAGTGGAAACCGCCTTTCTCAAGCACCCCGCGGTCGCGGAGGCGGCGGCGACGGGCCGCCCCGATCCGGTCCGCGGCGAGGTGATCGTCGCATTCGTCGTGTTGAAGCTGGCGCACGCGCCCTCGGATACGCTGAAGCAGGAGCTGTTGGAGACGGCCCGCCGGGAACTCGGCCCGGTCGCGGTGATCGGCGAGCTCAACTTCGTGCGGATCGTGCCGAAGACCCGCAGCGGCAAGATCATGCGGCGCGTGCTCAAGGCGATCGTCCTGGACCGCGATCCCGGCGACGTTTCGACGATCGAGGACGAAGGGTCGATCGAGGAGGCGAGGCAGGCCTGGCGGCAGATCCAGGCGGAGATCAAGGCCGGCACGTCGCCATAGGATATGGCTCAGAACTGTGCGCTGAAGATCACGACAAATCGCATCAGCAGCGCGCCGATCAACACGCTCGCAAGAATCGCGGTCTGGGAGAACCCACCGACGGCCCGCGCGGCCGCCGCCGATCCGGAGCCGGACACCACCTGGATGCTCGGCCCTCCGAGGCCGGCCACCGGCGGAACGAGGCTCAGCACGACCAGCGCCCAGAGCACGGCCCAGGGGCCCGCGAGGGCTCTGGAGATCGTACCGGCCGCGGCCAGATTCAGAAAGAACACGACGATCAAGGCCAGCTCGAGCAGCGCAAAAGAGCGCTCCGCCCGGTGGAGGCGCCCCTCGGTCGCCTCCGCTCCCCGGTGAGACCGGATGAGCCATGAGAGCAGCGCCGCCGACCCGCTCAGTCCCGACGCGAGGAAGAGTCCGCCGAGCGCCCAGGTATCGCTCCAGATCGGCTGATTGGACACGCTGAGCAGCACGCCCGTGTAGGACGCGACATAGGCGCCCAGGAGGGCGCCGACCACGTTAAAGGCCAGGGCGCCGCCCGAGGGACCGCGCCCCGGAGAAGGTCGCGGGCGGCCGCCTGCGGCCAGCGCCTCGAGGAACGAGACAAACGCGAAGACGCCGTAGACCAGCAGCGCCCAACTGCCGATCGACATCGGCGACCAGTACTTGAACGCGATACCGCCGGCGCCGGGCGTGGTGTTGATCAACATGTGCCAGAAGCGCAGCGGCTGGCCGAGGTCGATGGTCAGGAAGATGGGACACAGCACCAGGATCGGGAAGGCCCAGAGGAACCCGATCCGGGCCGCCGCCTCATCGCGCGGGCTGCCCCACAGGCGCAGCATCGTCGCCAGCGCGTACAGCCCGCCGGTGAGGCCGCCCAGGAAGAAGTACGCGAGAATGTACCACTCCCAGCGCGGGGCCTGGACGAAGTGTTCGGCCATCGGTTATGTCCTCCCTGTCGTGTCGGTCCGGCGGAGCGCCTCCTCGGCGCGCCGCATCTCGCCCCGCTCGCGGAACGCGACGAGGCCGGCCAGCATCCCCAGCACGGCGGTCGCCAGCACGCCGAGATAGCCCGGCCGGTTGTTGCGCCTGGGCAGGACGGCGTTCTGTTCATTGGGAAGCCCGTAGACCTCGGGCTTGTCCATCAGCAGGAAGAACGCGTTGAGGCCCCCGTACACCTTGTCGTCCCGGCCGTAGAGCCGTGCCTGCGTCGTGCCCTGGGCGTGCACCGCGGCGAGCCTCGCGTCCGCCTTCTTCTGCATCTCCTCCAGGGGGCCGAACTGGATCGCCTGGGTCGGGCAGGCCTTGGCGCACGCCGGCATCAGGCCGTCCTGGAGCCGATCGTAGCAGAAGGTGCACTTGTGGACGGTGCCGGTCCGCTCGCTGAAGCCGATGACCCCGAACGGGCAGGCGGCGATGCAGTCCCGACAGCCGTTGCACACGTCCTGCTGGATGAACACGGTGTCAAATTCGGTCCGGATGATCGCGCCGGTCGGGCACACTTCCATACAGCTGGCCTGCTTGCAGTGCTTGCAGACGTCCGAGAACATCAGCCACGCCTGTCCGTTGCCCACCGTCATGGACGCACCCGGCACCCTGTCATAGAAGGCGACGTGGCGCCAGTTCTGGGAGTCGAGCTTGCCCGTGTTGTCGAAGCTGTCGAGGAACGCGGGCTTGTTGCCCTCGAGCTGGTTCCACTCCTTGCAGGCGACCTCGCAGGCCTTGCAGCCGATGCAGACGCTGGTGTCTGTGAAGAAGCCGACTGCCTGTGCCATCGCCCCAGCTCCTCTCAGAGCCCCGCGAGATTGGGCACGATCTTCACGAACCCCTGTTCCCGGGCGTACAGGTCGAGCGGGATGCTCGCCATCTCGTCAACGACCGGAACCGCGCGCGCATCCCGGCTGAGATCGACGTTCAGGAGATAGCGCGAGCACGTCCGGCACGCATGAACGCTCACGTGCGGGAAGCGCGGGGCGGGCCCCGACGGGAATCCGGCCGCGGCGCCGCCGGTCCCCCGTATCACCTGGCCGGTCGCCTCTACCTGAGTGGTCCCCTCCTCCGCGAAGATCTGCAGGCGCTGGGATTGCGTCTCGCCGCAGGCGGGGCAGGTCATGCGTGGATACGGCCAGCGCCAGGCGCACCGGGCGCACTCCAGATAGCGGCGAGGCGCAACCAGGTCCTCGCCCGAGGCGGCGAAGACGCTGACCTGGGGCAGGCCGCCGCAGCGGGGACAGCGGCGCTGGTCGCGTCCGGGCAAGCCCGCACCGAGCCCCGCGCCGGCATGGCGCGGCTGCGCCGTCGCGAGCGCGGTAAGCGCCGGGCCGAGCGCCTCGAGCACCGGCCCGGCAGCGGCCCGCATGAGATAGCGGTCCACCGCGGACAACTCCTGGCCCTCAAGCCACCCGCGCACCTTGTCCTCCCCCATAGAAGCGGAGAGGCCTCCCCCATGCGGCCTGCCTGTCTGCCCCCCGCTGGAGATGCCCGCCGGGGGATCCCCGCCGGGGGAGAGCATGTCAGCCGCCGCGCGCGCCAGCTTCTCCGGCCCGCTGGAGATCGTCACCGCCAGGACGGGGGGCAGGGCCCGCTCGGCGACGTAGACCGCCGTCTGAGATGGATCGAACAGTTCAGTCTGGGCGGCCTCCCAGACCCGTTCCTGCACGGCCAGCAGGGCGCCGTAGAACGTGAGCACCTCCGCCGCAAACGGCCAGCGCTCCGTGAGCTCCGCCGCGCGGCGCCGGCGCTCCGTCCAGCGCCCGGCGGCAACGGCCTGCGGCGCCATCACATCTTCTCCACGTTCACGAGGAACGCTTTGAACTCGGGCGTCCTGACGTTCGCGTCGCCTACGAACGGGGTGAGCGCGTTCGCCAGCCAGTGCTGGGATTTCTCCGGATATAACTCGGCCGAGATGCCGACGAACCCCCAGTGAATGGGGATGCCGATCTGCCACACCTTCTTGCCACCGACGTCGAGCTGGCCCAGCCGCCTGCTGACGATCGCGCGGACCTCGATCTTGCCGCGCTTCGACTGGACGCGCACCATGTCGCCGTTCTTGATCCCCTTCTCCTGGGCCAGGCCTTCCGGCAGCTCGACGAACGCCTCGGGCTGGAGCTGGACCAGGTGCGGGATCTGTTGGGTGATGTAGTGCTCGTGCTCCGTCAGGCGATAGGTCGTCGCAACGACGGGGAACTCGTCAGAGGTGCCGAAGCGGTTGGGACGCCCGGCGGCCTGATCGTAGAGGAAGGCGACGGGAGACGCCGAGACCTTCGGATGCAGCGGGTTCTCGATCGGCGACTCCACGGGCTCGTAGTGCTCCGGCAGCGGCCCGTCGACCATCGAGTTGCTGAACAAGCGGCCCGTGCCCTCGCCGTTCATGATGAACGGCAGCCACGCCTTGGGGTCCTTGGGGCTCATCGCGGGCGGGTAGTCCGGCACGTCCCCGACCCACTTCTCGCCGTTCCACCGGATCCCCGGGCGCTTCGGATCCCAGGGCTGGCCCTCGAGATCCGCCGAGGCCCGATTGTAGAGCACGCGCCGGTTGAGCGGCCAGCTCCACGCCCAGTTGGGGAAGAAGCCCATCCCGGTCGGGTCGTTCTTCGCGGGATCCTGGACGCCCTCGCGCCGCCTGGCGAGGTTGCCGGCCTCAGGGTACGAACCGGTGTAGATCCAGTCACCGGCGGTAGTGGTGCCGTCGTCCTTGAGCGCGGCGAAGGTCGCCAGGCGCTTCCCGGTCGTCAGGTCCCTGCCGTTGACCTCCTGCGCGATCTCATCCAGCTCCGGTTTGCGCGGGTCCTTGTAGCCCATGGTGAGGTGCATGATCGGATCGGGGAACTTGCCGCCGTCGCGCTGGTACAGCTGCTTCACCCGGAAGAGCAGCTCGGTCAGGATCCAGTGGTCGTGACGGGCCTCGCCCTGCGGCGGAATCACCTGATCCTTCCACTGCATCCACCGGCCGCTGTTGGTGAACGACCCGTCCTTTTCGATCCAGTGGGTGCACGGCATCATGAAGACCTCGGTCTGGACCTTGCTCGCGTCCATCCCCGGCCCATGCCAGAACTCGGAGCTGGTGGTGGGGAACGCGTCCATGACCACGAGCCACTTGAGGTTCGAGAGCGCCTGGAGGACCTGGTTACTGTCGGGGCCGATGCTCGTCGCCGTCATCCCCGAGAGGATGACCCCCTCCATCTTGCCCCTGAGCGCCGCGTCGAAGATGGACATCCACGAGGAGTTCCCGCCCGGCTTCGGCATGTAATGGAAGGCGAATTCGTTGTCCTTGGTCGCCGCATCGCCGTACCACGCCTTGAGCAGGCTGACCATGAACTTCCGGTAGTTGGTCCCGAAGAAGTTCCACGAGTTCGGGTCCAGCTTCTTCGGCGCGCTCTGGGCGACGTAGTCGTCCAGGTTCTTCTGACCGGGCATGGGGATACGCAGGTAGCCGGGCAGGATGTCCCAGGAGATCGCGTTATCGGTGTTCCCCTGGATGTTCGCATGCCCGCGCTCGGCGTTCATGCCGCCGCCGGGCCGCCCGATGTTACCCAGCAAGAGCTGGAGCACGGCGCCGGTGCGGATCATCTGGCTGCCGGTCGTGTGGTGGGTGAGCCCGACCGCGTAGACGATCGTCATCACCTTGTCGGGCCGGCCCATCTCGCCGGCGAGCTTGGCCACCTGCATGAAGTCATCCGCCGGGATGCCGGTGATCGTGGAGACCATCTCGGGCGTGTACCGCGAATAGTGCTGCTTCATGAGCTGGAACACGCAGCGCGGATGCGCGAGCGTGAGGTCCCGCCGGGCGAACCCCTTCGCGTCGGTCTCGTACGTCCAGGTCGCCGTGTTGTAGGCGCGGCGCTTGGGGTCATAGCCGGAGAAGAGGCCATCCGTGAAGGCGTATCCGTCTTTGACGATAAACGACGCGTTGGTATAGTGCTTGACGTACGCGTCGTGGTAGAGGGTGTTCTGGATGACGTAGTTGATCAGCCCGCCGAAGTACGCAATGTCGGTCCCCGCGCGGATTCGCAGGTACGTGTCGGCCACCGCCGAGGTCCGGGAGAACCGGGGATCTGCATGAATGATCTTGGCCCCGCCCCCGTTGCCCGGGCCTTTCGTGGGATCCAGCTTGGCGCGCATGAACCACTGGAACCCGACCGGGTGCGCTTCCGCGGGATTGGCTCCGTTGATCAGAATCAGGTCGGCGTTCTTGATGTCCCTCCAGTGATTTGTCATTGCCCCTCTTCCGAACGTGGCGGCCAGACTGGCCACCGTGGGGGCGTGTCAGACCCGGGCCTGCTGTTCTATGTAGACGGCGCCTAAGCCCCGCATCACCTTGGTCGCGAAATAGCCCTCCTCGCTGCTGAACGCCGCCCCACCGGCAAACGCCATTCCCTCGCACCGGTTGACGACGTTCCCCGCCGCGTCCGTGGCGACAAAGGTGCGATCCCGGGTCGCCTTGATGTTCTGCGCCAGCTTGTCGAGCACGAAGTCCCAGGACACCTTCTGCCAGGACGCTGTCCCCGGGGCCCGGTACATGGGCTGCTCGACCCTGCGGGTTGAGGTGGCGAGCTGCATCGCCGTGGCCCCCTTGGGGCACAGCCGGCCTTCGTTGACGGGACTGTCCGGATCGCCTTCAATCTGCAGGAGCTTGACGGTGCCGTCGGGATCCTTGCGCGTGTACGCGATGAGCGAACATCCAACGGCGCAGTATGGGCAGACTGAGTGGGATTGCGTGGCCCCGGCGATACGCAAAGTCTGCCGGACCTGGGAGGCGTGGGCGAGGTCGAAGCCCAGTTCGGAGAGGGCAATAGTTCCCGCGCTCACCCCCGCCAGTTTCAAGAAATCGCGACGCGTGAGTGTGGCCACGGTGACTCCCCCCAGAACCTGGTCTTTGATATTGAGACCTACGTGAGACCTACGTAGGATGCACCTCTCTTCAGTTTCACTCGCCTTCTAAGCGCTCCGCAGGACCGTCACCCCGCACCTTAACGGGGAAGAAACATCCCTGCGAGGCAAACATAGCAGGCTCGACGATAGATTGGTAGACCAGACACACGTTCGTTTCGTCCTCCGTTCTTCACGCGGTTTTCAACCTCCTCC
>JAPVSX010000257.1:0-19119 GCA_047519495.1 Armatimonadota bacterium
CCCCACACGCTGGACGACATCCTGAGCAACATTCTTCTGGTCGGCGCCGCTACGGGCCGCGAGGCCGACGCGCGCACGGTGGTGGCGGCTCTCCGCGGGCGGATCAGCCGGGTCGAGGCGGCGATGCGCGGCCGCCCGCGGCCCCGCGTGTTCTGCATGGAGTGGCTGGATCCGCCGTTCTGCGGCGGTCACTGGATGCCCGAGCTCGTCTGGCTGGCCGGCGGCCAGGAGGCGGCCGGACGCCCCGGCCGTCCCTCGGTGCGCATCGCATGGCCCGAGATCGCTCAGGCCCGGCCGGAGGTGATCGTGCTGACCGTCTGCGGGTTCGACGTCGCCCGGACCGTGCGGGAGGTCGCGGCGGTCGAGGCCCGTTCGGAGTGGCGGGCCCTGCCGGCTGTCCGGGCGGGGCGCGTCTACGCGACGGACGGCGGCAGTTACTTCAGCCGGCCGGGCCCCCGGATCGTGGATGGGCTCGAGATCCTCGGGGCGATCCTCCACCCCGCGGCGGCGACGTGGCCGACGCCTCCGGGCTCCTGGGCGCTCCTCAGCGTCGCGGCGCCGTCGCCCCCCGGCCCGGCCGGTTCCTGATGGGCGGGAGCCGGATGAGTATGCGGAGGTAGACGTGATGGCCGAGACGTTTCCGGTGGTCCGCGCAGCTGTGGTGCAGGCCGCGCCCGTCTTGCTTGATCGGGAGGCGACGGTGGAGAAGGCCTGCCGCCTGATCGTCGAAGCGGCGGCGCAGGGCGCGAGGCTGGTCGTGTTTCCGGAAGCCTACGTGCCGGCCTACCTGTGGGGGCTCAGTCTGGGAACCAAGATGGGAAGACGGACGCCGGCGGGGCGCCGGACATGGGCGCGTTATTGGGCCAACGCGGTCGAGGTGCCGAGCGCGGCGACCGAGGCGATCGGGCGCGCCGCCCGGGAGACCGGCACGTACGTGGCCGTGGGGGTCATCGAGCGGGACAGCGCCTACAGTCGAGGAACGCTGTACTGCACGCTCCTCTACATTGGACCCGACGGGCGCTTGCTCGCCAAGCACCGGAAGCTCAAGCCCACCGCGGCGGAGCGCTTCGTCTGGGGCGAAGGGGACGGCAGCACCCTGCCGGTGCTCGCCACCGAGGCGGGCCGGATAGGCGGTCTCATCTGCTGGGAGAACTACATGCCCCTCGCCCGGATGGCGATGTACACGCAGGGCGTGGAAATCTACGTTGCTCCCACCGCCGACAGCCGCGACAGCTGGCAGGCTACCATTCGGCACATCGCCTGCGAGGGAAGGTGCTTCGTCTTGTCCTGCTGCCAGTTCGTGACGAAGGCGATGTACCCGGCCGACCTTGAGGTCCGGGAAGAACTCGATGACATGCCGGACGTGCTCTCGCGCGGCGGGAGCGCGATTGTGGGGCCGCTCGGCGAGTATCTGGCCGGGCCGCTGTTCGGGAGCGAGGGGATCGTGGCGGCGGACCTGGACCTGGGGCAGGTCGTCGAAGGGAAGTACGACTTCGACGTCGCCGGTCATTACGCGCGGAGCGACGTGTTCCGCCTGGTGGTAAATCGGGCGGCCACGCCGCCCGCCGAGGGGTTGTCCTCACCCCTTCCGGAAGCGGCGGCGGACCAGGCGGATACGTCCGCAGCAGCGGTGTCCCCGGCGCCCGTCCGGTTTGATCCCCGCGGAGGGGGGCCGGCGCAACCGGCATCACGCCGGGCTACCTGAGTCGATCACCTGACGGTGGCGGGGGCGGCGGCCGGCTTGGCCAACGGCGCAGCGGCCCACAGGGCGGCGGAAATCTATCCGACTCCGCCGCTTGACGCTGTTTCCCCCGGGAGGTCACGCCGCGCGGGCCGGCCGGTGCAGCAGCGAGGCGGTGACGCTCCCCCCCAGGATCGACACGACGAGGCCGAGCATGACGCCGAGCGGGATCGGGTAGACGTCGGCGAGGAGCATCTTGAGGCCCACGAAGGTGAGGATGACCGCCAGGCTCGGCTTCAGGTAGCGGAACAGGCCCATCGCGCCGGCGAGCAGGAAGTAGAGCGCGCGCAGCCCCAGGATCGCAAACACGTTCGACGTGTACGCGAGAAACGGGTCGGTCGTCACGGCCAGGATCGCCGGGACCGAGTCGACCGCGAAGATGAGGTCGGTCAGCTCCACCAGGATCAGCACGGCGAGGAGCGGCGTGACGTACAGCCGCCAGCCCCGGCGGACGATGAACGCCCCCTCCCTCGGCCGCGCCGCACCGGCGTCCCCGGGAGCCGGCGGGAGGTGTCCGCGCAGCATCCGTAGGATCGGCAGGCCCCCGAGAGCGACCTCCCCGGGCTGTCCCCGCGCCATGCGGATCCCGGCCCAGATGATCAGGACTCCAAAGACGTACGTGATCCACTCGACCGCGTGGATCAGGGCCACGCCCCCCACGATAAACCCCGCGCGCATGAGGACCGCGCCGAGGATGCCCCACTTCAGGACCCTGGGCTGGAGGTGGGCCGGGACGCCGAACTGGCCGAAGAGCAACAGGAACACGAAGAGGTTGTCGAGGCTGAGAGCTTTTTCCAGGATGTAACCGGTGAGAAACGCGAGGCCATCCTCGCGGCCCCGGAGCCACCAGACGCCTGCTCCGAAGAGCAGCGCCAGCACGATCCAGGCGAGGCTCAGGATCCCGGCCTCGCGCGTCGACGGCGCGCGAATGTCCCGGCTGAACACGCTGAGGTCGAGCGCGATCATGCCGGCGACCAGGGCGCCGAACGCGACCCACAGCACACCCTGCACGTCCATCACGTCACTCCCGGGGACCGCGCCGGAGCGGCAAAAAACCTCCGAAACGGCCCGATGCGTTTCGGAGGTCTCATCGCAGACGGCGTCTGGGTGAGGCCGGGCGGTCGCCCGCCGTCCTGACGGTCCTCACCGGAGCCCGCAGGCTCCCGAATACTCCCCTCGTCACTGCCACGCTACCAGACCGCCCTCCTGCCTGTCAACGGCGGCCCGAACTTCGCTTGCTGAAAAGGGCGTGTCGTCCTCGGGTGCGAACTTAGAGGATTCGTGACGGCCATTGAGCGCTGGCTTCGGATCACGATCGGGATCGTGTTGGTGGCGGCGGCGGTCTACCTTCTTTATCGCCTCCGGTTCGTGCTGGTCACGGTCGCGCTGGCCGCGATGCTGGCCTACGCCCTGCTGCCCCTCGTCGATTGGATCGGCCGCCTCCGGATCGGCCGCCGGCCCGTCCCGCGGGTCGCCGCGGTCGCCTCCGCGTTCGTCCTCGTGATCGTCGTGGTTGCCGAGGGGGCTGCCGTGGCCACCGGCCCGGTCACTGCCGAGTTCCAGCTGTTCGTCCAGAACACGGAGCAGTACGAGGGACAGGTGAGCGCGTGGCTTGCGCAGGCGCGCGCCTCGCTCGACCGCGACGTGCCGCCGCCCATCCGGCAGAGGGTGAACGACGCGCTCAACCAGGCGGGCGTGCTGTTCGTGAACGCCCTCGGCCGGTGGATCCAGGCCACCGCCCGGTGGCTGTCGCACGTCGTCGAAATCGTCCTGATCCCGATCCTGGCCTTCTACTTCCTGATGGACCTCCCGGTCCTCAAGCAGGAGCTCCTGGAGTTCCTGCCCTCGCGCGTGCGCGCCCCCACGCTCCTGGCCGCCCGCCGGGCGGACCGCATCGTGGCCGGCTACGTCCGCGGCCAGCTCATCCTGATGGCGATCTCGGGGATCGTGGTGTGGATCGGGCTGTCCCTGATCGGCATGCGCTTTCCGCTGCTGCTGGGGATCGCAGCGGGGCTGACGCGCGCGATCCCGATCGTCGGCCCGGTGTTCGGGGCGATCCCGATTGTGGGCGTCGCGCTGCTGCAGTCACCGGGAACGGCCGCTGCCGTCCTCGTGTTCTTCGTCGTGCTGCAGCTCGTCGAGTCGAAGCTCATCCTGCCGCAGATCATCGGCCACGAGCTCAACCTGCACGCCGCCACGATCCTCCTGGCCCTCCTGGTCGGGGACGCCCTCTTCGGGTTGATGGGGATGTTTCTGGCGGCGCCGGTCGCGGCGTTCCTCCGGGACCTGCGCGCGCTCGCCGAGCAGGGGTTCGCGGCGCCGCAAGACACGCCGGCGGGGTGAGGGCGGGGGCGCGTCGGTGCGCTCGCCGAACGGCGCGAGGAGCGTGTCCGTGGCCCGGCGGAGGATCTGCGCGTACCGCTCGGCATCGTATGACCAGTCCCCCGGGAGACGCGCGTAGGCGACCGCCCGCTCCTCGGGCACAGGGGACGACGCGTTCGCGATGATGTACTCGATCGCTTCCCCCGGGTGCAGCTCGACCCCGGCCTGGAAGAGCTGGGCGGCGACCACGGCCTGGGGGACGCCGCGGGTATACTCGCGAGGATCCTGGGAGAGCACGGTGCGGATCACGAGCTCCTCCGCCCGCACCTCGTGCTGGCGCAGCCGGGCGAGCTGCTCCTCGAGCAGGTCCCGCACCGCCGGAATCCGCGCCCGCGCCTCCCGGAGCGTCGCCGCCTCGAAGAGGAGGCCCAGCATCCGGGACTGCGTCTCCGCGGCGACCGGCGGGGTGTCGCCCCGCCGCAGCTCGATGCCCCGCACCTTGCTCGTTCCGTTCTCGAACACCCCGAAGTAGCGGTTGGGCACGCCGATCCGGGGGTGGGTGCGGGAGGGGACGAACGCGATCCAGCGATACACGCCTTCGACGGCGATCGGCAGCCCGGTGGCCTCGCGGATCTGCGCGGCGAGCGCCTCGTAGTCCGCGTGCCCGGCGCCTGGGCGCTGGAGCCACACCGAGTCCACGAGGGCGTGCAGCAGCCGGTACCCCTGGGCTTCCGCCACGTCCTTCGCGCGCAGGAGCATCTCGCGGCCGAGCGCCGTCGTGCACTCGTGCGCCTCGATCTGGCCGAAGCGCGCGTTCTTGTACCCTTGATAGCCGAAACTCACAACGCCGATCCACTTGAGCGCGGTCTGCCGCATGTCGTACAGGTGGCGCTCGCTCCCGCCCGTCTCCGCCTTGCGGGTCTTGTAGTAGGCCCGGCGTTTGAGCACGCGCTCGAGCACCCGGGGAACGAGCCCCCGCCGGCGCCGGCAGAGGTGGTGGGGGATGCCCGGCACGCGGGCGGCCGGATCCTCCCGGCAGCAGGCGCAGTTGACCGTCTCCTGGGAGATGTTGAACCGGGCCATCATCGCCGGGTACATCGCCGCGAAGTCGAGCTCGCCGACGTGCTCGTACGCGCCGATGAGCGGCGTGTAGGACAGCCCTCCCCGGTCGGTCAGGAGGAGGTCGCCGGCCGACTTGAACGCCTCAGGGCGGGACTTCCGCCAGGGGATGAGGATCCCGTCCTGATAGGCCTGGTCCAGCTGCATCGAGGTGATCACGGTCCCCACGCTCGTCCGGGCCGCGTGCTGGACCGGCATCCGGCCCAGCCGGGCCAGCTCGAGGAGCCCCGGCAGCTCCGCCTCCTCGTACGTGAAGGAGTTGGTCGTGTCCAGGTGCCACCGGCCGCGCAGGTACACGCCCCCGGCGGTGTAGACGATCTGGCCGTACGTCACGTACGAGCGCTCGCGGCGCGTCCGCAGGCCCGCCCCGGCGTCACGGTTCAGCGGCAGGGGCACGCGGCAGCGGCCGGCGAGGCGGCGCAGCCGCGGAAACAGGAATGAGTCGCCCCACTCGGTCAGGATGACGTCGGGGTCGTAGCGACGGAGCCACCGGGCGAGGGAGGCGAGCAGTTCCTCGGGCGTGTCTCCCATGAGGCCGCTCTCCTCACCGTCCACCGCGACGTGCAGGGTGGCCCGGCGCCCGTGATTCGGATTGATGGGGTCGCCCTCCAGGCGCAGACGGAGGATCGTAAGCGGCGGCACTGTGTACTCCGGATCCCAGGGGGAGTCGAGCGGGGCGATCTCCCGGATCCGGCCGTCCGGGGTTACATCCACCGCGCACCGTCCGAGGGGGAAGAGCCGGTGCTCGTACAGGTACATCTGCGGCAGCGCCACGTCGCAGTTGTAGAACGTGAGGCCGTCGAGGCGTGCGAGGCGCGCGGTGACACGGGGGAACGCCATCGGGTCGGCGACCGCGCCCTCGACGACCGGGATCTCCCCGCGGAGCAGATCGCGCCGCACCGCCGGCCGGAGGGTGATCGGGGTGCGCAGCGATCGCAGCGCCGCCTCGGCCTGGCGGACGGCGCCGCCGTCGCCCGCATAGTACAGGCGGGGTGCCCAGGGATGCACGAGCCGCAGGCGGGTGCCGTCGTCCGCGAGCAGCCAGACGGCCATCCCGCCCGGGACCGGGTACACGTCGAAGAGGAAGGCGTCCACGGCAGCGTGTGTGCTCTCAAGCGGCTCAGGAGCGGTGCAGTACAGTACCGGGTGGCCTCAGCCGCGTAGATGCGCTCGGAGCCGCTCGACCTCGGCCTCGAGCGCCTCGATCGCCTTCATCGCTTCCAGCAGCATCGCGAGGAGAATCGCATCGAACGGCACGGGTCGAGCGACATAGCTGGTCGCGGCGGCGTGATGGCGGGCGGCGGCGAAGAGCCGGTCGAACGCCGGCCGGTCCTGCGCGCGGAGCGCCCGGCGGAACGGCGCCCAGCTTTCTTCCTCACCTTGAATGACCTGAGTCATCGTGGGCACGGTGCGGCCCATCTGCGCTCATCTCCTTCGAAAGGGATGTCCCGGCCGGCGGCCAAGCGCCCACTCCCACCGGGCGGGGTCGG
Source organism: Armatimonadota bacterium (assembly GCA_047519495.1). Classification (GTDB taxonomy): domain Bacteria; phylum Sysuimicrobiota; class Sysuimicrobiia; order Sysuimicrobiales; family Segetimicrobiaceae; genus JAPVSX01. Next base: position 6,673 of record JAPVSX010000257.1, read on the forward strand.
GCCGCTCCCTGGCGATCCACACTACGTCGTCCTCTGCCCGGGCGGCGAAATGCCAGCGGGCCATGTGGAGGAGCCGGGTGCAGAACCCGCGGCGGAGCTCGCCGGTACCGCGCGCGGGAGCGGCGGGATCGGGACAGGCGGCCAGGATCGGCAGACGGCGGCTCACGTCATCGAGCGCGGGGACCATGCGCCGGAAGATGCGGGTAGCTTCGGTGGCCGGGACGTCCTCGTCGTCGAGCGGATCGAGCAGGCCGAGGCAGAGTACCGCCCGGGGGTGGAGCGTCTCGATCGCCGGCCGCAGGCTTTCGGCGATCAGCGTCTCGAGCTGGTGGCAGGTATACACCCGCGAGAGGTGCACGGCGTCAAGGATCATCCGGAGGTCGAGCCGCCCGGCCCGGGCCGCGTCGGAGAGCAGGGGGGCGTCGAAGGCATTGGTGGCGTCCACCAGCACCACGGGGTGGCCGCGGCGGAGGTACTGGAGGCACAGGAGCTGGCTGAGCCGGAGCACGCTCGCGTGGCCGGTGAGCAGAACGAGGCCGCTGAACGGCTGGTCCGGAGGGAGGGGAAGGCCGGGCACGGGTAACTGGAGCATCGGCAAGTTTATAATAATATCGAACATACGTTCGCATCAATTGGAACACGGCCGGGTTGCGGAGGGCCGGGCCGGAGGAGGACCTGCTCCGCGGCGATTAGCTCACGGAAGCGCGCAATTAGATGGGTTTTTACCACCCCGCGGTTCCGCATGCTCACCCGTCTGCGCGAACGAGCGTCCGCGCTCCAGCCGAGCGGTGAACATGTCCGGCAGCGGAAGCCGTCCGCGACCTCTCCATCCTGACAGCGGCGATGGACACGGAGGCTCGGCGCAATGCTTCGTCGCAACGGCATCGTGTTGCTTGCGGCGCTGGCGCTCATCGGCGCAGCATGGCAAATGCATCAGATCGGAAGTAAAAATGATGCAAATGCTTCAAGAACCGCTTTTCGCTCATTGGTTCCATAGCGATGGATGGGATCAATAGGCGGAACCATGTCGGCCGCAGAGCGATTCGGAGAGCGCCCCCGCCTGCTCGGGCGTCGGGAAGTTGCCGCACGCCTCGGGGTCTCGCCGCAAACGGTGACCCGGTGGGCGCAGGGTGGCTTGCTGCCTTTTGTCCTGACCCTGGGCGGGCAGCGGCGCTACCCTGAGACACAGGTCGAGGTGCTGGTGGGCCGCCTGTGGGAGCAAGCGAGTCCCCGCCCGGCACAGATCGAGGTTCCCCGCCGGCGCGCGCCCAAAGTCGCACCGCCGCGCGGGAAGGGCCCGGGAGATCGGTCCTAGATGGCGCTGATGCATCGGCGGCCGCTCGACGGCAGAGTCGCCCCCCGAGGGCAGGTCTTCGTCATCCCGGAGCGGTGCAAAGGGTGCCGGTTCTGCATCGAGTTCTGCCCGCGCACCGTGCTTGTGGAATCGCCGGAAATGAACCGCAGAGGGTATCACTTCCCGAAGGTCGCCCCCGGCAAAGAAGAGGAGTGCGCGAACTGCCTGTTCTGCATGCTCGTCTGCCCTGAATTCGCCATCTTCACGGCCGCACGCGAGGCAACCTCGTGAGCCGGCCCAGGGTCCTGAGCGGCCCGCACTTCATGAACGGCGACACCGCCTGCGCCGAAGGGGCGCTGGCCGCCGGATGCTCGTTCTTCGCCGGGTATCCGATCACGCCCTCAACGGAGATCGCCGAACGGCTGGCCGCGCGCATGCCGGAGGTCGGGGCGTACTACGTGCAGATGGAAGACGAGCTAGCGAGCATGGCCGCGGTCCTGGGGGCGGCGTGGGCCGGCGCCAGGGCCATGACCGCCACCTCCGGGCCCGGCTTCACGCTCATGATGGAGAACATCGGCCTCGGCGCGATGACCGAGACGCCCTGCGTCGTCGTGGACGTCCAGCGCGGAGCGCCGTCCACCGGGTTGCCGACCCTGGTGGGGCAGGCGGACGTGATGCAGGCCAAGTGGGGTTCCCACGGCGACTACGAGGTCATCGCCTATGCCCCCGCCTCCTGCCAGGAGATGTTTGACCTCACCGTCAAGGCGTTCAATCAGGCCGACCGGTTCCGCACCCCGGTGTTCATCATGGCCGATGAGGTGATCGGCCACCTGACGGAGCGCGTGGTCATCCCGGCGGAGGATCGCATCGTCCGCACCGGCCCCCGGCGCCCGACCCTTGTCCCCGGCACGCCGTTTCACCCGTTCGCGACCAACGGCGATCTCATCCCCCTGATGCCTCGGGCCGGCGACGGGTTCCGGATTCACGTCACCGGACTCACCCATGATGCACAAGGCTACCCGGCCACGGACGCCACGACCCACGATCTTTTGGTGCGCCGCCTCTCGGAGAAGATCTCGCGCGCGGCCAGCGAGATCGCGGAATACGAGTCCTGGTCTGTGGACGATGCCGAGATCGTCGTCATCACCTACGGGTGCGTTGCCCGCTCTGCCCGTAGGGCCGTGGCCCTGGCCCGGCAGGAGGGCATCCGGGCCGGGTTGCTGCGCCTGATCACGCTCTGGCCCTTCCCTGGCCATGTCGTGACGGCGCTCTCTCAGCAAGCGCGCGCCTTCGTGGTGGCGGAGCTGAACCTGGGTCAGATGAAGCGCGAAGTCGAGCGGTTCACCGCTCGCTCCGTGGTGCTGGCGAGCCACGCCGGGGGAGAGCTCATCCCCCCCGAGGTCATCCTCGACTCGGTGAGGGAGGCTGCCCGGGACGGCGGCCGGCGACGGGTGCATGGCGAGGAGGCTGCCGGGCATGGCAGCAGGGGAGAGGATCGCCGACACTCATCCGCTGGATGAGATGCTGCGGGCAGACCGCCTGCCCCACATCTGGTGCCCGGGCTGCGGCCTGGGGATCGTGGCCGAGTGTTATGCGCGGGCGATGGTGGCGTCAGGGATCCCCCTGGATCGCCACGTCTGTGTATCGGGCATCGGCTGCACCGGGCGGGTGGCCGGATACCTGCGCGTCGATTCCTTTCACACCACCCATGGGCGGGCGATCCCCTTTGCCATCGGGCTCAAGGTGGTCCGGCCGGAGTTGGAAGTGACGGTCGTGAGCGGCGACGGCGACCTGTTCGCGATCGGAGGGAATCACTTCATTCACGCCGCCCGCCGCAACGTCGACCTCAGCGTCATCTGCGTCAACAACTTCAACTACGGGATGACCGGCGGCCAGGCCGGGCCCACAACCCCCGGCGGCGCGCTCACCACCACCACCCCCCGCGGCAACGTGGAGCAGCCCTTCAATCTCCCGTATCTGGCGGCCGCCGTGGGCGCTGTCTTTGTGGCCCGCTGGACGGCCCTGCACGTGCGCCAGCTCCAGGCGGCGATGGACAGGGCCATGAAGAAGCAGGGGTTCACCTTCATCGAGATCGTCGCGCCGTGTCCGGTGAGCTTCGGCAAGTCCAACGACATCGGCGAGGGTCTCGACGAGATGTGGTTCTACCGCCGCCAGTGCGTGGTGGACGACCACGCGCCGCTGGACAGCCTGGACGTGAGCATGAGCAAAGACGTCCCCCTGGTGGTGGGGAACTTTGTGGACCGCGACCGGCCCGTCTACCACCCGCTTCCCAAGACGTGAGGGAGAGCGCTGCGATGCGCACGGAAATTCGTCTGGCGGGGTTTGGAGGGCAGGGCATCATCCTGGCCGGCTACGTCCTCGGCCGGGCGGCGGCCCTCTACGATAGCAAGAACGCCCTCCTCACCCAGTCCTACGGTCCCGAGGCCCGGGGGGGCGCGTGTGCCGCGGAGTTGATCATCAGCGACGAAGTGATCGACTACCCGATGATTTCGCGCCCCGACCTGGTGGCGCTGATGTCCCAGGAAGCCTTCCACAAGTTTGGCTCGGAGGTCCGGGAGGATGGCACCGTCCTTCAGGACAGCGACCTGGTACAGGCCGCCGCCCGCACCGGGCAGGTCTACCGGGTTCCCTGTACCCGCCTCGCCGAGGAACTGGGGAACCGGATCGTGGCCAACATGGTGATGCTGGGCTTTCTCGGTGCCGTCACGGGCGTCGTGAGCCGGCAGGCTCTGGAGACGGCCGTCCGCACCGCGGTGCGGGAACGGACGATCCCCTTGAATCTCCAGGCCGTGGCAGCCGGGTACGAGTACGCCGCCAGGGGTGAGCCGGTCCGATGAGTGACACGGTACTGGTGATCGGGGGCGGTATCGCCGGCGTTCAGGCCGCTCTGGACCTGGCCGATTCGGGAGCCCGGGTCGTCCTGGTCGAGCGGGGCGCCTCCCTCGGCGGTACGATGGCCGCGCTGGACAAGAACTTCCCCACCCTCGACTGCTCGATCTGTATCGAGGCTCCAAAGCTGGCCGAGGTGCGGGACCATCCCAACATCGAGGTGCTGGCCTGCGCCGAGGTCACCAGGCTCGAAGGGGGAGCCGGAGCCTTCCAGGCGTCTATCCGGCAGCGGCCTACCTTCGTCACGGACGAGTGCACGCGCTGCGACGAGTGCACCAAGGTCTGCCCGGTGGCGCTCCCCTCTGAGTTCGATGCGGGTATGGCCAGCCGCGGCGCCATCTATACGCCCTTCCCTCAGGCGGTGCCCGGCGCTTACGTCATCGATATCGACAAGTGCCTCAACGAGCCCCCCAACTATCTGCCCTGCCAGCGGTGCGCGGACGTGTGCGGTCCCCGCTGCATCGACTTCAACCTCTACCGGGGGAAGGAGCTGGTGCGCGAAGTCGCCTCCGTCGTGGTGGCCACCGGCTTCGAAACGATCGACCCCACGCTCCTGCGCGCCTACGGCTACGGGACGCACCCCGACGTCCTGACGTCCTTCGAGTTCGAGCGGCTCCTGACCTCGGCCGGGCCCACCGGCGGGGAGATCGTCCGACCCTCTGACGGCCGGCACCCCGAGAGCATCGTGTTCGTCCTGTGCGTGGGCTCGCGCGATGTCCGCTTCTACCGCTACTGCTCCCGCGTCTGCTGCATGTACTCGGTCAAGCACGCCCTTCAGGCGCTCGATCACGGGATCCGCGACGTGACGGTCCTGTACATGGACACCCGGGCCTACGGCAAGGGGTTCGACGCGTTTCTCGCGAGGACCAAGCACGCAGGATGCCGCTTCATCCGCGGCCGGCCTTCCTCGGTCGCCGCCGACGGCGGCAGCCTGCGGGTACGCTACGAAGACACCGCGCAGGGGCGCACGGAGACCAAGGATGCCGACATGGTCGTGCTGGCGACGGCCGTCCGGGCCCCGGAGGGCCTGGGCCACCTCGCCGAGACTCTGGGGATCGAGCTCGGGGAAGATGGTTTCGTCCGGACATCCGAGGAGCGGGGCGGCACCGCCTTCACGGCGCGCGAGGGCGTCTACGCCTGCGGCTGCGCCACCGGCCCGAAGGACATCCCCGACAGCGTGTGCGAGGCGGGGGCCGCTGCCGCATTGGCCCTCTCGCATCTGAGCGCACGCTCCTGGCCGCGGGCGGAGGCGGCCGAGCCCGTCACCGACCTCGCCGCCCCCCGCGTAGGCGTCTTCGTCTGCCACTGCGGGTCGAACATCGCCGGAACCGTCGACGTGCCCCGGGTGGTCGCCTTCGCCCAGAGCCTGCCCGGCGTCGTGCACGCGCAGGGGCAGATGTTCAGCTGCGCCGGCAATACCCAGCAGGAGATCGTCCAGACCATCCGCGCGAAAGGCATCAACCGGCTGGTCATCGCCGCCTGCTCCCCCAAGACCCACGAGCCGACCTTCCGGCGCGTCTGCGTCAAAGCCGGCCTGAATCCGTATCTGCTGGAAATGGTGAATGTGCGCAATCAGGACTCCTGGGTGCACAAGGACGCGCGGGAGGCCGCCACCCTCAAGGCGCTCGACATGGTGCGCATGGGCGTGGAGAAGGCGCGGCGCCTGACCCCCCTGGAGCCGAGCCAGCAGCCGGTGGTCCAACGCGCCCTCGTGATCGGCGGGGGCGCGGCGGGGATGGCCGCCGCGATCAGCCTGGCCACCCAGGGCTACGAGACACACCTGGTGGAAAAGGCGCCGGAACTGGGCGGCCTGCTCAACTCCCTGGACGAGCTCTCGCCGCTCGGGCTGGGGGCGCAGGCCCTGGTTCAACGCCTTCGCCGGCAGATCCAGGCGGCCGGGGTGCGCGTGCATCTCGCCAGCGAGGTGGAGGTGATCGGCGGCCACGTGGGCGACTTCAGCGCCCACCTCTCGACCGGCGAGAACATCCGCGCGGGCGCCGTCATCCTGGCCACCGGCAGCCGGCCCTACGCCCCCACGGAGCTGGGCTACGGGCGTGACGCCCGGGTGATCACAAACTTGGAGCTGGAGGGCCGCTGGCCTCAGGTCCCCGAGGAGCGCGTCACCTTCGTCGCGTGCGTAGGGTCCCGCAGGAACGGCACCGGCTGCTCCCGCTACTGCTGCGAGTCGATGATCGGCCAGGCCCTGCGCCTGCGGCGGACGGGCAAGAAGGTGCGCGTGCTGTACAAGGACATCCGCACCTTCAGCCGCAACGCCGAAGAGCTCTACGAGGAGGCCCTCAGGGCGGGAGTCCAGTTCTTCCGTTACGATCCTGACCTGCCCCCCGAAGCGGCGATCGACGTGCAGGACGGCGCCGTCGCGCTGCGGGACGAGCTCCTGGGCATGCCGGTCAGGATTCCGACGGATCTTCTGGTGCTGGTGGTGGGCCTGCTCCCCCAGGAAGAGACGCTGTCGGGCCAGCTCAAAGTCGCCCGCAGCGAGGACGGGTTCCTCCTGGAGCGCCACCCCAAGCTGGGGCCGGTCGAGGCGGCGTCGCCCGGCATCTACCTTGCGGGCACGGCCCAGGCGCCGAAAGACGTGCGGGAAGCGACCGCCCAGGGGCGCGCCGCCGCCGCCAAAGCCGGCGTGCTCCTGGCCCGGCCCACCGTGGAGAAGGAGCCCATCACCGCCCGCCTCGACCTCGACCGCTGCATCTTCTGCGCCCGCTGCGTGCCAGTCTGCCCCTTCGGCGCCATCGAGATGCTCGGCCCCATCAAGCAGGGGCCGATTCACCTGATCGACGCGGCCTGCCAGGGGTGCGGCACCTGCGCCGCCGAGTGCAACTACGACGCGATCACCATGCCCTACTTCACGAAGGAACAGATCCTGGCCCAGATCGACGCCGCCCTCCTCGAGGGCCCCCAGGACAAGGTCATCGTCTTTGCCTGCAACTGGTGCTCGTATGCCGGCGCCGATCAGGCGGGCATCGAGAAGATCCAGTATCCGCCGTCGGCCCGGGTCATCCGCACGATGTGCTCCGGCCGGGTAGAAGAGGAGTTCATCGCCCGCGCCTTTGACAGGGGCGCCGGCGCGGTCCTCCTCACAGGATGCCACCTCGGCGACTGCCACTACATCAGCGCCAACGAGAAGACGCTCAAGCGGTTCGAGTTCTGGCAGCGGAAATTCGCCCGCAAGGGCATCGCCGCGGACCGCCTTCAGCTCCAGTGGATCTCCGCTGCCGAGGGCAAGGAGTTTGCCGCCAAGGTGCGGGAGATGCACGAGCTGGTGCACGCCCATGCCCATGCGGCCGCGTCGGGGGGAGACGCATGAGCGTGCCGAGCGACTGCCCGGTCCTGAACGATTCGGCGTGGGAGCGGGTCATGGCGGCGACCGGCGGCGCCGCCGCGGCGTGCTACCAGTGCGGCGTGTGCACGGCCGTCTGTCCCTGGGGCCTCGTCCGCGATGAGGCGACCAGCGTGCGCAAGCTCATCCGCAGCGCGCAGCTGGGTCTCGATTGCCCGGGCGATGAACTGTGGTTGTGCACCACCTGCGGCGCGTGCGAGGCCGGGTGTCCCAAGGGCGTGGAGGTGACGGAGGTCCTGCGGGGCCTCCGGTACCTGGCCTGGCAGGACCGGCGGGTCCCCAAGGGCCTGCCCTCCCTCCTGTGGGGCCTGCATGCCGACAACAACCCGTGGGGCCGGCCCCCGTCCGAGCGGACGGGCTGGGCGCGGGGGCTCCAGGTGCCCGAGTTCGGGGCGGAGTGCGAGATCCTGTACTACGTGGGCTGCACCGCTTGCTACAATCCGCGGATGCAGAAGATCGCCAGGGCGCTCGTCGGGATCTTTCACGCCGCGGCGGTCCGGTTCGGGACGCTGGGGGAGCGCGAGCCCTGCTGCGGCGAGGCGGCACACACCCTCGGCCAGGCGGACTACACGCGTGAGATCGTCGCGGCGAACGAGCGGTTGTTCGCCGGCGCGGGCGTTACCACCCTCGTGACAATCTCCCCCCACTGCTACGACATGTTTAGGAACAAGCATTTCGCCGGTGGGCCGCCGGCCGGCTGGCGGCCCCTTCACTACAGCGAGTACCTGGCCGAACTGATCGACGCCGGGCGCCTGCGATTCGACCGCCCTATGCCCCTCCGGGTTACCTACCACGACCCTTGCTACCTCGGCCGGCGCAACGGGCTGTACGAGGCGCCCCGCCGGGTGTTGCAGGCGATCCCGGGAGTTGAGTTGATCGAGATGGAGGAAAATCGGGCCGAGGCGCTGTGTTGCGGCGGGGGTGGGGGCCGGATGTGGCAGGAGACCGCGGCCGGCGAGCGGTTCGCCGATCTCCGCATCGCCCAGGCGCGGGCGACCGGCGCCGAGGTCGTCGCCACAACCTGCCCGCACTGCGTCACCTGCCTGGAGGACAGCGCGAGCGCGAACGGCGCAGCACCTCTGCGCGTCGCCGACGTCTCCGAGCTCGCTGCCGCATCACTCGGCATTCCCACGGGGCCTGTGCGCCACCGAAGCGACGTCACGTCCGGCGGCGCCCGGGATGCGACACCGGCGATGAGAGGGACGGACATGCGGCCATGAGTGCGGTGTCCGCGAAAAGCCCATCCGAGCCCGCCGGCGACACCGGGGCTCGCGCCGGCGGGACCTGGGTCTTCCTCGAACAGGAGGGCGGCCGTCTTGAGGGAGTGTCGCTCGAGTTGCTCGGCCGCGGCCGCCGGATCGCCGATGAGGCCGGGACCGGTCTGACCGGCATCCTCCTGGGCGCCGATACGGACAGGGCGGCACAGGTGGCGCTAGTGGCGGGCGCGGACCTCGTCGTTGTGGGAGAGCACCCGGCTCTCGGCGTCTACACGACCGATGCCTATGCGAAGGTGGCCGGCGACTTGATCCGCGAGCGGCGGCCGGACATCTTCCTGCTCGGCGCGACGCCCAACGGGTGCGACCTTGCCGGCCGGCTCGCGGTGCGGCTGCGCACCGGGCTCACCGCCGACTGCATCGGACTCGACCTCGAGCCCGAGACCGGGCTGCTCGTCGGACAGACGACGGGCTTCGGCGGGGGGATCGTCGCGAAGATCAAGTGCGCCCGCCACCGCCCGCAGATGGCGACGGTGCGCCCGGGGGTCTTCCCGCTGCCGGACCTCGGGTGCGCTCCGCGGGGCAGGGTCGAGCGGATCCCGGTGCAGCTCTCGGAGCAGGACCTCGGCGTCGAGGTGGTCGAGCGCGTGATCCATGAGCGCCCGGACCTGACTAGGGCCGAGCGCATCGTGGCGGGCGGGCGCGGGGTCCGTGGGAAATTCGCCCTCCTGCACGAGCTGGCGGGGTTGATCGCGGCGGAGGTCGGTGCCACCCGCGTGGCGGTGGACGAGGGCTGGATCGGGCGGGAGAGCCAGATCGGACAGACGGGCTACGCGACACACCCCAAGCTCGCCCTCGTCTGCGGGATCTCCGGCGCCATGCAGTTCACGGTCGGCATCGAGGCGGCCGAGTGCGTCGTCGCGATCAACTCCGACGAGGACGCGCTCATCTTCGAGCACGCCGACTACTGCATCGTCGACGACCTCTTCAGGATGCTCCCTCCATTGATCGAGCACGTCAAGGCGCTGGATGCCCGATGAGCACCGTCCAGGGACTCCACATCGTCGTCTGTCTGAAGGTCGTCCCGCGGCCCGAGGAGGTCAAGGTCAACCTGGCGACGCGCACGCTCGACCGGGCGAAGGCGCGCCAGCAGTTCAACCCTCCGGATCTGAACGCCCTCGAGTTCGGGCTCGCGTTGCGCGACAGGCACGGAGGGCAGGTCAGCGTGCTCTCGATGGGCCCGCCGTTCTTCGCGGAGTATCTCAAGCTGGCGCAGGCGGTTGGGGCCGACGCCGCCTATCTGCTGAGTGACCGCGCGTTCGGCGGAGCGGACACGCTGGCGACATCCTACACGCTGTCACAGGGCATCGCCAAACTGGGCAGGTCCGACGTGATCCTGTGCGGGGAAGTGTCATCGGATGGCGGAACGGCGCAGGTGCCGTCCGGGATCGCGGAGTGGCTTGGCATCGCACAGGTCACCTGCGCCACCGACGTGGAGGTCATCCCGGAGCGGGGACGGGTCAAGGCCCGGCGTGAGCTCGGGAGCGGCTACGAGGTGATCACCGTGCCGCTGCCGGCGGTGGTGTCGGTTCGGGCCCGGTCCAACGAGCCGAGATTCATCAACTTTGACCGGTTGCGCCGTGAACGGCTGGACGTCACGGTCTGGAGCGCAGCCGACCTCGGCGTCGATCTCGAAATGGTTGGATCCAAAGGGTCGCCGACGGTCGTGGCCGGGATCGACCGGTCGGCGGGCGCCGAGCGAAAGCGCGAATTCCTGACCGGAACACCGGAGGAAGTGGCCGAGAAGTTACTCGAGCGGATCGCGTCTTACCTGCCCCGGCGCGGCTGACGCCGGCATGGGCCCCATCCGGCGGCGTGCGGCGTCACGGTCGGCGAAGAGGCTGCCGGCTACGCATCCGCCGGACGCGAAGCCGGGGCTCGTCCCAGAGCCGTCCCGCCTACTTCACGTCCAGGTCCACCAGCGGGCCGTACTGTTGCCCGCCGAATACGTCCCCGTCGTCGAGATCCCCGGAGATGTACGGCCGCGGGATCGTTATCTTGATGGAGTAGGCCGGATCGTACGGGATGATGCGGACCTGCTCCTGCGGGACGCTGTACAAGGACGCGATCAGGTCCACCGAGAGCACGCCGGAAGCGCGGACGCGCCGGTAGGCGACCTCGTTGTCGAACATGATGTCAAACGTCAGCTCGAACGGGCCGGCGTTCTTGCTCCGGATGAGCTTGGCGAGTTCATAGAGCTTGGGCATGGCGGGCGCCCTCCTGGGTCAGACGGTGACGGTCTCGATCCGGAACGGCTCGAGCGCGGTCGCCGGTTCAAGCAGATGGTTCAGGTTGAACCGGTACACCGGGCCCCGGGTGAGTTCCGGTGGTGAGTACGGGAACGCGAGCGACGTGATCAGGCCGTGCCATTCCGGCACGGGGTAGTGGATTGCGAAGTGGGCGGCCGACTTCGCCAGCGCCGCGGCGAGCTCCATCGAGTCGGCTGTAACCTCCATGACGACGCCGACCTCGTGGCCGGGGTGCCGGTCTGGCTCGATCCGGCCCATCGCGCCGTCGATGCCGTACCGCCGGATCTGCAGCCTGTGCTTCGACGTCACGTCCGCGCCGAAGGTGTTCTGGAAACGCTGCCGGAGCGCGACCTGCATCCCCTCGAGCCAGCTGTCCAGCTGCCGGATGATGATCGGGTCCCGCACGGCGCCCAGGATGACGCTCTGGTACCCGGCGAGCTCCGCCCCCTCCAACTTGACAGTTGGCCTCTCGGCCCGTTCGAATCGGCTGCCGCTGACGCGGACCGCGCGGTCGCTGACCGCTTCGTACCGCGCGTGGTCGGTCAGGAGCACGCCCGACGGCTCGTAGAGCTCATCCGGCGAGCCGTTCTCGTACAGGTTGTGCGAGGCGACGCTGACCGGCGTGCACCGATACTCCGGATTCGGAGGCTCGACCACGAAGTGGTCCTGCCGGATCCACGCGAACATCGGGTCCGGATATTTCCGGTGGGTGACCGATGCCGCGCCGCACTCGAGGATCTTGGCCGCGTGCCAGACGACTCCGGGGGGAAACCCCTCGCGTACCGGGATCGCAGAGAAGATCGAGGTGTCGCTGCTGCGGCCGCTGACGATCACGTCGGCGCCCATGTCCAGCGCCGCCTGAAACGGCTCCACGCCGGCCATCGCGACGATGTGCGCGCTGCGATCGAACAGCGCCTCGTCGAGCTTCGGAGCGTTCGGGAGCGGCCGGATCTTCCCGTCCCGGTACTTCTGCTTCAGGTAGTCCCGCGGCGGCTCGCAGCGGATCACGCCGAGGCGAAAGTGCAGGTCCTGGGCCCGGGCCGCCTGCGTGACGATGTCGACGACCTGTTCCAGATGGGGGTCCGCGCCGCCGGTGCCCGCGGATCCGACGAGGAGAGGAATGCGGCGCGCGCGTGCGGCCGCGAGGAGGTGCTCGAGATCGCGCCGGAGCGCCTTCTCGGAAAACTGGATCTCGCCCGAGCCCAGGTAGTACGGTCCGGCGTCGGTCGAGCCGGCGTCGCAGCCGATGAAATGCGGGTCCCACTCAAGGGCGCGCTGGAGCGACTCCGTCCGGAAGCCGGAGCCGAGCATCCCGGTCGGTGACAATACCCGTAGCTCCTCCACGGCCGATCCCTCCCG
>JAPVSX010000258.1:0-5075 GCA_047519495.1 Armatimonadota bacterium
CGCACGGGGGGCAGGCCGTAGGCCCAGGTACGTCTTGGCTCACCCCGTAGGCTCAGGCAGGTTCTCGATGCGCACGGGCTCGACCGAATCAGCGAGCGGAAACGCGAAGACGCACGAGTAGAAGTACAGCTCGGCTTCAAGGGTGCGCTTGATGTTCTCAGCGCGCCGGAACCCGTGCTGCTCGCCCGCGTACGCAATGTACGCGACCGGGAGCCCCCTCCGGCGCACCGCCTCGAACATCATCTCCGACTGGCTCGGAGGGACGATCTTGTCTTCGAGCCCCTGGAACAGGATCATCGGGCACGAGAGGCGGTCGACGAAATGGATGGGCGACCGCTCCCAGTACAGGTCTCGCCGGTCCGGGTACGGCCCGACGAGATGCTGGTCATAGCGCGACTCGAACTTGTGGGTCTCCTTCCGGAAGACCTCGAGATCGCTGATCCCGAAGTAGCTGGCGCCGGCCTTGAAGACGTTGCGGAAGGTCAGCGCGCAGAGGGTCGTGTAGCCGCCCGCGCTGCCGCCCTGGATGATCAGCCGCGCACCATCGACCAGGCCGCCCTCGACGAGGTAGCGCGCCCCGTTCACACAATCGTCCACGTCCACGACGCCCCACTGCCCGTAGAGCCGCTCCCGGTACGCGCGCCCGTAGCCCGTGCTGCCGCCGTAGTTCACGTCGAGTAGCGCGAAGCCGCGGCTGGTCCAGTACTGGACCTCCAGGTTGAGCGTCGACGGTGTCGCGCCGGTCGGGCCGCCGTGGCTGCGAACGATCAGGGGCGGTCGCTCGCCGGCAGGGCCGGCGTAGTCGCGGTTGTGCGGCGGGTAGAAGAACGCATACGCCGTGAGGCCGGCCTCGGTCGGAAACTCGATCGCCTCGGGCCGCGAAAGATACCCGGGATCGAGCGCAAGATCCGTCGCGCGCCGCAGGGCCTCGGGCCGCCTCGTGCTCGAGCTCGCGACGGGATCGAGGAGCACAATCGAGGGCGGCTCGGCCGGGGAACCGGCGCCGAAGACGGCGCGCCCCGCCCCCCAGCGGAGGCTCCAGACGTGCGTGTACGGCATCTCCAGCCGGCGGAGCGTGCGCGTCTCGGTCTCGAGCTCACCCAGCCGCCAGGCTCCCTGCATCTTGTAGGCGCAGAGAAGCCGGCCGGGCGACTCGACGGCATAGGTGGACATCCCAAACTGCCACTGCGGGCCCCCGAACTCGGCCGCCATCTCGCACAGCGGCTCGCAGCGCCCCTCCCGCCGCCGGTACAGGTTCCACCACCCCGTCCGGTCGGAGACGAAATAGAGGGTCCCATCCGGCGACCACTCGGGCTGAAAGATCGACTCGGACGGCCCCCCGGCGATGCGCTCGGACCGTCCCAGCGAGCCATCGGGCGCGACCTCGCCGAGCCAGAGTTCCGTGCCGTCCCACGGCATGTTGGGATGGTTCCAGGTGAGCCACGCGAGGCAGGAGCCGTCTGGGCTCAGGCGCGGGGACGAGTAGAAGTCGTTGCCCGACACGAGCACGCGACCGGGGTCACTCCCGCCGCTCTCGCACGGCAGGCTCACGATCGTGTTCACCGCTTCGCGGCCGGCCGCAGTGTGGTCCTCGCGCACGCAGACGAGGCACCCGCGGCGGCCGTCGACCACGCCGTCCGCGTAGCGCAGCGGGACGGGAGGCGTGATCGGCTGCGGCGCCCCTCCGGGGTCCTGCCGGTAGAGCCGCTGATCCGAGAAGTTCGAGAAGAACGCGACTCCCCGGCTCACCGTATAGGCGCCGCCGCCGTACTCGTGGACCCGAGTCCGGGCGTTGAACCCGGGCGGCGTCACGTCCGCCGTCCGGCCGTCCGGCGTCCGCCGCACGATGACATGCCGGCCCTGCTCCGCCGGCCGCATCTCGATCCAGTAGATGTCCTCGCCGTCGAGGTGGACCTGGTCCAGGCCGACCAGGCCGGAGGCGATCATCGCCGCGGTGATCGGAGATTTCCACGACCCGTGCGGGGCCGTCCGGGGGGTCGTCATGCGTCTCCTTTCATCGTGCCGCGATCCATGCGCACATCTGGTGCACGGTCTCCCAGGTCTCGCGACGGATGTTCCCGACACGGTCGGCCCGGGGGGGCGAAGACCTGGCCCTCCGCTCTCTGTCGAGGGACGGATTCGACCGGAGGGGCTTGCAACAAGCCAGTGGGGGTCGGGCCCGAGGGCACGCTACGGCTGGCCGGACGGATGGCCGTCCCGGTACAGCCAGCGGTACATCGCGGCGGACTGCAGGACGGTCTTCACGTACTCGCGCGTCTCCGCGTAGGGAATCTCCTCGACAAACTCGTCGGGGTCCATCCCGGCGCGCTGCGCCTGCCAGCGCCGGACGATGTCCCCCGCATTATACGCGGCCAGGGCCAGCTCGGGACGCCCGAACCGCTTGAGTTCGTCCCCGAGCACGACGGCCCCCAGCGTGATGTTCGTCGTCGGATCGTTGAGCGCGCGGAGATCGGCCAGCGGGACGCCGGCTCGGCGCGCGGCGCTGCGGGCCGTCCCGGGCATGAGCTGCATCAGGCCGTACGCGCCGGCGGACGAGACCGCCTGGGCGTCGAACCGGCTTTCCTCGCGGATCACCCCGGCCACAAGATACGGATCCACCCCGGCGCGAGACGCGGCCTGAGTGATCGCCTCCCAGTTGGGACGGGGATACAGCGCCTCCCACAAGGCGAGCGGGAGGCGGTGCCCGAGCGAGGCGCCGGCGAGCGGTCGCACCTGCTCGGCCGTCTGGATGGCCTGGTTGACCTGGTCCTGCTCTACGTAGCGCTGGCTCAGGAGCAGGCCCGCCTGCCCGCGGTCGCGGGGAGGCGCTGCCAGGGCCGCGGCCTCGAGCTCGCGCAGCGCGTCGTCGATCTGCGCCAGCAGGTCCAGCTCCCGGAACCGGTCGAGCGAGGCCACCTCCCCGGGCGGGATGTCGGTCGGCGGGGGCTCGATGCCCACGCGGAGCTGGATGCCGAGCCGCGCCGCCGCCTGCTGGCCGTAATAGGTGTCGGGGTACTGCTGCGCCGCGCGGCGGTAACCGTCGGCGGCAAGATCCGCCCACCCCAGGGATGCCGCAGCGCGCGCCGACCAGTAGAGGCCCGCCGGCGCGAGCTCCGACGCGGGAGCCTGCTCCGCCAGGCGCAGCCAGATCGCACGCGCGGCCTGCCACTGGTGCAGCCGGTACTGCAGCCACCCGACCTCCCAGAGCGCCTGGCTCCCCCACTGGCTTTCGGGAAAGCGCTCGCCCACCTCGCGGTACAGCGCCTGCGCCGGGCCGATCGCGCCGCGATCCTGCCGCACCTCCGCGATCGCATAGAGGCCGCGGGCGGCAAGCGAGGACTTCGGATAGTCACGCGCGAGCGTCCGGGCGATCGCGAGGGCGTCGGCCTCACGGCCGCGCACGAGCGCGATCCGCTCCAGATAGTAGAGGGAGTCGTCGGCGTGGGCCTGATGGAGGTTCACGTCCCGGCGGAAGAACCCCGCCGCGTCGTCGAACCGCCGGGTCTGATAGGCCAGGACGCCGAGGTTGTAGAGCGCGTCGTCGGCGACGATCCAGCCGCCCGGCATCGTGAACGCATGCTCGAATTCCCTGCGGGCGGTGGCGAAGTCCCCCGCGCCGAGATCGAGGAGCCCCCGCTTCTGGAACACGTCGGGCGGGGTCGCATCGGGCGGCAGCGTGTGCTCGGAAGCGAGCGCCGCAAGGCGCGCGCGGGCCTGCTCGAAGTACGGGCTGTCCTCGAACCCCCACCGGACCCGCCGGTACGCCTGGGCGGCGTCGGCCCACCGGCCCTGCTCTTCCAGCGCCGCGCCCATCTCAAACCACGCCTGTGCCGCGTGCCGGCCGTTGCCGAACGCCTCGAGGTACGCGTGGAACGCGTCCGGAGCCTGCGGCGAGCGGGCGCCCCACAGGCTCTCCGCGCGCCAGAAGAGAGCCAGCCCCCGCAGTGTCGAGTCGGGGAAGCGGGCCAGGACGTTTTGAAACAGCACTGCCGCGGTGGTGAAGTCGCCGGCGTCGAAGACGGCCACCGCTTGATAGTAGAGCGCGTGGTCGGCAAGCACGGGGAGAGCTTGCGCGGACCGGCCGAACGCGGCCGCGGCCGCCGGGAACTGCTTCTTGAGCAGATCCACAACGCCCAGGAGGTACGCGGCCCGTCCGCCCGCCGGGCCCGCGTCCCGCTGCAGCGGCTCAAGCAGCGCGTGCGCGGCGGCCAGGTCGCCATGCGCGTAGGCGTCGACGGCAAGCGGGAGCTTGTCCGGGGCCGCCATGAACCCCCCCGCGGGGGTGCCTGCGGGCAGCAGCGCCACGAGCGTTGTCACAGCGAGGAATCTCACCGTGCTCACTTTCCTATGAAAGGTCGGGTCCCGGGCGCCCACAGTGTTCGACGGGTCGCGGGGGCGCCCCTCCCGCAGGTGTCATCCACGGCCGCGCCGCGGATGCGTGACGCCGTGTTGGATGTCAGGGGCGGTAGATCGCGCGGAGGCTGCTCAGGTAGAGCACGCCGCTCGGCGTGCGGGCGGCGTCCGCCTCCACGACGTAGAGGGACACCAGGGTGATCGGATAGGCGAGCCTCGGCGGGAAGTAGGCGGTCACGGCGCGCCACCCCTGCCAGTCGACGTGGCGCGCCAGCGTAACTGTCCCGCGGTCGCCGTTGGCCTCCGCATAGGTGCTTCGCAGCCACACACCGCTCCCATCTCCATATACCCAAAGCGTGATGCCGGCAGGCGTTCCGGGAAGCAGGAGGTCCGTCATCAGGTAGGCGGCCCGCGTCCGCGTCCCGTCCAGGTGGAATTCCAGACGGGCGGACGGGCGCCCCTGGTAGCCGGGCTCGGACACCAACCCTACGGCTCCCGTTACGGTGTCGGGATAGCCGCGAAACGTCCAGTCGCCGCGGTCGAACTCGGCCACGGTGCGCGCGAGGCTGTCACCGCCGCGCCCTCCCGGGATGTCGCCGACCCGTCTCATCAGGGGGGTGCCTTCCGGGGGCGCCGCGGCATTGCTCACCGAGACGCGGGCCCGGCCCACCGCGCCTCCAAGACGGACGGTCACCGTCCCGGCGCCGGCCGTCGCCCCGGGA
>JAPVSX010000259.1:0-5468 GCA_047519495.1 Armatimonadota bacterium
AGGGGGAGCGGCATGAACGGCGGCTTTGCGGGCAAGGCCGCCGTGGTCACCGGTGGCGCATCCGGCATCGGCCGGGCCGTCGGCGAAGCATTAGGACGGGCGGGCGCCAGCGTCGTCTTGGTCGACCTCGAAGGCGCGGCCGCGGAGCAGGTCGCGGAGGGGATTCGCCGCGAGGACGGCCGCGCGGAAGCGCTCCGCGGTGACGTGGGCAGCCGCGCCGACTGGCTGCGCATCGTCGAGCACGTGATGCGCCGCAACGGCAGTCTCGACCTCCTCTTCAACAACGCCGGCTACAACGTGCGCAAGCCGCTCCTGGACCACACGGAGGAGGAGCTCACGGGGCTCCTGCGGGTCAACCTCGTCGGCACCTTCCTCGGCTGTCAGGCCGCGATCCCGGCGATGATCCGGGGGCGGGGAGGCGCCATCGTGAACAACGCCTCGACGTACGCGCTGATTGGTTTTCCCTCGGTGCCCGGGTACTCGGCGGCCAAGGGGGGCATCGTCTCGCTCACCCGCCAGGTCGCGGTTGATTACGCGCGGCACAACATTCGCGTCAATTGCGTTTGCCCCGGGCCGACGTGGACCCCGCGCATCGAGCGCAACATCGCGGAAGGCAGGAGCAACGCGAACCGATCACTCGCCCGGGTGCCCCTGGGGCGCTATGCGCGCCCCGAGGAAATCGCCTCCGCCGTCCTGTTTCTCCTCTCGGACGCCGCGTCGTTTGTCACCGGAGCGGTGCTGCCCGTGGACGGCGGCCAGAGCAGCTCGCGGGACGTCGTTCGATGACGGCGGCAGGGAGGCAACGATGTTTGTCTGGCCGGAACGCAAGTCGATGGTCTTCGCCCCGATCGTCGCGTGGGAGAGCACGAGGGCCGGCTCAATTACGCGAATGGATGTTTGCCCCGAGAGAAAGGATTTACAGGCGGACAACGGAACGTTTAGGGCACATGTACTTGGCGGAGTTGAATTCTCACCAGCCCGGTGTCTAACCGCGAAAACGAAGGGGGGTGTCGCGGACCCAGAGGCAGTACGAAGCGCCGGAACTCACCGCGTGACCTTCGTGCGCGGTGAGTTGACGAGGCAGGGGATCTCGAGCGGAGCCCACGCGAACGCCCTCGCACGCCGAGGGCCCGGCTTGGCCGGGCGCGGGCTCCCATTCGGCGGGTGACCCTAGGTCCGGTCCGGACCTCAAGAACGCCGCCAAAGCCCGGGGGCGACCCTGGGGACAAAGGGCGTTCAGGACACCAGTTCCGGCAGCGGGCGGTGCGGCGGACGTCCCGCGCCTTACCGCACCGCGTCGCCTCAGGGCGGCATCCCGGCGTGTGGCACGACGGGACGAACAGCCGCTGCCGATCCTCGCTCCCCGAGACACGGCCGGGCCGTCGTGTGCCCGCGCGTGCCCGTGGGGGCGGCCTGGAGGCGTCTATGTGCGGGATCATGGGCTACATCGGTGACCGGCCGGCCGTCCCGGTGCTGCTGGACGGTCTGCGCCGGCTCGAGTACCGGGGGTACGACTCGGCGGGCGTCGCCGTCATGAACGGCGGCACCATCGAGGTGCGGAAGGCGGCGGGCAAGCTGGCCCGCCTCGCCGAGATCGTCGAGCGTGCGCCGTTGGGCGGCGTCGTCGGCATCGGGCACACGCGGTGGGCCACGCACGGCCATCCGTCCGACGAGAACGCACACCCTCACGCCGACTGCACGGGTCGCGTCGTCGTCATCCACAACGGGATCATCGAGAACTTTCTCGCCTTGAAGGAAGCGCTCGAGGCCCGCGGGCACCGGTTCCGGTCGGACACGGACACCGAGGTCCTCGCCCACCTGATCGAGGAAGCGTACCAGGGGAACCTGCCCAGGGCGGTCGAGCAGGCGGTCGCCAGGGCCCGCGGCGCGTACGCGCTCGTCGTGCTCTCCGCCGATGAGCCAGACAAGATCGTGGCCGTCCGGATGATCAGCCCGCTCATCGTCGGGCTGGGACACGGCGAGACGCTGCTCGCGTCGGACATCCCTGCGCTGCTGCCGTATACCCGCGACGTCCTCGTCATCGAAGACGGGGAACTGGCCGTGATTAGCCGCGATGGCGCGGCGCTGTCCCGGATCGGCGGCGACCCGGTCCGCCGCGAGCCGATGCGGATCACGTGGGACGCGGCGGCGGCGGAGAAAGGCGGCTACGCGCACTTCATGCTCAAGGAGATCCACGAGCAGCCGCGGGCCCTCCAGGAGACGATGATGGGGCGGCTCCCCAGCGACCGCGAGATCGCGCTCGAGGGGGTGGCGCTCACCTCCCGGGCCGCGCGCGCGCTCACCAAGGTCTGGCTCGTGGCCTGCGGGACGGCCTACCACGCCGGGCTGGTCGGGCGAACCCTGCTCGAGCGCCTGGCGCACCTCCCCGCCGAGGCGGACCTCGGCAGCGAGTTCCGGTACCGGGAGCCGCTTATCGGCCCGCACACGCTCGCCGTGGCGATCAGCCAGTCGGGGGAGACCGCCGACACGATCGCGGCCGCCCGCGAAGCCCGCGCCCGGGGCGCGCGGGCGCTCGCCGTCGCGAACGTCCTCGGGAGCACGCTCGCCCGGGAGGCCGACGACGTCCTCTACACCCGCGCCGGCCCGGAGATCGCGGTGTGCTCGACGAAGGCGTACCTGACCCAGCTCGTCGCGCTCGGGATGCTGGCCGTGTCCCTCGGGCAGGAGCGGGGCGTGCTCGAGGAGGCGCGCGTCGCGGGGCTGATCCACGGCCTGCGGGCGCTGCCGGCGCAGGCCCAGGCCGCGCTCGAGCTGGAGCCGGAGATCGTCGGGCTGGCCGAGCGGCTGCACGGGGTCGAGGACGTGTTCTTTATCGGCCGGGGGCTCGACTATCCCGTGGCGATGGAGGGCTCGCTCAAGTTCAAGGAGATCAGCTACGTGCACTCCGAGGCCCTCGCGGGCGGCGAACTGAAGCACGGGACGCTCGCGCTCGTGACACCAGGGGTCGTCGTCGTGGCCCTGGCGACGCAGCCGGACATTGTAGAGAAGACGGTGAGCAACATCCAGCAGGTCCGGGCCCGCGGTGCGGAGGTGATCGGCCTCGGTACGTCGGAGACGGCGGCGGCGATCCGCCCGCACGTGGACACGCTCTTTACGGTGCCGGCCACCGACCCGCTGCTCGCGCCCGCCCTCTCGGTGATCCCGCTGCAGTTGTTCGCGTACCATGTGGCGCGGCTGCGGGGCAACGACGTGGACCAGCCGCGGAACCTGGCGAAGAGCGTGACGGTGGAGTGAGGATCCTCATCACCGGCGGCGCGGGGTTCATCGGCTCGCACGTCGCCGACACGTACCGCGCCGCCGGCCACCACGTGGCCGTCGCCGACGTGTTGCTGGGGGAGAGCCGGACGCCGGCGGGGATCCCGTTCTACCGGGCGGACATCCGCAGCCCGGACCTCGAGGACGTCTTTCGCCGTGAACGTCCAGACGTCGTGTCCCACCACGCAGCCCAGGCGAACGTCCGGCGGTCGCTGGTCGATCCGGTGGCCGACGCCGAGACCAACGTGCTGGGGACGCTGCGCGTCCTCGCGCTATCGGTCCGGCACGGGGTCCGCCAGGTCGTCTTCTCCTCGACCGCCGGCGCGCTGTACGGAGAGCCCCGGACGCTGCCGGTGCGCGAAGACGACCCCATCCTGCCGGCGTCCCCCTACGGGCTGCACAAGTATGTGGGCGAGCAGTACATGGCGTACTTCCGGCGGGTCCACGGCCTGAACACGACGATCCTCCGCTACGGCAACGTCTACGGCCCCCGCCAGGATCCCTCGACCGAGGCCGGCGTCGTCGCGATCTTCACGCAGGCGCTGCTCACCGGGCGGCGGCCCGTGATCTTCGGCGACGGCACGCAGGTCCGGGACTTTGTGTACGTCGGCGACGTCGCTGACGTGAACCTGCGCGTCCTGGGGCGCGACCTGCCTGCGCCGCTGCACGTCGGCTCGGGCGCCGGCACCTCGGTCAACGAGCTCGCGGAGCGGCTGCTGGCGCTCACCCACGCCCACGTCGCGCCCGAGCACAAGGAGCCGATCCCGGGGGAGGTGTACAAGATCTTTCTCGACGTCGCGCGCGCCCGCGAGGCCCTCGGCTGGCAGGCGCGCGTTTCGCTGGAGGAAGGCCTTCGGCGGACCGTCGAATGGTTTAGGACCCGAGTCCCTGACCGGCCCCGCGGTCCCGGCCGCCCAGGGACGGCGACGGAGGAGCCACGCGCATGATCGACAAGGAGCTGCTCGAGATCCTGGCGTGCCCGGCGGACAAGGCGCCGGTGGTCCAAGAGAGCGACCGAATTGTCTGCACGGCGTGCGGGCGCCGGTATCCGATCCGGGACGGCATTCCGGTGATGCTGATCGACGAGGCGGAGCCGGCGCGGAGCAGTCCGCCCGGGCCGGCGGGCGACCGCCCCGGCCGATGATCCGGGGGATCGGCATCGACGTCATCGAGGTGCCCCGGGTCGAGCGGGCCGTAGCGCGGTGGGGAGAGGCCTTTCTCGGTCGGGTGTTCACGGACGCCGAGCGCCGGCACGCCGGCACCGCGCCGGGTGCCCACCCCAGCTCCCTTGCGGGGGCCGGCGAATCGACGGACGGGCGCCGGGTGCTGGGGACCCCCGGGGCGGCGCAGCGGCTCGCGGGACGCTTCGCCGCCAAGGAAGCCGTGATGAAGGCGCTCGGCCTCGGCTGGCGCAGCATGGCCTGGCGCGAGATCGAGATCGCCACGGATCCGCTCGGCAAGCCCGTCGTGCATCTGAGCGGCCGGGCGGCGGCGGCGGCGCGCCGCCTGGGCGTCGGCGCCTGGCTGGTCTCGATCTCCCACACGCGCCGGCTGGCGATCGCCCAGGCGCTCGCAGAGTGACCGGGCGGCCCCGGCCGGTGGGCGGGTCCGGCAGGCCGTGAAGCTGCCCGCACCCCAGGAGATGGCCGCGCTCGAGCAGCAGGCCCACGAGCGGTACGGCATTTCGGTCGCCACCCTGATGGAACGGGCGGGCGCCCGCACCGCGGACGTGGCCCGCCGCCTCCTCCGGGATCGCGGCGGACGCCGCGTGGTCGTGCTCGCGGGCAAGGGCAACAACGGCGGGGACGGCCTCGTCGCCGCCCGCCACCTGTCGGGTGAGACGTACGTCCGGGTGCTCCTTGCCGCCCCGGCGGACGAGCTCCACGGGGATCCGGCCATCCACCTCCAGGCGCTGAGGGAGCGCCACGTGGAAATCCTCGAGGCGCAGACGCTGGAGGCGGCCGGGCTCGACCGCGTCCTGCGCGACGCGGATCTGCTCATCGACGCGATCTTCGGGACCGGGTTCCGCGGCCCGGCGGAGGGCGTGCCGGCGCGCGTGATCGAGGCCGCCAACCGGTCGGGTGTGCCGATTCTGGCGGTGGACATTCCCTCGGGCGCGGACGCCGGCACCGGCCGGGCCGATCCCCCCTGCATCCGCGCGGCCGCCACGGTGACGATGGCGCTGCCCAAGG
>JAPVSX010000260.1:0-6845 GCA_047519495.1 Armatimonadota bacterium
AGGGAGACGAATCGCGCCAACCGCGCCACCTACACTAGGGGTACAGGCGGTTCATCAGCCGCGGGAACGGAATCGTCTCGCGCACGTGCTCGAGGCCGCAGATCCAGGCCACGGTCCGCTCGATGCCGATCCCAAACCCGCTGTGGGGCACAGAGCCGTACCGCCGGAGGTCCACGTACCAGGCGTAGTCGTTGCGGGGCAGCTTCATCTCGTCCAGCCGGCGTTCGAGGAGCGGGCGGTCGTGGATGCGCTCCCCGCCTCCCACGATCTCCCCGTAGCCCTCCGGAGCGAGCAGGTCCGCACCCAAAACGAGCTCGGGCCGCTCGGGGTCCGGCTGCATGTAGAACGCCTTGCACTGCGCCGGATAGCGGTGGATGAAGAGCGGGCGGTCGTGGAGCCGGCTCAGCACGGTCTCCTCGTCGCCGCCGAAGTCATCGCCCCAGGTGACCGGCATGCCCCGGCCGCGCAGCCGCGTGACCGCCTCGTCGTACGAGATCCGCGGGAACGGCGGCTGCACCTGTTCGAGCGGCGCAAGGTCGCGCTTGAGCGTCAGGAGCTCCTGGCGGCGGCGGTCCAGCACCCTCCGGACGACGTGGGCGACGAGACCCTCGGCCAGCGCCATGTACCCGTCCAGGTCGAGGTACGCGGCCTCGGGCTCGAGCATCCAGAACTCCGTCAGGTGCCGCCGGGTCTTGGACTTCTCGGCGCGGAACGTCGGACCGAAGCAGTAGACGCGCCCGAACGCCGCGGCGTTGGCCTCGTTGTACAGTTGGCCGCTCTGCGCGAGGTAGGCCTTCTCGTCGAAGTACGGCGTCTCGAACAGCGTCGTCGTGCCTTCGCACGCCGACGGCGTCAGGATCGGCGTGTCCATGCGGATGTAGCCGAGGTCATCCAGGTAGTCGCACATCGTGCGCTCGATCTCGGCCCGGATCCGCATGATCGCCCACTGCCGGCTGCTGCGGAGCCAGAGATGGCGGTGATCCATCAGAAACTCCACGCCGTGCTCTTTCGGCGTGATCGGGTACGGCTCGGCGAGGTGCACCACGCGCACGCGGCGCAGCGCCATCTCGCAGCCGCCGGGCGCCCGCCGGTCCTCCCGCACCAGGCCCGCCACGACGATCGCGGACTCCTGCGTCAGCGTCCCGGCCGCCTCGAACACCTCGGGGGTCACGTCGGCCCGCGCCGCCACGGCCTGGAGGATGCCCGTACCGTCCCGGACGAGAAGGAAGTGGAGCGCTCCGCTGCTCCGGAGATTGTAGAGCCATCCCCGGACTTCCACTTCCCCGCCGACGTGTCCGCCGATCCGGTCGATCGTCACCACGGTGGTCATGCGTCCTCCTCGTGTCCCGGCCGCGTTCTCAGGCGCCCGCCGGCGGGCCGCGTCACGGGTACCCGCCGGCCGACTCCACCGTGCGCTCGAGCGCGGCGAGGTCGAGGCTGTCGAGCAACGCCGGGGATGCCTCGACGTCGCCTTCCCGGACGAGCAACACGCGGTTCCGCCAGGCGCCTGTGAACGGGATCACGATCCCGGAGACGTCCGTAAGATGCCGTCCGGCCACGAAGAGCGCCTGCGGCTTCCAGACCGTGACGTCGAGCAGATACTCGTTTACCCGGAGGTTCGCCAGCAGGCGCGGCCCGTCGCGCTGCGGCGCGAGCGTCTCCACGTGGTCGAGGATCCGCCAGACCGCATCCAGCGCCGCCGCCGCCGTCTTCGGGTCGAGGCGGACCGTCCGGCGGAGGCGAAGCGCGGTCACAAACGCCGTCGTGGGACCGAGCCCCGCCGGATGGCCCGGGGGCGCGCTCCTAGCGGCTGCCGGTGCCTCGGCTCCGAGTGCCTGCGATCGAAGCGCCGCGGTCCCCGGCGCCGCAGGACGCCCCCGCCCATCATGAGCCCCCGGCCGGAACGCGGCCGCCAGCGCGACCACGGCCAGCGCCAGCGCAGCCCGGCGAACCATGCGTCAGGGGTACGGCGGCTGCGCGCGCTTCTCCTCCGCGAGCGCCGCGCGCTCGGCCCCTGGGTTGCGCGGATCCCCGCGCCCGACGTACAATCGCTACGTGATCGCGCCCGGCCGGATCGCCCTCGTCTTCGACATGGACAACACCGTGCTCGGCTCCCACATCGACTTTCCCGCGATCCGGCGGGAGCTGATCGCGCTCCTCCATGCCGCGGGGGCCTCGGCCGATCCGGAGGAGGCGCTGCTGCGCCGGGCGATCGCAGAGCTCGTGGCGTGCGGCGCGGCCCACGACCGCGCGCACGGGACCTCGCTTGTGCCCCAGCTCTGGAAGGTCGTCGAGGCGCATGAAGCGCAGGGCCTCACGGACGCCGCCGCGGTCGACGGCGCCCCCCAGGTCCTCAGGACGCTGCGGGATCAGGGTTACCGGATCGCGATCCTGACCAACAACGGCCGCGGGCCGGCGCTCCGGGCCCTCCAGTCGGCCGGACTGTCGGCGTACGTCGAGACTCTCGTGGCCCGCGACGATGCGCCCGCCCTCAAACCGGCCGGTGATGGGGTCGCGGAGGCGATCCGGCGCCTTGCACCGGTCGAGCGGACGTATGTGATCGGCGACTCCTGGATCGACGGAGCGGCCGCCGAGGCGGTCGGGGCGCGGTTTATCTCCTACCGCCGGTCACCCGAGGAGCTGCTGTCCCGCGGCATCCGGCCGTGGCAGGTGATCCATCACCTTGAGGACCTGCTGAGGCTCTTCCTCACCGGATAGATCGGCGGGGGCGCTTCGGTCCCAGGCAACCGCAGCCGCTGGGAGCGCGCCGCCAGGGCATCCGGCGCCCCCGGCTACCAGAAGTGCTTGAATTTCCCGGCGAACCGCCGCTCCAGCGCATCCCGGTGCAGGTGGTACACCGGGCAGTTGCGGAGGGCGCAGACCTGCAGCGCCGTGTTGCAGTAGGCGTCCGGCACGCGCCAGCACTCGTGCTTGATGAAGTACGCGAAGCACACGCCTTTGCGGGACTGAGCCTGTCGCGGATCCACGCCGTTCACCGACGCCTCGGCTTCGGCCCGGCGCGGCGGACGGCGAGTGGGCCGGGCGGGCTTCCGGGCAGCCCGCGCGGGCCGCCTGGCGGCGCCCTGGGATCCGCCGGTCTTGGTCGCGCGCGAGGCGCGAGGTGCCGACGGGGTGCTGCCCGGCCGTGACGCGCGGGTTCCGGCCGCCGTGCTCGGCGGTGGGGCCGCCGGAGGCTCTGGCCTGACCGCCGGCCCGCCGACGGCGGCGGGGGGCAGACCTGTGCGGCTGGGGGCCTGAGGTACGGCCCGGGACTCGGCGGGCGCGGGCCGTATGGTGGTCTCCGGTGCGGCCGGCGTGACCGCATCGGGCCCGACGATCCACGCGACGGCCTGGTCCACCGCCGGCTTCGAGGCGACTTGTGCCCCTCGGTCAGAGGGCGTTACCGTGCCGCAGCGGGTCGGCCCCCCCTCAAAGTCCCGGACATCTGCCGGGATCGAGGGCGGCCTCTCCGGAGGCGGCTCGAGCGGACGCGGAACGGGTGGGGCATCCTCAACAACCGGCACTTCGGCCGGCTGCGGTCGACCTTCCAGGTCGGCCAGCTCACGAGACGTATCGTGGATGAGCGACCTAACTCCGCGCCGGAGTGCGTCGCGCTTTTTGTTCAAGGGCCAGGACCTCCTTTGCCAGGCTCATGTACTCCTGAGCCCCGCGGGAGGATGGCTGGTGGACGAACACGGGCACGCCGACCATGCTCGACTCGACCAGCTTGATGTTAAAGTGGATCGCGCTGGAGAACATCCTGTCGCTGAAGTAGTCCCGGATCCCCTGCATGATCTCTTTACCGATGCTGGTCCGGGTGTCGTACATCGTGGGGACGACACCGGCGATCTCGATGTCGTGCCCGATTTCTTCCTTGACGGCTTTCAAGGTCCGGAGGAGCTGCCGCATCCCGAGCAGCGCGTAGTAGTGCGTCTGAATCGGGATGATCACCTCCTCGCACGCGACAAGCGCGTTGAGGGTGAGGAGTCCGAGCGACGGCGGCGTGTCGATCAGGATGTACTGATACTTGTCCCGCAGCGGGGCGAGCTTCTTGCGCAGCGAGTTCTCCCGCCCGATCCGCGCCGACAGCTCCAGTTCGGCCGCCGCCAGATCGATCGACGACGGAGCCAGATCGAGGTTCGGGACGTTGGAAGGCGTGATGATGCTCGCGAGATCGAGCGCCGCCCCGTCGGCCCCGGGCTCGTCGATGAGCACCTGGTACACCGTGTGGGAGAGGCTGCCCGGGTCGACGCCCAGGCTCACCGTCGCGTTCGCCTGAGGATCGAGGTCGAGCAGGAGGACCTTCCGCCGGCTGACGGCGAGGCAGGCGGCCAGGTTCACCGCGGTCGTCGTCTTGCCGCAACCGCCCTTCTGGTTGACGAGGGCGATCACGCGGGCCGTCGTCTTCTCCTCTGCCTGCAGGATCGTTCCTCCCCGCCGGCCCACGGCGTGAGCCAACGCGTCCGAGCCGGACGTAGTCGCCCTGCAGTTTCGACCACCCGGCGGCGATCTCCTCCGCAGCGCGCGCACGCCGCGCAACTATCGTCCCGCGAGACTGCGCGCGAGCGCCAGCGCCTCCTCCCGCGTCTGCACCCTGCCCTCCAGCCGTGCGTCCTCAACCGCGTGGAGGATCTCGCCGACGCGCGGGCCCGGCGCGAGCCCGAGCGCCAGAAGATCATCGCCGGTGATGAGGCGCGGAGGCCCCGGGGGCTCGGCCGCGAGCGCCGCCAGGCGCTGCCGGACCCACTCGTAGGTGGACAGGTCCCGGTGGCTTGCCGCGCAGTCCGCCCGGTACAGCTCCAGCAGCTCCGGAAACGCGTCGTCGGCGAACAGCCGGCGCCGCCTGGCTTCGCGCATCTGCGGAAGATCCTTGAAGATCATGTGCTGGTCCACAAGGGCGGCGACCCGGTCGACTTCCCGGCGGGAGAACCGGAGCCGCTCCATGACCCGGCGGGCGATGGCCGCGCCGACCTCCTCGTGGCGGTGGAACCGGATCCGGTCCCGCCGGGCGAACGTCTCCGGCTTCCCGACGTCGTGCAGGAGGGTCGCCATCGCGAGCGTGACGGACGGCGCCCGGAGCTGCCCGAGCGCGAGCCGGGTGTGCTCGAACACGTCGCCTTCCGGATGAAACTGCTCCGGCTGAGGGACCCCAACCTCGGCCGCGACCTCGGGCAGCACGACCTCGAGCAGCCCGGTATCGCGCAGCAGCGCGAGCCCGCGGCCAGGGTCGGGCCCCGTGACGATGCGCACCAGTTCCTCCCGGACGCGCTCCGCGCTCACCCCCGCCAGGCCGGCCCGCCGCTGGCGCAGGACGTCGAGGGTCTCGGCGGCGATCTCAAACCCCAGCTCCGCGGCCTGGCGGACGGCGCGGAGCATCCGCAGGTGGTCTTCCGCGAACCGGGCCGCCGGATCTCCGATCGTCCGGATCATCCGGCCCGCCAGGTCAGCGCGGCCTCCCACAAAGTCCAGGACCTCGGAGGTCTCGGGATCGAGGAACAGGCCGTTCACGGTGAAGTCCCGGCGGAGGGCGTCCTCCCGGGCGCTCGCGTAGCGGACCGAGGACGGATGGCGGCCGTCAAGGTACGGGCCCTCTGTCCGGAACGTCGCGACCTCGTACTCCCCGTCGTCGGCCGCGACGCGAATCACGCCGAACGCCGCGCCGACCGCGCTCGTCCGAGGGAAGAGCGCCCGAACCTCTTCGGGCGCGGCGGCGGTCGCGACGTCGTAGTCGGCCGGCGGGCGGCCGAGCAGCAGGTCCCGGACACAGCCGCCGGCCAGGTAAGCCTCGTGGCCGTGCCGCCGGAGGCGGGCGACGATCTCCGACGCAGTGGTCAGGCTGGGCATCCGGCCGTCCCGGCGGCTCCCCCAGCGCAGCGGGCGCGCCGCGCCGGCCTCCGCGCGGGCCGGACCGCGGTCACGAAGGGGTGCGTGGCCTCTGGTCCGCGATCGACGCGCGCAGCCGTGTGAGGGCCTCGCGCAGGGTCCGCGAAACGTGCATCTGAGAGATTCCCAGCCGGCGGGCGATCTCGGCCTGGGACAGATCATCGAAGAACCGCATACGGACGATCTCGCGCGACCGCTCGGGCAGCAGGCCGAGCGCCCGCTCGAGCGTGGCTCGATCCTCGAGGCGCTCAAGGGCCTGATCCTGGCCGCCGACGGACTCAAGCAGCGAGACGGCGTGAACTTCGTCCCCCTCGGTGCCCTCCGCATCGAGCGGCACGAGGCTGTAGGCCCGGCCCACCTCCATCGCCTCGAGGACGTCTTCAAAGGCCACCCCGGTCGCGCCGGCGATCTCCGGGATCGTAGGGGACCGGCCGAGCCGCTGGGACAGCTCTTCCACGGCCCGCATCAGCGTGTAGTTGAGCTCGCGCAGGCGGCGGGGCACGCGGATCGCCCACGACTTATCACGAAAGTGACGTTTGATCTCGCCGACGATCGTCGGGGTCGCGTAGGTCGTGAATTCGATCCCCCGGGTCGAATCGTACCGGTCGATCGCCTTCAGGAGACCGATCTGCGCGACCTGAATGATGTCCTCCAGGGGCTCTCCGCGGTCGCCAAACTTCCGCGCGAGGTAGTTCGCCAGGCTCTCGTACGCCAGGACGAGCTCCTCGCGGACGCCAGGGTCCCTGGTGGTGTGGAAGCGCTCGAAGAGCGCGTGGACCTCCGCCTTGTCGCGGAGGCGCCGGGTGCGGCGGCGGGCAGTCATCGGGCGCCGTCTAGCGGTGCTTCACCAATCGCACCTGGGTCGTTCCGGCGGCGGCGTCGTGGCGGGCCTCCACCTCGTCCACGAGACACTGCATCAGGAAGATCCCCAAGCGGCTCTCGTCGAGGGGGACATCCTCGTC
>JAPVSX010000261.1:0-5661 GCA_047519495.1 Armatimonadota bacterium
GGGCTGGTCGGATGCGCGCTCGGGCTCATCGCGGGCTACTTCGACGGCTGGCTCGATGCTGCGATCATGCGGATCGCCGACGTGCAGCTCAGCTTTCCGTTCGTCCTCCTCGCTCTCACGATCAATGCGGTGATCGGGCCCGGCCTCCGGAACATCATCCTGAGCCTGGTCGTGGCGGGCTGGCCGGTGTACGTCCGGGTGGTGCGGGGAGAGGTGCTCGCGCTGCGCCACCTGGAATACGTCCAGGCGGCTGTGGCCACCGGCGCGCGCAGCGGCCGCATCCTCCGGCGGCACGTGCTCCCCCATGTGATGACCCCGATCATCGTCATCAGCACGCTCCAGGTCTCGCAGTTTATCATCGCCGAGGCCACGATCAGCTTTCTGGGATTCGGGATTCAGCCGCCGACGCCCGCCTGGGGCAGCATGGTCAGCGACGGACGGAACTACATCTTCTTTGCCTGGTGGCTCCCGGCGTGTCCGGGCGCGGCGCTTGCCCTGACGGCGCTCGGCGTGAACCTCACCGGTGACTGGCTGCGCGACGCGCTGGATCCGCGCCTCCGAACATGATGGCGTTCCCGGTTATCGCGCGGAGGCCCGCAGCCGGCGGCGCCGCACGGTCCCGCGTGCCGCAGGCTTCTTCTGCCCGGCCGCCCGCCGGCCGTTCCCGCTGCTCAGGACCGTTGACGCGATCCGCCGGAACTCCCCGTCGTTGAGAAGCGCGTGTTTCTTAAGCGATGCCGCCTTCACACGGGCAAGAATGGCATCAACCCTCGGATCGTCGCTCGGCATCTCGATTCCGATGGTCCGGAGGCGATACGCGATGGAGTCACGCCCATTCCCCTTGCCGATGACGACGTCGGCCTCCGGCTGTCCAACCATGCTCCAGTGAAACGGAAACAGCTCCACCGGCCGGTCCGCTTTGCACCGAGACAACCACGAGCTGATGATCCCGGACTCCACTTTGAACAACATATCGCCGACGATCGGCCGGTTGCTGGGGATCTCGAACCGTGCGAGCTTCCGCACGAGCTTGCTGAGGGCGTATAGCTTGTCGTATCGGACGCCGAGGTCCACGCCGTACAGCACCCGCAGCGCCACCGCCACGTCCTCCAGCGCGGCGTTTCCAGCCCGCTCGCCCAGCGACGAGACCGTCACGTGCGCCACCGCGACGCCCAAGGCCAGCGAGGCAATCGTGTTGGCCGCCGCCATGCCGAAATCGTCGTGAAAGTGCGTCTCGAGGGGTTTCTTGATCCGGGCCTGCACACGACGGGTGAACTCGACGATGGCGTGCGGAGAGCAGCCTCCAAACGTGTCCACCAGACCCAATGCATCCATGTGGCCCTCCGTCGCCACTTTCTCAATCAGGTTCAAGAACCACTCGGGCTCTGCCCGCGTCCCATCGATCGGGAAGAACACCGTGTAGAGCCCCTGGCTCTTCGCATATCGCGTCGCCTCGATGCTGAGATCAATGGCCCGCTCGAGGGGCCACCCGTATGCATACTGGATGATGTGCTGGGAGGACGGGATCTCAATGACAATCCCGTCGACGCCGCAATCCACGGCCTGCTTCACATCGCTGACCATGCACCGGCAGAAGGCGAAGATCTTCGGCCCCAACCGCCGGCGTACGATCGTTTTGATCGCGTCTGCGTCGTCCTTGCTGACCGAGGGCATGCCGGCCTCGATCCGGTGGACGCCGGCCTCCGCCAGCGCCTCGGCGATCCGGATCTTGTCATCCTTGGTGAAGACGACCCCGGCCTGTTGCTCGCCGTCTCTGAGCGTGATATCGTGAAGCTCGATGCGGGGCGCAAAATGCAGGCCCGCTCGGACCGCTGACGCGTAGTTGTACGGGCTGACGAACCAGAGGTTATCGTTTTTCCAAGGTTCCATCCGACGTTCTCCTCCCTCCGGGGAGACCCTGTGGAATCCTGACGAGGCGGCGCGTTTCACGGCTCACGGGAAGCGCAGATAGACTTTCGCGCACACCCGGATCATTCCTCTTCCGGTGTGCGTGTCAGCTCTGCAGGGACGCCAGGACCGCCGTCATGTGCGTGATGGAATCATGGAGGTGACGGGAGCATGCGGGTCATGAGCGTTGAGGCGGGGCGCGGAGACGGGCTGAGCCCGGCGGCCGCTTGAGAACTGCACCGCGCCCATGATCGTCATCTGCGGCGAAGCCCTCGTCGATTTCACCCCGGCCCGATGCGGAGATGCCGAGGGGTATCTGCCGCGCCCGGGTGGGTCCCCCTACAACGTCGCGATCGGGCTCGCGCGCCTCGAGGTCCCGGCCGCCTTCCTCGGCCGGATCTCCCACGACGCCTTCGGGCGGCGGCTGCGCGGCCACCTCGCGGCCAGCGGAGTCGATCTCCGCTACCTCCGGGCCGGTCGCGAGCCGACCACCCTTGCGTTCGTCCACGCCGCGGGCGGCGGCGAGCCCGAGTTCTCGTTCTACGGTGAAGGTGCGGCCGACCGGCACCTGCTTCCGGAGCACCTTCCCCCGGCCTTTCCCCCGGACGTCGCGGCGCTGCACTTCGGGTCGCTCTCGCTCGTGCTCGAGCCCGGCGCGTCGACGTTGTGCAGCCTCCTGCACCGGGAGCACGGCGGACGGCTGATCTCCCTCGATCCCAACATCCGCCCAGGTCTGATCCCCGATCCGGCCGCACACCGCCGGAGACTCCTGGAGTTGATCGCGCGCGCGGACGTGGTCAAAGTGAGCCGCGCCGACCTCACCTGGCTTTGCTCGGGCGAGGCGGCCGAGCATGCGGCGATGCGGTGGAAGGCGATGGGACCGGCGCTCGTGGTCGTGACCCTGGGTCCCGAGGGAGCCCTGGCGCTCGGGGCGGCGGGAACGATTCGTGTGCCCGGCGCGTCTGTCGATGTGGTGGACACGGTGGGCGCGGGCGACGCCTTCACGGCGGGCCTGCTGGCCTGGCTGCATCACCGGGGCCGCCTGACGCGGGACGGGCTGCGGCGCCTCTCGCCGGACGATCTGGCGGCGGCGCTCCGCTACGCCAACCGGGTCGCCGCGATGACCTGCACGCGCGCCGGAGCCGATCCGCCGCGGCGGAAGGAGGTTGAGGCGCCGGCATGACCTGCCTCTATCTCGCGACCGGCGACGCGCTCGCCGTGATCCGGGCTCGGCGAGGATGCTGGGAGGCGGCGCTCGAGCTCGTGGGGATGCCGACCCAGTGCGCCGCCGCGGACCCGCTCCGCCCCGAGCGCGTTTACTGCGGCACCTTCGGGCGCGGCGCGTGGCGCAGCGAGGATGGCGGCCGGTCCTGGCGGCCGGTGGGGGAGGGCATCTCGTACGGTGAGATCATGTCGGTCGCCGTGAGCGCCGCAGAGCGCGCCGGGGAGGCGGGCGTCGTCTGGGCAGGGACCGAGCCGAGCGCGCTGTTCCGCTCCGAGGATAGAGGCGCGACGTGGCGGGAGCGCAGCGCCCTCCGGTCGCTCCCGTCGGCTTCGACCTGGAGCTTCCCGCCTCGCCCGTGGACGCACCACGTCCGCTGGATCATGCCCGATCCCGTCGTGCCCGAGCGGCTGTTCGTCGCGATCGAGCTCGGCGGTGTGATGCGGAGCCTGGACGCCGGCGTGACGTGGGAGGACCGCAAGCCGGGAGCGCAGCCCGACGCGCACACGCTGGGCGCGCATCCCCTGGCGCCCGGGCGGGTGTACGAGGCCGCAGGCGGCGGCTACGCGGAGAGCCGTGATGCCGGCGCCACCTGGCGGCGCGCGGACACGGGCCTGCGGCACCGGTACCTGTGGAGCCTCGCGGTTGATCCGGGAGATCCGGAGACGATCGTCGTCTCCGCGGCCGCCGGGCCGTTTGAGGCGCACGACGCGGAGAGCGCCGAGTCCGTTCTCTATCGGCGGACCGCTGGGCAGGCCTGGCAGGAGGTGCGGGACGGCCTCCCCGACCCGCGCGGGACGCGCGCATACGAGCTGGCCGCAACCCCGGCGGAGCCCGGGGTCTTTTACGCCGCCACGCGCGACGGCGAGCTCTTCCGGTCGGCAGACGCTGGCCGCATCTGGGAGCGCCTCGACGTCAGCTGGCCTGTGGGCTACCGTCCGCGGGACGCGCGCGCGCTCGTCGCGGCCGGCGCCTGGGAGTAGAGGATCGACAGCCTCGTTCAGGGGAGGGGAGTGGCCCAAAACCAGGAACGGCCGCTCTTCCAGAGGGGGTGTCAGCGGTGTTCTCGGTGGGGATGTGGGACTGGAACGTCCCGTTCCATCGGCCAGAATGGTGGATTCCGAGGGTGGAGAGGATGGCCGCTGCAGGGGTGGGGCACTGGGTGCTCAAAGTCACGGACGGAACAACACTCTTCAACGGTGATGCCCTCGGGCCCTCTACCGCCTATGCCAAGAGCCGGGGCGTCCATGTCTGGGTCTGGGGATATGTCCGCGACTCGAGATTTGCGGATCCGGCCGTCCAGGGCGAGCTGCTTGGGAAACGCGCTACAGCCCTCGGGGCGAATGGTGTGGTGATCGACGTCGAACGCGAGTGGTTGAAGGACGATCCGTCGGTGGTGCCGCTCATGACCGCGCTTCGGCGCGGGTACCCCACGGGACCAGTGTACGCGAGCTCTTATAGCACGCTCACTTTGCACCAAGAATTTCCATTTGATCGATTTACTGCGGTTTGCGATGGGTGGATGCCCCAAGTGTACCAGACCCCACAGGCGCGTTGGGCGCAACGGTCGTTCGGGGAATTTCGCGCTCTGGGGAAGGGCGTCATCTTGACGGGCATCGGATCGCACGAGATGGGAAGCGCGTCGGATACTCTGGCATTCCTCACGGCGTGCCGCGCGCTTGATGTGGTCTGTAACCTTTGGGTCTACGAACAAATGAATGCCGCCATGTGGGACACGGTCACGACGCTGCTGCAAGAGGCCACTGGTGTATGAGCAGCAACCCGGCCTAACCTCGCCATGATCCTCCTGTTCCGGCCAAATACTGGCGAGCCGCTCGCCGTCATGGACGGCCGCCTCATCACGGACGAGCCCCACGCACGCTTAGGCCGAAGCGCGCGCTGGGGTTAGGTCGTCACCTCCATACGTCACCGGCCTTGGTATCGAGAGAGCGTGTATGGGGTAGACATCTAGCTATATATACATCTATAATACTTCCCGGTGACGCGATGCTGGCCCGAGTGCAGAGCGCGACGGTCGTTGGGCTGGATGCCGTCGCGGTCGACGTGGAAGTCGACGTCAGCCCGGGAATCCCCGTGTTCGCGGTCGTGGGGCTTCCGGACGCGGCGGTGCGGGAGGCCCGGGAGCGGGTGCGGGCCGCGATTCGGAACGCGGGCTATGAGATGCCTCCGCGTCGCATCACGGTCAACCTCGCGCCGGCTGATACCCGAAAAGAGGGGCCGGCGTTCGACCTCCCGATCGCGCTTGGCATCCTGGCCGCGACCGAGCAGGTGCCGCAGGCGGCGCTCGATGGCTACCTGATCGTGGGGGAGTTGTCGCTCGACGGCACGGTGCGACCGGTCGTCGGCGTGCTCAGCATCGCGATCGCATCCCGGCACTGGGCGCCTCGGGGTCTTGTGGTGCCGGAGGCGAACGGGCCGGAGGCGTCGATCGTCGAGGACCTGACCGTCTGTCCTGTGCGATCCCTGGGGAGTCTCGGGCGGTCACTCTGCGGGGCACAGCCGTTTTCCCC
>JAPVSX010000262.1:0-4933 GCA_047519495.1 Armatimonadota bacterium
GGCGGGCGGCCTCCTCCGCCGGGACGCCGCGGGCGAGCATGACGATCGCGACCGGCGCGCGGCCGCCCGCGCCGGCGAGCGCGTCCGCGGCGGCGGCCTCGTCCCGACCGGTGGCCGCGGCGACGATCCGCACCGCGCGGCGCCGCAGCTTCGCGTTCGTCGCCTGGACGTCGACCATGAGGTTGCCGTAGACTTTCCCGATCTGCACCATCGCCAGCGTGCTCAGCATGTTCAACACGAGCTTCTGCGCCGTCCCGGCCTTGAGGCGCGTGCTCCCGGCGATCACCTCGGGCCCCGTGACCGGGACGATCGCCAGGTCGCACGCCGCCTCGAGCGACGAGGCCGGCGCGCAGGCGAGGCCGATCGTGAAGGTCCCCCGCGCCCGCGCCCGCCGGACGGCGCCCAGCACGAACGGCGTCTCGCCGCTCGCCGCGGTCCCGACGACCACGTCGTCCGGACCGACCGCGCGCGCGTCCATCTCGCGCCCGCCGGCCGCCGCGTCGTCCTCGGCGCCCTCGACGGCCTGGCGCAGCGCCGCGGGTCCGCCCGCGAGCACGGCCTGCACCTGCTCCGGAGGCGTGCCGAACGTCGGCGGGCACTCCGCCGCGTCGAGCGCGGCGATCCGCCCGCTGGTGCCGGCCCCGACGTACACGAGGCGGCCCCCGCGGCGGAACGCGTCCGCGATCCGGGTCGCGGCCAGGGCGACCTGCGGGAGCACCGCGGCGACCGCGTCGGGCACGCGCCGGTCCTCTTCGTTCATCAACCGGGCCTGCTCGAGCGCCGGACGGAGGTCCAGGTCCCGGGTCCGCTCGTTGACCGCTTCGGTCCCCGGCTCGCGCGGGACGCGCATCTCCGGGGCGCTCACAGGCGGAGCCGCGGGTCGAGGAGGTCGCGCAGCCCGTCGCCCAGGAGGTTGAACCCCAGGACGATCAGCGCGATCGCGGCCCCCGGGAACACCGCGGTCCAGGGCGCCGTGACCATGAACCGCCGGGCCTCCGCGAGCATGTTTCCCCACGACGGGGTCGGCGGCTGCGTGCCGAGCCCGAGGAAGCTCAGGGCGGACTCGGTGAGGATGGCGAAGGACAGGCTGAGCGACGTCTGCACGATCAGCGGGGCGGAGATGTTCGGCAGCACATGGCGGGACAAGATCCGGCGCGCGCCCGCCCCCGAGGCGCGTGCCGCCTCAATGTACTCGAGACCGCGGGTCTCCAGGACGCTCGCCCGGGCCACCCGGGCGAACTGCGGCGTGTACACGATCCCGATCGCCAGCACGATCGTGCTCGGGGCGGTGCCGGCCACGGCCATGATCGCGATCGCCAGCAGCACCGCGGGGAACGCGAAGATCACGTCCATCGCGCGCATCAGCACGTTGTCCAGCGCACCCCCGTAGTATCCGCTGAGCACCCCCGCGATTCCTCCGACCGCGAGCGCGAGCGCGACGGAGGCAAACGCGACCAGGAGCGACGTGCGCGAGCCGTACAGCATCCGGGCGAGCATATCCCGGCCGAACTGGTCGGTGCCGAACAGATGCCCGGCGCCCGGCGGAGCCAGCAGCGCCTGGGGCTGCATCCGCAGGGGATCGGCAGGCGAGAGCGCCGGTGCGAACACCGCGGCCGCGACGTACGCGCCGACGGTCACCACTCCGGCCACCGCGACGGGCGTCCGCCACATCCGTGACGCAAACGTCGCCCGCGGCTTCGCCTCCCTCGGTTGCCGCCGAGCGCGCGCCACCGCCTGCAGGGCCGGGATCGGAGCCGGCGTCATCCGTACCGGATCCTGGGGTCCACGAGCGCGTAGAGGACATCCACGGCAAGATTGGTCAACACGAACAGGCAGGCGATGAGGAGCACGATCCCCTGGACGACCGGGTAGTCCCGCTGGCTGATCGCGTTCAGCGCCAGCCGGCCCATCCCCGGAAGCGCGAACACCTCTTCGATGACAACGGTGCCGCCGAGCAGGTAGCCCGCCTGGAAGCCGATGACGGTGATCACCGGGATGAGGGCGTTCCGCAGCGCGTGGCGGTTGATGACGAGGCGCTCGCGGAGTCCCTTCGCCCGGGCCGTCCGCACGTACTCCTGCCCGAGCACCTCGAGCAGCGAAGACCGGACGAATCGCATGACCACCGCGGCGAGCGCGATGCCGAGGGAGAACGCCGGGAGCGCCATCACCGTGAGATTCCTCACCGGATCGGCAAAGAACCCCACATAGATGCCGATCGAGGCGACGGGAAGGTTGCTCAGCGTCAAGAGGAGCATCGATGCGAGCCAGAAGTTGGGGATGCTCAGGCCCACCAACCCGGCGACCCGGATCGCGGCGTCGCTCACGGTGCCCCGGCGAAGCGCCGACGCGATTCCCACGGGGAGCGCGATCACCAGCCCGAGGACGAGCGCGAGCACCGTGATCTCCACGCTGATCGGCAGGCGGGCCAGGATCTCCGGAAGCACGGGCCGGCTCGTCCGGAGCGACACCCCGAAGTCCCCGCGCAGGACGCGCGTGATCCAGTCGACGTACTGCAGCGGGAGGGATTTGTTGAGCCCGAATAGCCGCCGCAGCTCCTCCATCTGCGCCGGCGTCATCTCGACCTGGGTGCCGAGAAACATCTGGATCGCGGTGCCCGGCAGCAGGTGGACCAGCAGGAAGACGACGACCGACACCCCCCACAGGACGGGGAGGAGCGTCAGGAGGCGGCCGGCGAGGAACGCGGTCAAGCGGCTACGCCCTCCGGGGGCGGCGGCTGACCGCGCCGCATCGCCTCAGCGCGACAATTCGGCGGATGATGCCGTCAACGCTCGATCGAAGTCTCCTCCAGGTAGTTGAGCGCGCCCGTGGGGATGATGCGGAAGCCCTTCACGTAGCGCTGGAGCACCTGCGTCTCCATCGGGGTGTACAGGAACACCGCCGGGGCGGCCTTCACCAGCGCGCGCTCCAGTTCGTTGTAGATCGGCCTGCGCTCGGCCACCGTCAGGTGGACGCGCCCGCGGTCGAGGAGCCGGTCGACCACCGAGTCCTTGAACAGGAAGTTGTTCACCGCGCCGGTCGAGTAGAACGTTCGGTACAAGAACCGGTCCGGATCGGGGTCGCCGCCCCGGAGCTCGACCATCGTATCGAAGTCCCTCTTCACCCAGCGGTCGATGTACGTCCCCCACTCGATGTTTTCGATCGTCGGGTTGAGCCCGACCCCCCGGAGCTGGCTCTGGATCACCTGCGCAACCGCCAGGCCGCCCTCGTACGTCGGCGACGCGACGATCTTGAACGAGGCGCCCGCGGCCCCGGCCTCCTGCAGCATCTGCCGGGCCCTGGCCGGATCGGTGCGGTACTCGGGGATGTCCCGGACCGGCAGCGCCCACACCGCGGCGGGGGCCGGGATCGGTCCGCTCACGACCCCCATCCCGAACTCGGCCGCGTTCACGATCGCCTGCCGGTCGATCGCGTACGCGATCGCGTCCCGCACGCGCGCATCCACAAACGGCGCCCGGGTCGTGTTGAACGAGAAGATCCGGAGGTTCAGGCTCGGCGCCTGCTCCACGTCGAGGTTTTTGTCGCCCATCGCCTGCTTCGCCACGCTGCCGTCGGAGATCGTCGCCATGTCGAGGCTGCGGGTTCGGACGCCCGCGAGCAGCGATGCCTGCTCGGGGATCACCCGGAACACGACCTCGTCCACCCTGGGCAGGCCCCGCTTGAAGTAGTGGGGGTTCTTCGTCAGGCGCATGAAGTTGTCCGGGACCCACTCCGCCAGCATGAACGGTCCGGTCCCGGCCTCGGTCTTCTGGAGATCGCCCGCCTTGAGCACGGCCGCCTTCTCGACGATCGCCGCGTTGCCGGACGCCAGGCCGGAGAGGATCGAGGCGAGCGGGTACCGGAGGTGCAGGCGCACCGTGTACCGGTCGGGCGCCGTCACGCTGTCCACCGCGTCCAGGTACGACCGGCCGGGGGAGGCGGTCTTGGGGTCCAGGATTCGCTCGATCGTGAACACGACGTCGTCGGACGTCAGCTCCGCGCCGTCGTGGAACTGGACGCCCTTGCGCAGGTGGAACACGTACGTCCGCGTGTCAGGGTTGTCCCACGACTGGGCCAGGTCGCCGACGACATGCAGCCCGGCGTCGTACGCGACCAGCTTGTTGTACAGCAGGTCGAGCCGCCGGAACGAGGAGAACGCCGTGACCTTGTTGGGGTCCAGCCCCACGACCTCCTGGTCGACGCCGATCGTGAGGGTCGGCCGCGGGCCTGCGGCGTAAGCCAAGACGTCCGCGGCCGCGTTCGTCCGCGCCGCAAAGGGGATGCCGGCGGCGAGCGGGACGGCGGCGAGCAGCGCGAGGAGACAGAACAGCAGGCGTTTGACGTGCATCGCACACCTCCTCATCATTCCCCGGCCTGAATGGGGCCGAGGGTCTTACGGTACAGGATTTCGGTGATGCCCTTCCGGGCGTAGTCGGGGATCTCCCCGATCCGCCGGTAGCCCCGGCGCTCGTAGAACCGCTGCGCACCGGAGTTGAACGCGGCGACCAGCAAGAAGACATTAGGGCCGCGGCGAAAGATTTCCGCCTCAGCGGCGTCCATCAGGCGGGCGCCGACGCCCCGGCCCTGCGCTTCCGGCGCCACGCCGATCGCCCACACGTACCCGCTGTGACCAAAGGTCCCCCGCAGGAGGTACTCGACGAACCCGACGATGCGGCCGGCATCCTCCGCCACACGCACCTCGCACGATCCGTCGAGGGTACCGGCGAACGCGGCCCGCGCGGCATCCAGCGTCACCCGGTACTCCGTCGCCCAAAGCGGGATCGCCACCATCAGCGCGGCGCAGGCATCCACGTCGGCGGAGCGCAGGGGCCGAATCGTCATCACATCGGCAGAGTTCTCCGGTGTCTCCCCTCGGGCCTGCCGCGCATGACCGGCCCGGAGTGGTGTGACTCGCGCCCACCTCTGCTGTCGGCAC
>JAPVSX010000263.1:0-7080 GCA_047519495.1 Armatimonadota bacterium
GAGGCGGTTCCGGCGGCCGAGCTCGTCCCGTGGGACGAGCAACTCGTCGAGCTTGGGGCGGCGCTCGTTGAGCGCCGCCGGCGGTTCGTGGATGCCCTCGCCCGGAGGGCGAGGGCCCGGCACGCACGCATCGCAGGAGGTGGTGAGGAGCTGGACATTGCGTACGTGTGCTCCGCCGGCCTGGGCGAGGAGCGCGCCGCACTCCGGTCGGCGCTCGCCGCGCGGCGGGGTGAAGAGCTGCGCCGCGGCACGAGCCTCGTGGGCCCGCACCGTGACGACCTCCGGCTCGCCGTCAACGGCATCGACCTCCGGATGTTCGGCTCGCGCGGCCAGCAGCATACGGCCGCCATGAGCCTGCGGCTGGCCGAGGCCGAGATGCTCCGCGAGGAGCTCGGCGAGTGGCCGGTCCTGCTGCTCGACGACGTGCTCGCCGATCTCGACCGGTCGCGCCAGGCGTTTCTGCTGCACGAGGTGGCGGGCCCCCAGGTGCTGCTGACTCATACTGGGTCCCCACCGGCTGGCGGCGCGCCGGTGCGTGTGCTCTGGGTCCGGGCCGGCACGCTCGCGGAGGGTTCGGATGTTCGCGCTTAAAGGGCTGCTCACCGATGCGCTGTCCTCCCTTTTGGGTCCGAGGCGCGCCCGGCAGGCGGCCGTGCTGAGCGCGTGGCCCGAGGTCGTCGGCCCCTCGCACGCCCGGCACGCGCGGGCGCTCGGCGTCCGCGGGAGCGTCCTTGTGGTCGCCACCGATCTCCCGGCCCTCTTGTACGAATTGGGGTTGCGCCGGGACGCGCTGATCGAGGTGCTCAACCAAAAGGCCGGCGGCCACGCGATCGACGAGATCCAGATCGTCATGCGCCCGCTCGGCAGCGCGACCGACCCGGGCGATACCGGAGGCGCCGGGCGTCGATAGAGGGAATGTCTCCACGGGCGATTCGCCCAGAAAGGGGATTCCATGTACGTCCACCTGGGCGGCGAGGTCGTGGTCCCAATCCAGGAGATCATCGGCATCTTCGACGCAAGGCTGATCGAAGGAAATGAGGATAATCAGCGATTTATGGACTTGGCACGTTCCCACGGCCGCATGCGGGCTGAAACCGCCAGCGGCGACCGTAAATCAATCATCGTTACGACCGGCGGCGTGTACACTTCCGCGATTTCGTCTCTCACGCTCGTCCGCCGGGTAACGCACGTGCAGTGGGGCCTCGGTGCTGATGGCTGAAACCCAGTCGTGGCGCTGGTTTCAGCCAATTGACCGGGCCGATTCATCCTGGTAATATATATTGAAGAAACTTTACAAAGGGCGCGGCGCCAGCCAGGCCCTGTTTGGTGGGGTTGCAGCACAAATCGGAGGGCAGACGCGGCATGGATCACACCACCTACGATGCACAGCAGATCCAGGTCCTCGAGGGCCTCGAAGGCGTCCGCAGGCGCCCGGGCATGTACGTCGGCAGTACCGGCAGCCGCGGACTGCATCACCTCGTCTTTGAGGTCGTTGACAACAGCGTCGACGAGGCGCTGGCCGGCTTTGCCCGGCATATCGACGTCGTCATCCACAAGGACAATACGATCACCGTGACCGACGACGGCCGCGGGATCCCGGTCGACAACGTCCCCAAGGTCGGCAAGCCTGGGGTCGAGGTCGTCATGACGATGCTCCATGCCGGCGGGAAGTTCGGCGGGGGCGGCTACAAGATCTCCGGCGGCCTCCACGGCGTCGGCGTCTCCGTCGTGAACGCCCTCTCGGAGTGGCTCGAGGTCGAGGTCCAGCGTGACGGGAAGCGCTACACCCAGCGGTTCGAGCGAGGACTACGGGCGACCCCGCTTCGGACGGCCGGCAAGGCCGACCGCACCGGCACGACGGTTTCGTTCAAGCCGGATCCCACGGTCTTCGTCGAGCGGGAGTTCGACGCCAGGATCCTGGCCGAGCGGCTGGACGAGCTCGCCTACCTGAACTCCGGCGTCGTGCTCCTCCTCCTGGACGAGCGCACAGGAGAGAAGCAGGAGTTCGCGCACAAGGGCGGGATCGCCGAACTCGTCAAGGCCCAGAACAAGAACAAGGGCGCGCTCGGCGACGTGATCACGGTCCACCGCGCCCGCGACGGCGTCGAGGTCGACGCCGCGATCCAGTACAACACGGGGTACCTCGA
The DNA here is from genome assembly GCA_047519495.1 of Armatimonadota bacterium. Lineage (GTDB taxonomy): Bacteria > Sysuimicrobiota > Sysuimicrobiia > Sysuimicrobiales > Segetimicrobiaceae > JAPVSX01. The sequence continues at coordinate 2,148 of JAPVSX010000263.1, forward strand.
GCACGTCTTCACCTACGTCAACACGATCAACACGATCGAGGGGGGGACGCATCTCGTCGGGTTCCGCTCCGCCCTCACGCGCAGCATCAACGACTACGCGCGACGCCAGGCGCTCCTCAAGAACGGGGACCTGAGCCTTCAGGGTGAGGACGTCCGCGAGGGCTTGACGGCCGTGGTCTCGATCAAGCTCCCCGAGCCGCAGTTCGAAGGACAGACGAAGACGAAGCTCGGGAACCCCGAGGTCAAGGGCCTGGTCGAGTCGGTCGTGGGTGAGGAGCTCGCGGAGTACTTCGAGACGCACCCGGGCGATGCGAAGAAGATCGTCGCCAAGGCGGTTCAGGCCGCCCGCGCGCGGGAGGCGGCGCGGCAGGCGCGCGACCTGGTCCGCCGGAAGAACGCGCTCGACGTCAGCACGCTCCCGGGCAAGCTCGCCGACTGCGCCGAGAAGGACCCGACGAAGTGCGAGATCTTCGTCGTGGAGGGCGAGTCGGCCGGCGGCAGCGCCAAGGCGGGCCGGGACCGCCAGTTCCAGGCGATCCTGCCGATCCAGGGCAAGATCCTCAATGTCGAGAAGGCGCGGCAGGACAAGATGCTCGGCCACGAGGAGATCCGCGCCCTGATCACCGCCCTCGGGACCGGCATCGACAAGGAGTTCAACATCGACAAGCGCCGCTACGACCGCGTGATCCTCATGGCCGACGCGGACGTGGACGGCGCGCACATCCGCACGCTGCTGCTCACGTTCCTCTACCGGTACATGCCGGAGCTGATCGAGCGCGGCAAGGTGTTCATCGCCCAGCCGCCTCTCTATCTGGTGAAGGCCGGCAAGAAATCGTACTACGCGTACTCCGACGGCGAGCGGGACGAGATCACCGCCGACCTGGCCAAGCAGAACGTGGCGTACGAGATCCAGCGGTACAAGGGCCTCGCCGAGATGAACCCGGAGCAGCTCTGGGAGACGACGATGAACCCGGCCAACCGGACGCTGCTCCAGGTGGAGCTCGACCGCAGCGAGACGAACGGCGCGAACGACGTCGATGAGCTGTTCAAGACGCTCATGGGCGACGAGGTCGAGCCGCGCCGGCAGTTCATCCAGAAGTACGCAAAGGAAGTCCGCAACCTCGATATCTAAAAGAGCGCGGGTCGAGTGCGCCGGTCACGCGCGCTCTCATGTGCGTCAGGCTATGCGTGGTGTCCTCTCCACGCCCTGAGGCAGACGCAGTAAAGGATGTTGGGGATGTCTGAGTCTATCATTTTCTGAGGAGACAGATGGCGACCGAAGAGACCATTATCGCGCAGCCGATCGACCGAGAGATGCGGACGTCGTACCTCGACTACGCCATGTCGGTCATCGTCAGCCGGGCCCTGCCCGACGTCCGCGACGGCCTCAAGCCCGTGCAGCGCCGGATCCTGTACGGCGCCTCCGAGATGGGCCTGGGGCCGGACCGCCCCTACAAGAAGTGCGCGCGCGTCGTCGGCGACGTGATGGGCCGGTACCACCCGCATGGGGATGTCCCCGTGTACGAGGCCCTCGTCCGGATGGCGCAGGACTTCAGCTTCCGGTACCCGCTGATCGACGGTCAGGGCAACTTCGGCAGCGTGGACGGCGACCCGCCGGGGGCGATGCGTTATACTGAGGCCCGCCTCTCGCGGATCGCGATGGAGCTCCTCGCGGATATCGACAAGGAGACCGTCCCCTTCGAGCCCAACTTCGACCAGACCCTGCAGCAGCCGGTCGTCCTGCCGAGCCGGGTGCCCAACCTCCTGATGAACGGCGCGGCCGGGATCGCGGTGGGCATGGCGACCAACATCCCGCCCCACAACCTCGGCGAGCTCGTGGACGCGGTCACCGCCCTGATCGACGATCCCGACGTGGATGCGGAGGCCCTCCTCAAGATCGTCAAGGGGCCGGACTTTCCGACCGGCGGCCAGATCCTCGGCCGGGACGGGATTCGGGCGGCCTACCTCGAGGGGCGCGGCAGCATCATCGTCCGCGCCAGGGCCACGATCGAGGAGATTCGCGGCGGCCGGGTGGCGATCATCGTCACGGAGCTGCCGTACATGGTCAACAAGGCGGCCCTGATCGAGCGGATCGCGCAGCTCGTGCGGGAGAAGAAGCTCAACGGCGTCAGCGACCTGCGCGACGAGAGCGACCGCCGGGGCATGCGCATCGTGATCGAGCTCCGCCGCGACGTGAACCCTCAGATCATCCAGAACCAGCTGTTCAAGCACACGCAGATGCAGACGACGTTCGGGGCGATCATGCTGGCCCTTGTGGACGGCGTGCCCCGCGTGCTGACGCTCAAGCAGATGCTCACCCACTACCTCTCCCACCGGAAGGTGGTCGTCACCCGCCGGACCGAGTTCGAGCTCAAGAAGGCGAAGGCGCGGGCTCACATCCTGGAGGGGCTCAAGATCGCGGTCAAGTTCCTCGACGAGGTCATCGCGCTGATCCGGAAGGCGACGGACGTGCCGGCGGCCCGGGCGGGGTTGATGAAGACGTTCAAGCTGAGCGAGCTCCAGGCCGACGCGATCCTCGAGATGCGCCTGCAGCGGCTCACCGAGCTCGAGCGCGAGAAGCTCGACGCGGAGTACAAAGAGTTGATCAAGGCGATCTCGTTCTACGAGGACGTCCTGCGCAGCGAGCCCAAGGTTCTCGCCATCGTCAAGACGGAGCTCCAGGACGTCAAGCAGCGGTTCGGCGACCCGCGGCGCACCCGGATCACCGGCAAGGACGCCGGGCTCGAGGAAGAGGACCTGATCCCCGACGCCGACGTCGTGATCACCCTCACCCACAACGGCTACATCAAGCGGCTGCTGCTCGATACCTACCGCCGGCAGAGCCGCGGCGGCCGGGGGGTCATGGGGATGGAGACCAAGGAAGAGGACTACGTCGAGCATGCCGCCGTGACGACCAACCACGCGTTCCTGCTGTTCTTCTCGAACCGCGGGAAAGTCTTCCGGATCAAGGCGTACGACGTGCCGGAGGCCGGCCGCACGGCGAAGGGGACCAGCCTGGCCAACCTGTTCAACCTCGCCCAGGCCGAACGGATCAATGCGATCATTCCGATCCGGTCGTTCGAGGACGCCGGCTTCCTCTTCTTCGCCACCGCGCGCGGGCACGTGAAGAAGACCGGCCTGATGGAGTTCCTCAACGCCAAGCGGGCCGGGATCGCCGCGATCACGCTCGATCGGGGCGATGAGCTCATCGGCGTCCGCCTGACCGACGGCAGGCAGGAGATCATTCTCGCGTCCCGGCGCGGCCAGGCGATCCGGTTCAAGGAGGCAGCCGTGCGCGAGATGGGCCGCGCCGCGCGCGGGGTGATCGGCATGCGCCTCCGCAAGGACGACGCGGTCGTCGGGATGGCCGAGAGCGGCCAGGGGCGCGAGCTGCTCGTCGTCACCGAGCACGGCCTCGGCAAGCGGACGCCCCTCAGCCAGTACCGGCTGACGAGCCGGGGCGGCTCGGGGGTCAAGAACATCCGGCTCACGCCGAAGACCGGCGACGTCGTCGCCGTCCGCACGGTCCAGGACGAGGACGAGATCCTCATCGTCACCGCGCGCGGGATCGTCAGCCGGCTGTCGGTGAAGGAGATCTCCACGCAGGGCCGCGCGGCGCAGGGGGTGCGGCTCAAGCGGCTCGACGAGGGTGACCGGGTCTCGGCGATCGCGCCGATCGCTGCGCGCGATGAGACCCCGGACGCCTGAGATCCGGCTCCGGCGCGCCTCCCTCGCAGACCTCCGGGGGATCCGCCGGATCAGCGGGCGGGTCCGAACGCGTGACTACGTGCCGCGGATGTTTCCGCGGTGGGTGCGGGATCCCCGGTCGTACACGCTCGTGGCGGAGGCGGACGGCCGCATTATCGCGGTCTCGCGCGCCCGCCTGGTGACGCCCCGCGAAGCGTGGGGTCAGGGGATCCGTGTCGATCCGGCGTGGCAGGGCCATGGGATCGGCCTCGCGATCACCCGGCACTGGCCGGACGTGCTCTACCGGCGCGGCGCGCGGGTCGCCCGCGTCGCCGTGCTGGCCGGCAACCGGCCGTCGCTGCGCATGATGGTGAAGAGCGGGTTCCGGCTCGCCGCCCGTTCGGTGCGCCGCGGATGGTGGGGGCAGCCGTTTCCGCCGGCGCCGGGGCGCGGTGGCGTAGCGGGGCTGCACGGCAAGGTCCCAGTCGAGCGGGTGCGGAAGGCCGGCGCGCTCTGGCGCCGGCTCCGGCGCGAGCCCGGGCTCGCCCACAACGGGTATCTCGTGCTTGGCGGCGACTTCTACACGGCGCTGACGCGGGCCGGCAGTGCGCGGTACGTCCGCCGCGGGGACGCGTACCGCGCCGGTCCGGCGGTGTGCCTGGTGGACCGCCGGGGGATCGGCCTCGCCCCGCGGCGGGGATGGTGGATCGTCGCGCTGGGCGGGCCGCCGCGTGCGGCGGCCGGGCTCGCCCGCGAGATCGCGCGGCGCGCGGCGCGGCGCGGCGTCCGGGAGGTCTGGATCGACGCGGGACGGGACCGGCGGCTGGTGGGCGCCCTGGAGAAGGCGGGCTTTACGGCGCCCTCGACCTGGAGCGAGGTGGCGGTGATGGAGGCGCGCCTGCCGTTGGGAGGATCACGATGACGACGCTGAATCTGGCGCTGCTCCTCGTCCGCGTATGGCTGGGCCTCACGTTCCTCCTGCACGGGGGCCAGAAGCTGTTCAGGTGGTTCGGCGGCGGCGGGATCGACGGAACCGCGCGATATTTGGAAACCCTGGGGATCCGCCCCGGCCTGTTCTGGTCCGTTCTGGTGGGCCTCGGCGAGTTCGGCGGCGGTCTCCTCATCGGCCTCGGATTGTTGACCCCGCTCGGCGCGCTCGCGATCATCATCACGATGGTGGTGGCGATCGCGGCGGACACGGGCAGGCGCGGCTTCTGGATTCAGAAGGGCGGCTACGAGTACAACC
>JAPVSX010000264.1:0-7675 GCA_047519495.1 Armatimonadota bacterium
GCGTCCGGCCTGGTTTTTCGTAAAGCAGGTCGCGCGATAACTCATCGAGGGCGGCGCAGCGCCAGAGGGTCATCGTGTTTCGGATCTCGGCGCGCAGGGTCTCGAGGACGTCCGCGACCCCGCCTGACCCTCGACGGCTAGTCTCCAGAGGACCGGGCGTCCTACGGCGACCGCACTTGCTCCCACGGCAAGCGCCGCGACGACGTCATAGCGCTTCCAGAGCTCTTGCAGCTCGTCGGGACGCGCTGCGGGGCTACGGGCTGAACCCAGGCGGGTCACCCAGCCGAACACGCTCCCCAGCAGACTGAGAGAGGCAAGAACGCCCCACCACAGCCCGCGCCCCAGAGATCTGGCCATACCGCCGTCTCCTTGTATCGTCGCCGTATTGTCGTTCGCGTCGAAGATCGTTGCTGATCCCGCGCCTCTTCCGCGACACGGGCCATCGCGTCACGCTCAGCCTGCCGCCGGAATTCTTCGCGGCGGTTCCGCGCCTCGCGCTGGAGGAAGTCGTCGTTGATCATTGCGGCAACGGCCCGAACGGGCACCTCACAGATTTTGGCCACACCGTCGCTTAGTCGCTCTCCGTTGGATACCGCATGTGCATTTTCATCAAAGACCTCGGTTCGCGCATCAGAGGGTGCGGGCGGAAGGCTGCGATGAAGGCGATAGCCCCGGGCATCGGACCCGGCGAAGGCAGCGTAGGGACCGGCGACCCCGCGGCCGCACCCGGAAGCTCATCCGTGTTAGTCTTGCCCGGCGGCCGCTGTCGGCGCGGGCGGCGGGGTGCGGACTCATCCTTCGGTGTTCACTGGTCATAGCCCATAGTCTTGATTCTGAACGAACGGGCTCACGGTCGTCTTGAACGATCGTGCGGACCATGTCCGCCTGACCGCCGAGGTCTTCGGCGCCCCTAATTTTAATTTAGCATCCCGGGCGCACGCGAAGTCAAAGCCAGGTAGGAATTTGCTGCCAGGCAGCTTGCCTCACGTCGCGAGATAGATCACGAGGGCATCGTAGACGTGTTCCATCGCGGGGGGCACCTCAGGCGGCGAGGACGCGCGCGTAGCGCCGGGTGTCGTCGTTGAGAAAGGTGCTGAACGCGCTTCCGGTGAGGAGGAAAGGAAACCACGTGCTCTCCGCCAGCAGGGCGGCCCACGTCGGCGTCGTCGACAGGCGCGTGAACGTGTCCGACCAGAAGCGCACCGCGGAGTCCGGCATCTCGGGAGGACCGAAGAAGCCGCGCCACATCGGAAAGACGGCCTCGAGCCCCTGCTCGATCCCTGTGGGGACGCTCTCGAACGGCTCGGGAAGGCGGCGCTCCGCCAGCACGGCCAGCAACCGGAGGCTGCCCTTGCGCACTTCGGCGGCCACGTCGGCCACGCCGAAGGCGCCCACGGGAGCGTCTCCGGCGAGCAGCGCCGCGATCCCCGCGGCCATGCCCGCCGCGCCGACGTAGCGCGCCGCTTTCGCCGGGACTCCCGCCGTCGCCGCAACGACCCGGACCATGGCTTCGTGCATCGCGCCCGGTCCCTGTCCGCCGACGACCGCCACGGCGTCCGGCCGGCGGCGCAGCGCCTTCACGAACGTGGCCAGGTCGGCCATGGGCGACTCCGCAGGGACGGCGAGCGCGCCGTAGTCGGCGCTCAGGGAGGCGACCGGCGTGATGTCCGCGTACGAGTACCGGCTCCCCTTCATCAGGATCTGCGCCGTGAGCCCTGGCGAGAACGCGACCAGGGTATGCCCGTCGCCGCGGCGGCCGGCCACGACCTCTTCAAACACCTTGAGGCCGCCGGGGTTGGTCACGACCTCGACCTCGACCGGCACCAGGCGCTCGGCCCGGAGCGCCGCAGCCGCCTTCACGCACACCTGATGCCATCCGCCTCCCGGCGGCGCCGCCGAGATGAACGTGACCGGGCGTGCGGGATAGGATCCCGACGCCTCGGTCATCTCCCGCTCCTTCGCTTGTCTTTGCCGCGCGCGCGCTTCCGGCGCGTGGCGTGCTGCTCTGCGGCCGCGACGGCGACCATGCCGTGATGGTAGGCCGGCATCCCCGCAAGCCACAGCACCAGCGCGACGGCGTCGTGAATCTCCTGCGGGCTCGCGCCCGCCTCGACGGCGATGCGCGCGTGTCCGGTCGGATCCCGCTTGAGCGCAGCCTCGACGGCGACGATGATCAGCTCGCGCACTTTCTTGGGCAGCGAGCTCTCGATCGTCGTCGCCCGCCGCAGGCGGTAGAAGCCCTCCATCGCCCCGGGGCTGTAGCGCTCGAGCATGGCGATGCTGCCGGGGGCGCGGCCGTTCATATCCGACTCGAAGTACGCGTAGATCTCTTTGTGGAGCGGGTGTTTCCGCGCCATGAGCTGTCCGCCTCTCCCATCGGGATGTCGCCCCGTGCAAGCCTTCGGAGCCAATCGATTGCCGTGCGGCCGACCGCTTGGGGGGCCTCTGCGTGCGCGACGCACCGCGCCGGGCGAGCGCCGGTCCTTACGGGCCGATCTTGATCGTGTCCGCCAAGAAGTTGTTGTTCGTGCCGTTGATCATGCTGGCGACGGGCGAGCGCCAGGCGGCCGTGAACACCTGGAACGACAGCGGAATGACCGGCAGGTCGACCATGAGCTTCGCATTGACCTGGTCGTAGATCTTCTGGCGAGCCGCCGGATCTTGGTCCCGCCGAGCGGCCAGGATCAGGTTGTCGACCGCGCTGTAGGCAAAGTAGTTGGAGCCCCCCGGCGGCCTCGACGTCGACAGGAAGAGGTCGGAGAAGAACAGATCAGGATCTCCCGGACGACCGACAGATGTCACCGTCGTCTCGAAGTCGAAGTGATTTCGCCGATCGAACGCGGCCGTCGGCTCCGCCGGCTCCAGGCTCGCGTCGACCCCAACGGCCCGCCAGTCCGCCTGCACGATGCTGGCGAGGATGTCCTCCGGCGACCGCGTCTGATACATGATCCGCACGCGGAATCCGTTCGGGTAGCCAGCCGCGGCAAGGAGCTGCTTTGCCTTGGTGGGGTTGTAGGCGTAGCGGGTCACGTTCGCGCTTCCGCCGAACAGCCGGGACGGGCGCAGGATGTCCGTGGGCAGCTCGAGCCCCGGCTGCGCCGCTGAAATCTGCTGCCGGTTGACGGCAAGGGAGAGGGCCTGCCGGACGCGCACGTCCTGCGTGGGCTTGAAGCTCGGATTCATCGCGATGTGCCGCAGCGAGTCGTAGACGGTGGTCGACTCCAGCGTGATCCCCGGGGCTTTCCGCAGCAGCGCCACCGCCTCGGGGTTGCCCCGGGTCCAGATGACCTGGAACTCCCCCTTGATGAGCGCCGCGGCCGCCACCACTTCGTCCGGGATGTGCTCGAAGGTAATCCGCTTCGCCTGGGGGCGGCCCCGGAAGTACTGGTCGTTCGCCACGACGACCACCTGCCGGCCCCCCGTCAGCCGCTCGAACGCGTACGGCCCGGTCCCGACCGGATTCTTCGAAAACCCGTCGCCTAGCTGCTCCACCGCCCGCTTTGAAACGATGATCCCCGGACGGTACGCCACCACCGTCGGCAGGAACGCCGCATTGGGCTGCCGGAGGCGGACCCGGACCGTGTAGCGATCGGTGGCGTCGACCTGCGCGACCACCTGCCGCAGGTCCTCGGAGAAGGTCATCTTCGGATCCGTCATCTGCCGCCGGAACGAGAAGACCACGTCGTCCGCGGTCAGCTCGCCAAAGCCGCGGTGGAACTGCACCCCCTTGCGGAGGAAGAAGGTGTACGTCAGCCCGTCGGGACTCTCCGTCCAGCGCTCCGCCAGATCGGGCTGCAGCACGTTGCCCCCCGTGCCGGGCTTCCACCGGACCAGCCAGTTGAAGAGGGCGGGGTACACGAACCAGTCCGACGTGTACTGCCACCGCGCCGGATCGTAGATGCCCCCGGGGCTCGCGAATTGGAGGCGGACCCGCAGGTCGGGCCGCGTGTCCGCCTGGGTCCAGGCGGTGGTGGCCGTCGCCGCCACGCTCCCCAGGACGATGATCGCGGCGATCGCCGCAGCGCGAAGCGCCGTGTTCATTCGGCTGTCCTCCTTGTCAGGCCGGCGAAGATCACGCTGACGGGTGCGGCGCTGGGATTCATCAGCCGGTGCGCGCAGCCGACCGGAAACCACACCGCCGTGCCGGGGCCGACCTCCCGTGTCTCGTCCCCAGCCTCTAGCATCCCCGTGCCCGCCTGGATGAAGAAGAGCTCCTCACGGTCCGCGTGGGTGTGCTTGGGGATTTCGCCCCCAGGATGCACGGTGGCGATCCCAAACGAAAAGAGCACCGGGCTGGGGACGTTCTTCCCGAGGGGCAGGTCGGTGCGGGCCCCGATGATCGCGCGCACCTTGGAGATCCCGTCGGGATAGGTGCGTTCGACGGTCTCGTCAAACCGCGCGAGAACGGCCTGCGGCATCGCGCTCGCCTCCCTCCCTCGACAGGTCTCCGAAATACCGTTCCACATCCCGGAGCGTCATGACATCCGCGTACTTGGCGTTCAGATCGAACAGGGCCACGTTGTGTGAGATCTCGAACCGGTCGAACACGCACTCCTCCACGATCCCGACCCGAAACCCGTACGTGGCCGCGTCCACCGTGCTCGCCCGGACACACCCGCTGGTCGTGCACCCGGCGACCAGCAGGGTGTCCACGCCGCGCTCGACGAGGTGCGGCAGCAGCGTCGTGCCGAAGAACGCGCTCGGCCCGGCCTTGGCCAGCACCACGTCATCCGGCGCCGGCGCGATTTCCCCCACGATCGCCAGGTCATCGGCCTGCGGGAGCGCCTCGCCGTCCTGGCGGCTCTTCCGGAATTGCGGACCTCGGACGCGGTCTGCCTGCCCGGTCGTATAGAAGACCGGGAGATGCGCCGCCCGGCTGAGCGCAAGAAACCGGCGTAGATGGGGGAGGGCGGCCCATCCCCGTTCCCCTGAGCTCTTCGGCCACAGCGCCACCGAACGCAGAATCGGCTCGGGCCGCCGGCCGAGAAACTTGTAGTTCACGTCGATGACCAGGACTGCCGGCCGCGTCCCCAGCCCGAGCGGCTTCCCGTATCCCGCCGCCGCATGCACCTCGAGGTCGGCCTCGGGAATGGCCTTCTCCCAACTCCGCATGCTCGTCTCCTCCTAGCCCTGCGGCCCCGCCGCGTCCCCCGACGGGGCTCCGGGCGCGGCAGACCGGAACTGGGGCATCACTTCCTCGGCGAAGATCTGAAGGCCCTCAAGGGTCGGGCGTCCGAGCGTCACGTACGTCGCCCCTGCCTCCAGGTAGCGTTCGACCAGACTCGCTGCCTCCCGGGGGGTCGCGACCCCGGACTCCATGCTCCGCAAAATCCGCCGGCGCTCAGGCTCGGAGAGGCCGCTCTCGGCCGCCCGGGCCGCGAAGCGGGCTTCCACCGCCGCCCGCGAGCGCCCCCAGAGCATCACGTTGACGCCGCCGGACAGGGTGATCTCGGCCGGGTCCCGCCCAACTTCCCGGCAGTGTCTGAACAGCACCTCCCGCTTCTGGATGAAGTACTCGATGGGCTCGAGCGGGCCGCTCCCGATGCCGGGGCCGGCAAAGTTCACCCCATCGGCAAACCGGGCGGCGATGCGCAGCGTGCGTTTCTCCCCCGAGCCCCCAATCCAAAGCGGCGGATGAGGGCGCTGGACGGGACGCGGATTGCACACCGCGTTCGTGAGGCTGAAGTATTTGCCGGTGAAGTTGGCCTCCGCTTGCGTCCACAGCGCCAGGATCACCTGGCAGGCCTCCTCGAGGCGATCCAACCGCCCCATGGGCCCGTCCCAGGGCATCCCGTACGCTCGCGCCTCCTCTTCTTTCCACCCGGCGCCGATCCCCAGCTCCAGCCGTCCGCCGGAGATCGTATCGATCACGGCCGTCATCTTGGCCACCAGGCCGGGGCCCCGGTACATCGAGCACAGCACGGTCGTGAGGAAACGGATCCGAGTCGTTTGGGCGGCGAGCGCGCTGAGGGTCGTCAGGCTCTCGAAGACGCGCCCGCCCTGTCCGCGCTGCAGATGATCGTCCACCGACACGTAGTCGTACCCGAGGCGGGCGGCCGTCTGGGTCATCGTGACGAGCTGCTCAAAGCTCACCTCGTCGTACACCTGGTAGTCCCACATCGGGAGCATCACGCCGAACCGGGTGGGTTTCATCATCGGATCACCTCTGGCCCGCCGGCGCGGGCATCCCACTGAATCGCGGCATCACCTCGCGCGCGAACAGGGCGATGCGTTCATGCACGGCGTCGAGAGAGGGGCCGACAAACCCCAGGCCGACGAAGTCGACGCCGGCCGCGGCGTGGGTTTCCAGTTTCCGCGCGATCGCGTCCGGGGTGCCCACGAACGCGGCGTCCCGCTCGCCGTACGTCTGGCGCTGCTTCCGAAGCCAGACCGCCTGCTCCCGCTTCCGCAGGGTGTACTCCGCCGTCGCCTCGGCGCGGGCCCCGTCTCTGTCGATGCTGATCGTGGCCAGCGTGGCCATTGTGAACGGACTCCCCCCCCGCCCGTACTGCTCGCGGAGCGCCAGGACCCGGGACCGCAGCTGGGCCAGGACCGGGGTGGGCCCGCCGACGAGCAGCCCCTCGCAGTATCGCGCCGCGCGCGCCAACCCGCGCGGAGCTGTGCCCCCGTACCAGATCGGCAGGTCCGGCGCCTTCGGGCGCATCTCCGCATCGGCGAACCGCACGTGCGCGCCTTCATAGGACAGGGGCTCATCCTGCCTGAGCGCCCGCACCACCACCTCCAGGTGCTCCTCCGCGATCTCCGCCCGGCGGTCCCAGCTGACGCCGAGCACCTCGAAGTCGCGCGGGACGTTGCCGACGCACACGCCCAGCACGAAGCGACCCCCCGAGAGATGTTGCAGCGTCAGGGCGAGGCGGGCCAGCATAAGCGGGTGCCTCCACGCGAGCACGATGGCCCCGGAGACAAACCGGATCCGCTCCGTCATCCCGGCCAGATAGCACATGGTGGAGAACGCATCGTAGAAGTCGGTGGGACGGGGATGCGCGTCGGCCAATTCCAGGCCCCCGCAGTAGAAGTGATACTTGTCTCCCATTCCCCATTGCACGTGGTCGTGCGTGAGGACGGCGGCGAAGCCGAGCTGTTCAGCGTGCCGGGTGATGTTCCGCAGCGCTTCGGGCGAGGCCAGGGGCCCGGAATGAGGTAGGCGGATGCCGAACTCCACGTGTCTCCTCCCTTCCTCCCGGCGCCGAACCCGATCGTGTTACCGGTTTCTCAGCCGGGGATCAAAGAAATCACGAAGGCCATCGCCGATCAAGTTGAGGCTCAGCACCGTGAAGCCGACGGCCGCCCCGCTGAACATCATCCCCCAGGGGGAGACGACCAGGTACTTCCGGCTATCGTTCGCGATGTTGCCCCACGTGGGGGTGGGCGGAGGGACGCCCAGCCCGAGAAAGCTCAAGGCGGCCTCCACCAGTACGGCGGACCCGACGTAGAAGGTCAGGGCGACGATCAGCGGCGCCAGGACGTTGGGAAAGATGTGACGTCGCAGGATCCGTGCGATCGTCCCCCCCAGGGCGCGCGCCGCCTCCACAAACTCCACCTCCCGGACGCGGAGCACCTCTCCGCGGACGACACGGGCGACCCGGGGCCAGATGGAGAGGGAGATCGCCAAGGCGACGTTCTTGAGGCCGGCTCCCGTGATGCTGACCATGAC
>JAPVSX010000265.1:0-12669 GCA_047519495.1 Armatimonadota bacterium
GCTCGGTCGGCGGCGACCCGGGCTTGATTACGCCCGCGCGCGGGGACCCGAGACCGACCGCGAGCGTTCGGGACCCCGTGACCGTTGCGAGCCGGTACAGGCCGGTACGCGCAATCGGCGGCAGGAGGAACATCCCGTCCACCGCCCGGACCCGCACGGTGCGCCCGCCGGGCATCGTGAGCGCCGCCTCCGCGGCGCCCGCTGCGGGCACCTGCACGGCATCGCCGGCGCGGGCGTCGGCGGCGCCGCCCCCGAGCCAGGCGAGACTGTTGGCCATCAGGATCGGAAACGCGACGTGCAGGGGCAGATCGGAGTCCTCCAGGCTGAAACCGACCAGCAGCGCGCGGACGCCGCGTCCCTCGTACGCCCACACAAGCGATGTCTCGCCCGCGACGAGCACCCGGCCGCCGCGCGGTGCGAGCTCGGCGGCGCGATCGACGCGCACGCCGTCGAGATCCACGAACCGGAGGACCGGATCGGTGCGGTCCCAGGTGGCGATCTGCGGGCGCGTGACCGTCCCGGACGCGACCACGGGCAGGTTGGATGGGACGGTGCCGAACAGAACGTAGTTGCCCGGCGGAAGCGGTCCAGTCTCGATCCGGTCCAGGATCACGACCCCGAAGGCGCTCCAGGCCGCGGGGTTGACGATGTGCGTCTCCGCCGCGCGGGCGACCGGGAGCAGGCGGAGGAGCCTCTCGAGATACGGATTTCCCGGGCTCACCAGGAGAACCGACGGCAGCGGCGCCGGGTCGAGCACGGCCGCGGCCGCGTCATCGTCGGGCAGCGCGTCGCGCACCGCGATCCGCGCCTCGAGGACGCCGGCGCCGGATGCGGGCACGACCACCGCGCGGCCCGCGTGGGCCGGGAGCGCCAGCGTCTCGCGGTAGATGGGCGCACCGTTCCGGCGGACCTCGAGCGGCACGCGGCGGTCCGCGCTTCCAAAGTTCTCGACCCGAACGAGCGCCTCGGCGCCCTCCGGATCGCGCAGCACCCGCAGCGCAGTGATCCCGACGTTGTCGTCGGACGTTCCCAGCACCCGGTAGGCCGCCCGGGGGAGCGGTGGAAGCGGCCCGCGCGCGGCGTCGGTCCACACGACGATCCGTCCCTCGGGGGCGGGCGCCTGCGCGGCGGCGAGGACCAGGGCCGCGGCGACATCACCGGCGGTATCCCACGGGTCCGCCTGCTCCAGCGCGGCCCGAAGCTTCGCCCGATCCCCGGTGGGGGGTAACAGCAGCAACGGTCTCTGGGCGGCGAGGATCACGCCTGCCCGCTGCCCCGGGCGGAGGTGCGCCACCGCGTCCAGCGCCTCCGCCCGGGCGCGGTCGAATCGCGTCGGCGCCACGTCCCGAGCCCGCATGGAGAGCGAGGCATCGAGCACGAGCATGACGTCCCCGCTGCCCAGGCCCCGCCCCACCACCGCCGGCTGCGCGAGGGCCAGGACGAGCGCGGCCGCGGTGAGGATCTGCAGGACGAGGAGCAGGCTGCGCTCGATCCGGCGCGACGGCCGGAACGCCGAAAGCGTCGGCGCGGACCGCTGCCACAGGAGGATGCTGCTGACGGGATGCTCCCGGCGGCGGACGCGCAGGAGGTAGAGGGCGATCAGGAGCGGGATCGCGAGCCCGCCCCACAGCGCCGCGGGGGCCGCGAACGTCACCGCCGCCGCTTCCGCGGCCTCACCGGAGGAGGCCTCCCTGACGGAGGTACCGCAGCACGATCTCCTCCGCCGGCACGGAGGAGGCGGTGCGCAGATAGTCGATGCCGTGGCGGAAGCAGAAGCGCTCGATCCCGCGGAGGTACGCGTCCCGCGCCTCCGCGTACGCGCGCAGCGCCTCCTGATCGGCGGTGATCTCCACCGCCCGGCCGGTCTCCACGTCGACGAGGCGCAGGTCCCCCGCGAGACGCGGCTGGAGCTCCTCGTCAGCCAGCACGTGGATCAGGAACGTCTGGAACCGGCGGGCGAGCAGCAGCCCCGCCTCGTAGCCGTGCGGGTCGAGGAGGTCCGAGATCAGGATGAGGAGCCCGCGCCGGCGGGCCGCCGCCAGATGGTGGCGCAGGGACAGCGCGAGGTTGGTGTCCCCGGCGGGGACGAGGCCGTCCAGGAACCGGAACAGGTCGAACGCCCGCGCGCGGCCGCGCAACCGGCCGAGCCGGGGGCCGGTTGCGGACGTGAACGCCGTGATCGCGACCCGGTCGAGGTTGGCCAGGCCGATGTAGCCGATCGCGGCCGCGAGGCGTGAGGCGAGCGCGAGCTTGCTCGGGGTGCCGGCCGCCATCGAGCGGCTCGTGTCCAGGAGGAGGTGTACGTCGAGGTCCTCCTCCTCGCTGAAGAGCTTGACGAACAGCCGGTCCAGCCGGGACACGATGTTCCAATCGATGTAGCGGTAGTCGTCCCCGGGCTGGTAGGCACGGTAGTCGTCGAACTCGATACCGCGCCCCTGCACCGTGCTCCGCCGCTCGCCCCGCTGCAGCCCCCGGACGCGCCGGCGGCTCACCAGGCTGAGGGTCTCCAGCTTCTGGAGAAACTCCGGGTCGAACAGCGTCGTGCCGTGGGCCGCGGCGCCGGGGAACAGGGGGACCGACATCGGAGGCGCCTACCCCTCGGCCGCCGGCGCTTCCCGAGCCGACGGCCCGCCGGCCCGCTCGGCGCCGGGAAGGGCGGCCCCGAGTTCCTCGATTGCCGCCCGGAGCATGTCGTCCGGATCCGTCCCTTCGGCTTCGCCTTCGAAGTTGAGGATGATGCGGTGGCGGAGGGCCGGGAACGCGAGCGCCTGCACGTCTTCTATGGAAACGTTCAGCCGTCCCTGCGCGAGCGCCCGGACCTTGCCGGCCCGGATCAGCGCCTGCAGGCCCCGGGGACTCGCCCCGTACCGCACGAACCGGCGGGCGGCCTGGATCGCCTCGGGGCGGTCGGGATGCGTCGCCAGCACGAGGCGGGCACTGTACTCCTGCACGTACCCGGCCACCGGGACCTGGCGCGCCAGCGCCTGCATCCCGAGCAGGGCCGCACCGTCGGCGACGCGGCGGACGGCCGGCTCGGCCGGGCCGGTCGTGCGCTCGGCGATCTCCCGTAGGTCGTCCAGCCCCGGAAACACAACGCGCAGCTTGAAGAGGAACCGGTCGAGCTGGGCCTCGGGCAGCGGATAGGTCCCTTCCATCTCGATCGGGTTCTGCGTCGCGAGGACGAAGAACGGCTCCTCCAGGCGGCGGGACTCCCCGGCGATCGAGACGGCGTGCTCCTGCATCGCCTCGAGGAGCGCCGACTGCGTCTTCGGCGTCGCCCGGTTGATCTCGTCGGCCAGCACGATCTGCGCGAACACCGGCCCGGGCTGGAACTCGAACCGGCGGCGGCCGGCGTCGTCCTGCACGATCAGGTTCGTACCCAGGATGTCGGCGGGCATGAGGTCGGGCGTGAACTGGATCCGGGAGAACCGGAGGTCCAGGGCCTGCGCGAGGGTCCGCACGAGCAGGGTCTTGCCCAGCCCCGGCACACCTTCCAGCAGCACGTGGCCGTCCGCCAGCAGCGCGGTCACCACCAGGTCGATGAGCTCCGCGTGCCCGACGATCACGCGCCGCAGCTCGTCGCGCATCGCGGCGAACGTCATCCGGAACGCCTCGACCTCGCGTGAGATCATCAGATCGGTCACGGGGATCCTCCCGGGGTCTCGAAGTACCGTCGGACGATGGTGAGATACGCCGGGGGCAGCGGCTCCTGCGAGAGCGCGCGGTCGATCTCGTGCGTCACCTCGGCGGGCGGCCGCGCGGCCGGCAGGCGCGCGGTCCCCACCTGCCCGGGCGCCGTGATCTCCTTGAGCGAGGAACTCCCCTCGCCGGGAATCCCGCCGAGGTGTACGGGCACGCGCGTGCCCTCAAGCCGGGACGTGGGGGATCCCAGGGCGCCGCCGGTTCCCTCTCCCGGCAGGCTGCCCTGGTTCGGGCCGGGCGGCGGCGCCACGTCCTCGTCCGTCCCCGGGCTGACCGGATTCGGCCCGGACGCTTTCGGAGGCGCCGTCTCGGACGGCCCCTGCTCCGCCACCTGTGCGCTGGCCCCAAGTGGTCCGCCCTCGGCGATCCGCTCGGCGGACCTCTGGACTTCGCGCCGCGCCTCGCCCAGCGCCTGTTCGTCGCCCAGCATCCGCTCGACGCTCTGCAGATCCTGGAGCGCGTCGCCGAGCATTCCCGCCGCGACCGACAGCCGGTCGCGCTCCGCTTCCTGCCGGGCCCTGGCCACCATCTTGCGCGCCGCGGGCGGCGCCCCCACCTGGTCGAGCGAGTCGGACAGCGCCGCAAACCTCCGGGACAGGTCCGCGCGATCGGCGGGCGCGCCCCCGGTCCTGAGCTGTCCGGTCACCGCGCGGATCTGGCGCACGGCCTCTTCCAACGCCTGCAGGCGCTGCGCGGAGTCGGGCGGCTCGGATGTGCGGAGGTCCGGGGCTCCGGCGCCCTTGGGGAGCGCCGCGAGCAGCCGGCGCTCCACCATCTCCTGGGCGGCCGCGAGCTGCCGCCCGGCCTCCCGCAGCAGCGCCACGGCGTCCTGCCGGGCCATCCGCGGCGCCTCCAGCCGGCGCCCGAGCTCTTCGACCTGCGGAGCGGCCCGGCGGGCGGCGGGCAATCCGCGCGCCCGGCCCGCGGCGTCCAGCCGGCGGCCCATCTCCTCAAGCGCCCGTCCCTCGCGGTGGATCACCGCGAGAGTCCGGGCCGCGGGAGTCCCGGGAAGCGACCAGCCGAGGAGGAACTGCGCCCACGCCGCGAGCAGCGCGCACCCCGCGGCCGCGACCCACGCCTCCCGCGGCGTCCGGATCGGAGCGACCGCGCGCGGGGCGACCGTACGGGCGGCCGCGACCGCGTCCGATATCTGTAAACGCGCGAGGCCGGTCGGGGGACCCGGGCGGCTCAGCAGTTCGACGGCGGTCCCCAGCCGGTCGGCGAGACCCAGACGCCGGTCGGCCACCCGCGCCGCGACCAGCAGCGACGGGCGGAGCCGCCAGACGAGCGCGGGGGATGCCGCGGCCAGGATGAGCGCCGCGGCGGCCGCAGCCGCCGACAGTGGAAACGGGACCGGCAGGACGAGCGTGACGAGGGCCCACGCGAGGAGGCCGGTCGACCCGGCCGCCGCGGCGCGCGCGAGCATCCGCACCGCCGCGCCCGCGCCGAGCCGGAGGGCGACCCGCCGCAGGACCTCCCGGAGTCCCTGGACCTCGGGCGTCATGCCGGCGTGAACCTCCGGAGTGCCCGGCGGGTCCCCCAGTCGCACGCCACGCCGAGGCAGGCGTACAGGGCCCACGCCGGGCCCGCCGGCGCGCCCTGCGCCGCGCGGACTACCGCCACGACGGGGTTGACCCACTGCGCCGGGGCCGGCAGCGCCAGCGTGCCGACGAAGATCACGAGCAGCGTCGCCCAGTGGGCGAGAGTACGGGAGAACTCTGGTTCCACCACGACGCTGTACAGCATCCCGATTTGGGCGATCCCCCACGCCTCGACCGCGACGAGCGCGGCCGTGAGAGCCAGGGCGCCGACCGGCTCCTGCCGGATGCTGGCCGTGAGGATCAAGAGCGGCACCCCCAGCAGCAGCCAGTAGGCGATCGTCACGAGCGACGCCAGGCTCTTTCCGGCCACGACCGTCCGCGGCGTGAACGGGCCGAAGACAAGGTCCACGGCTGACTTCTCGCCCTCGATGGCAATCTCCTGGAGCGTGCACGCGGAGGCAAAATAGGTCACGAGCACCGTCTGGACGATCAGGAGGGCGACGCCGAGGCCCGCCTGTTGCGAGGGATCGACCTGGTTCAGTTCGGGCGGCAGGCCGAGAAACGCCAGCAGCCCGAGCACGCCGAGGTAGAACGCTTCGATGAGGAGGACCTTGCGGCTCCTGATGCGCATTCTCACGTCTCCGCGCAGCACGGGATTTCGCACGCCGTCCTCCTGCCTACCGCCGCTGCTTCGGGGTCCCTGGCGCGCTGCGCGTTTCAGCAGTGCGTGGGGATGAGAGAGGCACCAGCAGGATCGTCACCTGCTGGCTCCGTCCTCTCCCGCCTGCGAGCGAAAACGCGGGCGCGGCGTGCGCCGCCTCGCCGACCAGCACCGGCGTCGCGGCGTCCATGATCACATCGCCCCCTTCTCCTCTAAAGATCCACGCCCGCATGAGGTCGTCCCCCTCTACGTCGGGCGATCGGCTCCACTGGTCGGGCAGCAGGTGCTGCGTCGAGACGCCGGGCGCCAGATCGCCGAGGGGATAGATGCGCCCGCGCCACCGCAGCGCGGCGTGGCGCAGGGGCTCGCCGCCGAGATCGACCGTGAGGGTGCGCCCGCCGTCCGCGAGCCACCCCGATGCGCGGGCCCGCGCCGCGCCCACCGCGTACAGCGCGCGGGCCCCCTCGCCCTGACGCAGACGCCCCGTCAGCGCCGTGGCGCCGCCGGTCCGCGTGATGCGAAGATCACCTGCCGCCGCGACTGGCGCGGTGATGCTATCGCGCGGCATCCAAAGATGGAACGGCCCGCCGTACGGCACCGCGACGGCCGCCACGGTCGTGGCGCGCGCCATCCCCGTCCCTGGCGCCTGCTCGAGAAACGTGACTTGCGTCAGCGTCGTCGCGCGGTCGCGAACGCTGGCGGCGAGGACGGCGAAGACGCCGATCCCGGCGCACGCGAGCACGACGCCGGCGACGGCGCCGAGCACCGTCGGGAACCGCCGCCGCGCGCCGTACAGCGCGGCGATGTACAGGAGAATCGCGAGTCCGACCTCGACGTGCACGGACGGGTCGAGGGGCGTACTCCGCGGCAGGTGCGCCGCGGCCGCGGCGACGTCCACGAGCGGCGCGGCCGGTGATCCCACGGCCTCCGCCCACAGCGCGAGACGGCCCGGCCAGGCCTGGAACGGTGGCGCCGCCGGATCGAACGCCCACACGGTGACCCATCCCTGCCCCGCGGGCCCGGCGGCGACGATCGGAACGCCGCCGGCGCTCTGGAGCCGGGCCCCCGGCCGCGCCACGAGCGCGGCCGCGGGAAACGGGCCGGGCGGCAGACCGCCCCCGTAGCGGGCGGCAAGGGCCGAGAGCGCCGGCAGCGACCGGAACTCGCCGATCGCGGCGGGGAGCACGGGATCGAGGAACCCGGGAACGGGCGCGCCCGGCCTGGGGATGACCAGGAGCCGGCCGCCCAACCGGAGCCAGGTCAGGAGGGCCTCTCGCTGCGCGTCATCGACGCGTGCCTGGTCGAGATCGTGCACGACCAGCAGGTCGACGGCCCCGTACTCCTGCCACAGGCGCGGCAGCAGCTCCGGTGTCGCGGTCCCGGCCGTGACGCGGCCCGGGAGCCGGTGCAGGAACGCCAGATCCACGGGCTCCGCGGCCAGCGTGACGACCACACGCCCGCCGACCCGCGTGGGATCGACCGCGATGGTGCGGCGGAGCACCTCCCGGCCGGCGATCAGCAGCCTGACGGCGGGCGGGCGTCGGATGTCGCTCAGGACCACCGGGACGTTGAAGTTCCGCGGCGCGCCCGCAACCGCGTCGAACGGCACAACCGTGGACACGGTCACGGTACCCGCCTGAGGCCCGAGGGCTGGGGCGTCCACGATCAGCGCAGCGCGGCCTGTCCACGGCAGCGGCGGCACGCCGACCCGGAGCGGCACGGGAACGCCGATCTTGACGATCCCGTCGAACCCGAGGTGGACGTCGAGCCCCGCCTCGGCCCCCGCCGACGCCGCCGGGGCGCGGGCGACCAGGAGGGTCGCCGCGCTCAGGACCAGGGCACAAAGCACGGCGAGGGCACGGCCTCGCGGCCATGCCCCCGCCGGTCGACGAGGGTGAACGTTACGACGGCTTCGTCCCGGCACCCGTATTCGGCTGCGCGGCCTTTGCGGGCACGCTCTTCTCCGACGAACCGCTGCCGCTTGGCGGCGCCGCGTCCTTGCCGTCACCCGCCGGCTTCCCATCGCCCTCCGCCGCGGCCGGCGTCTTTCGGTAATCGGTGACGTGGAATCCTGAACCCTTAAAGATGATGCCTACGGGGGAGAACACCCTGCGCACGGGACTGCCGCACTTCTCGCATCGCTCGACCGTCTTCCCCACGGCGTGCGTCGCCTCGAACTGGTGGCGGCACCGCGTGCACCGGTATTCATAGATCGGCATGCATTCCACCTCCGCCGCGACAGGGCGAATGCCCTTTCACGCACGACAGCCCCGCCGTACCGAGCCCGTGACGGCTCGACGCGCAGATGCCAGCGTGGGCCGTCCGGCAGCTTACCGGCTCCGGTATGGCGGGGCCGCGCCGTCGCTTCCTCTATCCGTATTCTGCCCATATTCTGGCCCCGCCCCGCCGGTCTGTCAAGCGACACGCCCGGCCGCACCAGCTCCGCGTCTCCAACGGTCGACGATGGTCCCCGATGGGGCGAGCGGGATCGGGGCTCAACACACGCTGTACTTGCCCTCGGCGAGATCTCTGGTGAACACGCGGATGCCGGCGAGCTCCCGGTCGAGCACCTCCCGGACCCGCCGTTCTACCGTCGATTTGCGGACGCCCCGCTCGAGGATGACCTGGACCGCGGTGACCGGTTGGTCGATCGGCTTCCCGATCTGGCTCACCATCCAGACGTACACTTCCCGGATCCCGGGCACCTCTTCGTACACCTTCTGCGCGACCTGGTGGGTGAAGATCGTGTAGATCTTGCCGACATGCGAGACCGGGTTCTTGCCGGCGGCGGCCTCGGTGCCCATCGGCCGGTTGATCGCGATGACACCGTTCACTTTGTTGCCCCGGCCGATCTGCCCGCTGTCGCCCGACTCCGCGGACGTGCCCAGGACCGAGAGGTAGACGCCGCCGGTCCCTCGCCCCGGCTCGTCGAGGGTGTTGAGGTCGAAGCCGATCTTCTCCATTGTCGTCCGCTTGGACAGGAACGCCATCACGGCGTCGTACAGCGCCTTCTTTCGCCGGAAGTACCGGTCCTCGCTGTCGATGAAGCGGTCGACGAACGCCACCGCCGCCGTGAGGTTCAGGTGGCGCCTCAGCCGGACACCCATCACCTTCACGTCCTCGCCCGCCTCGGGGAACTCTTCCTTGAACGTGCGCGAGTTGATGAATTGCTCCGTCTCGCGCACGAGCCGCTCCGTCTCCGTCATCGGCCAGTAGCCGACGGCGGCCGACGTATCGTTGGCGCCGGTCTCGTCGCGGTTGAAGATGTCCACGAGCTCCGCGGACCCGGGCTTGATCTCCAACTGGTAGGTGACGTGCGGCCCATCCTGGTCGTCGGGGCCGCCCGGATCGACGAACCGAAGGTTTTCCCGGATCCAGTGCTTGGCGGTCTTGATCGCGATCTCACGGATCGGCAGCTCGCGGCCGTTTATCCCGTAGGTGGCGCGGTCGCCGAAGATCAGCTTCATCGGCTCGCGGATCACACCGCCGCCGAACCTGACCTCGGCGTCGCCGGCCACCAGGAACGCCTTGTCGATGTTGTGGTGGAGGATGTGCCCGAACTGGCTCAGGTACTCTTTGCTCAGCTCGACCGAGACCCGGTCCATGATCGCGTCACAGATCGTGTCGGGATGCCCCACGCCCTTCCGCTCGACAATTTCCACCGCGAGCTCGCCGACCGGCACCCCCGGCAGGGTCTCGACCAAGATGTTGCGCATCCAGCTCCCTCCGCTCTCTCTCGGGTGATGCGCCGCGCCATGCCGGTGCGTCCGGCGCGACGGTCACTTGGTTCGCGCCGGCCCCTGGTTCTCCTGCGGGGAGGCCGCGCCGCCGGCGCCGGCATCACCGCGGACGCGCGCCTGCAAACGCTCGGACGAGTACCGCGCCGGTCACGAATCCGCCGACGTGGGCCCACCACGCCACGCCGCCGGCCTGGTCGGTGCCGAGCGAGGCGAGCGCGGCGACGAGCTGGAGCACGATCCACACCGGAACAAACAGCACGGCCGGCACCCAGACGAACTGCAGGAAGATCCAGACGGGCACCAGGCACAGCACGCGCGCCCGGGGATACAGGACCAGGTACGCCCCGAGGACGCCGGCGATCGCCCCGCTCGCGCCGATCGTCGGCTCCTGCGACAGCGGGTTGGCCAGAATGTGGGCCAGGCCCGCCGCCACCCCGCACAACAGGTAGAAGACGAGGAACGGGCCGTGGCCCATCGCGTCCTCGACGTTGTCCCCGAAGATCCAGAGAAACAGCATGTTGCCGAGCAGGTGGAGCCATCCGCCGTGCAGGAACAGGCCGGTCACGAGGCGGGCGGCGGGCGGCACCGGTCCGGCGACCGGCGCGCGCCCGGTGAACTGCGCCGGGATCACGCCGTACGCCTCCACCAGGCGGATCATCGCCGCCGGCGGGCCGAGCGACAGCGTGTACAAGAACATGTACACGCACGCCGCGACCACGAGCCACATCACGACGGGGCGGGTGCTGGAAGGAATGCTGTCGCGGAGGGGGATCACCCGCGGGCCGCGGCGGCCTGCTTCTCGCGGACGACCTCTTCGACTTGCTTCATGAGGCCTTCGAGCAGGCGGTCCTCAGGGAGGCTCGCGACGATCCTGCCCTTCTTGAAGATCAGCCCCATGCCCTTGCCGCACGCGACCCCGAGGTCGGCCATCCGGGCTTCCCCCGGACCGTTGACTGCGCACCCCATGACCGCGACCTTGACCGGGACCGGGTACGCCTGGAGGCGCCGCTCGACCTCCTCGGCCAGCGCCACGACGTCCACGTCGGCCCGGCCGCAGGACGGACAGGCGACCAGGATCGGCCCGCGCCGGCGCAGCCCGAGGGACTTGAGGATCTCGAAGCCCGCCTTGACCTCCTCGATGGGATCAGCGGCCAGCGACACGCGGATCGTGTCGCCGATCCCCCGCGAGAGGATCGCGCCCAGCCCGACCGCGGACTTCACGGTGCCGGCCCAGGTCGTCCCCGCCTCCGTGACCCCCACGTGCAGCGGGTACGGCGTCCGGTCCGCGATCTCGACGTACGCGTCCAGCGCCATCTCCACGTCGCTCGCCTTGACGGACACGACGATGTCGCGGAACTCGAGGTCTTCGAGGATCCGGATCTCGTCGAGCGCGCTCTCGACGAGCGCGCCGGCGCACGGCTCGCCGTACTTGCGGAGCATCTCCTTGGACAGCGACCCGATGTTCGCACCGACGCGAATGGGCACCCCGCGGCCCCGGGCCTCCCGGGCGACGGTGCGGACGCGGTCGTCGCTCCCGATGTTACCCGGGTTGAGCCGGAGCTTGTCCACGCCGGCCTCGAGCGCGGCCAGCGCCAGGCGGTAGTCGAAGTGGATGTCCGCGACGAGGGGGGAGCGGATCCGCGCCTTGATCCGCGGGAGCGCCTCGGCGGCGGCCCGATCCGGCACCGCGACGCGGACGATCTCACAGCCCCCCGCTTCCAGGGCGTGGATCTGCGCGACCGTCGCCTCGACGTCCCGGGTGTCGGTCGTCGTCATCGACTGCACCGCGACGGGCGCACCCCCGCCTACCGTGACCCGCCCGATCTGCACTCTCCGCGTCTGCGTTCGGTCCATTCAGCGCTCCCGTCGGAGGTCGTCACGCCGTCTTATTGTAGCACCTTCCCCTATCGTTACGGCAGCGTGATGTTCACGGGGTGCATGATGTCGCGCACCGTGAGCGCCAGGATGAGACACAGCAGCAGGGCGAGCCCGACGAGGTGGATGTACCCCTCCCGGCGCGGATCCACCGGACGGCGCCGCACCCCCTCCACCAACAGGAACGCCGCGCGGCCGCCGTCGAGCGCGGGGATCGGAAAGAGATTGAACAGCCCGATGATGATGCTGAAGAGCGCCGTCATGTAGAGGTACGTCTCTCCACCGGAGTGTGCAGCCCGGTCCATGAACCTCACCGCAGTCACCGGCCCTCCGAGCTCTCCGAACAACCGGCCCGGGCCGGACCGGAGCAGGTTCCCCAGGGCCGCCAGGTAGGCGACGATGTCCCGGCCCGTCGTGAGCGCCCCCCACCCGAGCGCCCGGAAAGGGTCCAACCGCGAGCGGATCACGACCGGCGAAAACCCCGTGAGCCACACGCGTTGGCGCGGATCGTACCGGGTGGATACGTGTACCAGGAACCGCCGGGATCCGCGCTGGACCAGGATGCCGAGCGTCCGTCCGCCGCTCTGGTGAATCGTCTGGATCACCGTCTGCCCGTCGTCCATCGGCTGCCCGTCGATCGCGACGATCACGTCCCCCGACCGCAGGCCGGCCTCGGCGGCGGGGTAGCCGGGCAGGAGCGCGCCGATCTGGGTGCCGACCCGCACCGGCGCGCCGAACACGACCGCGACGATCGCCAGCAGCACGATCGCCAGGAGAAAGTTCATCACCGGGCCCGCGCACACCACGGCGAGCCGCTGGCCGACGGATTTGGACCGGAATCGGTGCTCGGGCGGGACGTCGGGCGCGGCGGTGTCGTTGTCCTCGCCGGCCATGTTCACGTAGCCGCCGACCGGCAGCAGGTTGAGGCTGTACGCCGTCCCCCCCCGGGTGAACGAGAGCAGCCGCGGGCCGAAGCCGATCGCAAACGTGTGCACGGCGATGCCCACCCGCTTGGCGACGATCAGGTGGCCGAGCTCGTGCACGACGATCATCAGTTCGAGCGCGAGAATCGCCAGAATCAGCGTCGTAGGCACTCAGATCCCTCCACACATGAGAATGCGGCCGGTCGCCGCGCTCGCCGCGGGGCGTA
>JAPVSX010000266.1:0-1996 GCA_047519495.1 Armatimonadota bacterium
CCGGGTTCCGCCCCCGAACCGCGGCGGCCGCGGTGGCCTCACATCGTCCGCTGGCTGCTGTACGGCTCCCTGATCTTCCTCGGCTGCGTGCTCGCGGGCGCCGTCCTCGTGGTGTCGCGGCACGCCGCGCCCATGGGGCCGACGTTCGGCTGGCCGTTCCGCCTGACGGGGCGGACCAACGTGCTGATCATGGGCCTCGACCGCACGGTGAGCGACCAGAACCCCAACATCGTGTATCCCATCAGCCGGACGGACACGCTGGTCGCGGTCAGCGTCGACCCGGGATCCCGCCACATCTACCTGCTGAGCGTGCCGCGGGATACCCAGGCCCTGATCCCGGGGCACGGCATCGACAAGATCAACGCGGCGCACGCCTACGGCGGCGGAACGCTCAGCCTCCGGACGGTGCAGGACTTCCTGGGCGTACCGTTCCCCTACTACATCGAGATCACCGAGCGGGGGCTCACCCGCCTGATCGACGCGGTGGGCGGGGTCACGATCCGGATCGACAAAGACCTGAACTACGACGACACCTGGGACGGCCTGCACATCCACCTCAAGAAAGGGAACCGGCGACTGGGCGGGAAGGCGGCGATGGAGTACGTCCGGTTCCGGCACGACGCCCTCGGCGACATCGGGCGGATCCGGCGCCAGCAGCAGCTGCTTTACGCGCTGATGGACGAGCTGCGAAGCCCGCGGGTGATCTTCCGGATGGCGCGCATCCTCAAGGTCTTCCGTGAGGACGTCACGACGAACCTCGAGCCGAACCAGCTGATCGCGCTCGCGTGGTTCGGCGCCCGCCTGTCAAAGGGCGGCCTCGTCAGGGAGACGCTGCCCGGACGGTTCGGAGACGACGAGGGGTACGAGGGGTACTGGCTGCCCGATCTGGAGAAGGACCGGGCGGCCGTCGCCAGGATGTTCTACGGCATCGATCCCAAACTGCTGGCGGCGACCACGGTCGAGGTCCTGAACGGGACCGCCAGCTGGGACGCGGTAACCGACCCGCTCGCCCGCCTTCAGGCGCTCGGCCTGCGCGTGCTCCGGGTCGGGGCCGCGCCGGACGCGGCGGAGACCACGGTGATCGTCCACCGGGCGGATCCCCGGGTGGCGCAGATCGTGGCCGCAGCCGTCGGCGCGCAGCAGGTCATCAAGGGCAACCCTGGAGGCGCGAGGGGGCCCAATCTCACCCTGGTGCTGGCGAAGGGCTACGCCGCGGCCGTCCCGAACGTCCCCCAGCCGCGCGGCACCCAGGAGCACTCCGCCGCCCCCAGCCCTCGCACCGCGCCCCACCCCGGCGGCGGGACCGCGCCCACGCGCGCACCCGCCAGCTCCACGCACTAGCTCGACGCGCCGGCCCCCGGCCTGAGCGCGGGGTGCAGCGCACGCGCCAGCGCCGCGAACGCCTCGAGATCGAGGGTTTCCGCCCGCGCCCGCGCGTCCAGGCCGGCGTGCGCGCACGCCGCCCCGATGTCCCGGGCGTCTAGACCCAGGCCGTAGGCGAGCGCGTTGGCGAGGGTCTTGCGCCGGTGTCCGAACCCCGCCGCTACGATCCGGAAGAACTCGTCTTCGTCCGGCACCGCGACGGGCGGCCGGGCGCGGGGCACGATCGTCACGACCGCCGACTCGACCTCGGGAGGGGGCAGAAACGCGCCGGGGGGGATGCGCGAGACGATCCGGGGGACGGCGCGATACTGCACGGCGACGGACAGGCGGCCGTAGGCCTCCGCGCCGGGGGCAGCGGCGATCCGTTCGGCCACCTCCCGCTGCACGGTCACGACGATCCGGGCGAGGTGGAGCGCTGGATCCAGCAGGCGGATCAGGACCGGCGCGGCGATGTTGTAGGGCAGATTGGCAACGACCTTGCGGGGCGCATCGGGAGGTCCGTCGAACAGCCCGGCGAGGTCGACCTCGAGCACATCGCCGGCTGCGATCCGGACGTTCGAGCGGGACCCCGCTTCGGCGGTAAGGACCGGCAGGAGACGCCGGTCCACCTCGA
>JAPVSX010000267.1:0-6712 GCA_047519495.1 Armatimonadota bacterium
GACGCGCGTGATCTCGTCCCGGATCTCGTTCGTGACGTGGGGGATGACCTGAACGGTTCCGCCCAGGTACTCGCCGCGCCGCTCGCGGGCGATCACGGCGCCGTAGATCTTGCCCGTCGTCGTGTTGTTGTCGCGGCCCAGGCTCTCGTCGATGAACCGCTCGTAGTGACCGAGATCCATGTCCGTCTCCGCCCCGTCGTCGGTCACGAACACCTCGCCGTGCTGGAACGGGTTCATCGTACCGGCGTCGACGTTGACGTAGGGGTCGAACTTGAGCAGGGTAACGCGCCAGCCGCGGCTCTTGAGGAGGCGGCCGAGCGACGCCGAGACAATCCCCTTCCCCAACCCCGACGCCACCCCGCCGGTCACGAAGATGTACTTGGTCGCCTGCTGCGTCATCTGCTGCGTCCTCCCATCATCACCGGTCTTCCTCTATCACCGCTCTCCCCACGTCAGCTTGGTGCGGAGCCGCGAGTAGAACCCGCCGCGCCCCAGCCGGATCAGGCGCGTCCGGTGCGGCGACCGCTCCACGCGGACCTCGTCGTCGGCTTCGAGTGGAACCCCCTCCTGGCCGTCGACCGTGAGCACCGGCGGCGACGGCGGCGTCCCCAGGGGGCGCACCCGGATGGTGATCGTGTCCGAGCCGGACACGACGACCGCCCGGGCGTTCAGCGTGTGCGCGCAGATCGGCGTCAGCACGATCACGTCGACCGCCGGGTGGACGATCGGCCCGCCCGCCGAGAGCGAGTACGCCGTCGATCCGGTCGGCGTCGCCACGATCAGCCCGTCGGCGAGGTGCGTCGCCAGGTGCTCGCCGTTCACCTCCGTGCGCAGGCGGAGCAGCCGGGCGTACCCGCTCTTCGTCACCACGATGTCGTTGAGCGCGAGGAACTCCCGCGCCGGGCGGCCGTCCCGCACGACCTGGGCCCGCAGCATCATCCGCTCGTCCAGCCCGTACTCGCCTTCGAGCAGGCGGGCGAGCGCCTCTCCGACCTCGAGGTCGTTCACCTCGGCAAGGAAGCCGAAGCCGCCGAGGTTCACCCCCAGGATCGGAACGCCCCGCGGCGCCGCCTGGCGGGCGGCCCGCAGGATCGTGCCGTCCCCGCCGAACACGACGAGCACCTCGGCGCGCTCCGCGAGCTCGCCCTCCGGGATCCCCAGTTCGGGATGCCCGAGACGGCCCGCGCTCTCCTCGTTCAGCACGACGGTCACCCGGCGCCGCTCAAGCACCGCGACCGCCTCTCGCGCCAGGCGCGCCACCTCCGGGTTCGCCGCGAGCTTGTCCACGTTGACGAGCAGCCCGACGGACGTCACGCGCGCCTCCGGGCCGCGGACCTGCCTGCCCCCTTCGGGGGGTGCTCCCGAAGGGAGGGCCTGTCCTCCCGAAGGGGGGAGAACCGGGCGTGCGCCTCAGCGACGGCCGCGTCGATGTCCGCCCCGCCCTGGCCCCCGCCGGGGCTCCCCCCCGACGGCCGCAGGTGCGCCAGGTATTCGATGTTCCCCGCCGGGCCGGTCACGGGCGACGCGGTGGCCGCGCGCAGGGACAGCCCCGCTTCGGCCGCGGCGGCCGCAATACTGTGGAGAACGGCCCGGTGGACCGCCGGGTCCCGCACGACCCCGCGGCGCCCTACCTGCCCGCGGCCGGCCTCGAACTGCGGCTTTACCAGGACGATCACGTCGCCCCGTGGCGCGATGACGCCGGCGATCGCCGGCCAGACGAGCCGCAGGCTGATGAACGCCAGGTCCGCCGTCACGAGATCACACGGCCCGCCCACCTGGGCCGGCGTCAGGTAGCGGGCGTTCGTACCCTCAAGGCACACGACCCGCGGATCCGTCCGCAGGCGCCAGGCGAGCTGGCCGTGCCCCACGTCCACGGCGTAGACGCGCGCTGCCCCGGCCTGGAGGAGGCAGTCGGTGAACCCCCCGGTGCTCGCGCCCAGGTCGACCGCGGTTCGGCCGCGCACGTCGATGCCGAACACCCGGAGCGCGTGCGCGAGCTTGAGCCCGCCGCGGCTCACGTACGGGTGTGCCGGGCCGCGCACCGCGACCGCAGCGCCGGCGCGGACTCGGTGGCCGGGCTTGTCGATCACGACCCCGTCCACGCGCACGGTCCCGGCCATGATCGCCGCCTGCGCCTCGTGCCGTGTCGGCGCGTGCCCGTGCGCGACGAGCCACTGGTCGAGCCGCTCTCCCCGACCGGCGGACAGCCCCGGCATCCCCCGGGGGCTGGCAGGCGGGCGCGCGCGGAGCATCGCAGGGGGCGTCATCGCTCCCGGCTGAGCAGGAACATCGCGAGGTCGCGGAGCCGGGCGCCCCGGCTGCCGAGGGGCTCGGCGGCCGCCACCGCCTGCTGGGTCGCCTCTTCGGCCAGCCCGCGCGACCGCGCAAGGCCAAACACCGATGGGAACGTGACCTTGGCGAGGCTGGCGTCGCTGCCCGTCTCCTTGCCGAGCTTGGCCTCCTCACCGACAACGTCAAGGATGTCGTCCACGATCTGGAACGCGAGGCCCACATGCTCCCCGTAGCGGTCCAGGATCTCGAGGTCCTGGGACCCAGCGCCGCCCAGGACGGCGCCGATCCGCAGGCACGCCTGGATCAGCGAGCCGGTCTTGAGCCGGTGAATCCGCCGGACCGTCTCCTCGCTGAGCGCCCCGCCCACGGCGAGCAGGTCGAGGACTTGTCCGCCCACCATCCCGGCGGTGCCGATCCCCCGGGTCAGCTCCCCGATCGCACGGACCACCCGCGCCGGGGAGCAGGCCGGGATCTCCGCGTTCCGGACGAGTAACTCGAACGCGAGGGCGTGCAGCGCGTCCCCGGCAAGCACCGCCATCGCTTCGCCGAAGACGACGTGGCACGTCGGCCGCCCGCGGCGCGTCGGCGAGTTGTCCATCGCCGGCAGGTCGTCGTGAATGAGGGAGTACGTGTGGATCAGCTCTACGGCGCAGGCCGTCGGGAGCACCTGGTCCGGCCCCATGCCGGCCACCTCGGCGCCGGCAATGACCAGGATCGGCCGCAGCCGCTTCCCACCGGCGAACACGCTGTGGCGCATCGCCTGGTGGACGAGCTGGGGAGGGGTATCGGCCGAGGGGAGAAAGCGATCCAGCGCTTCCTCGACGAGCCGGCCGTGCTCGACGAGGAACGTTTCGACGGCGGGTCTGGCGGGCGATTCCCGCATTTTCACCTATCGGATCACGAACTCCCCAGCCTCAGCCTGGGGGAACTCGTCGGATGGAGCCACCCGAGGAGGCCAGGCAGGCAGGCGCCCTGGCGCGTCCGACCAGTCCACCCGGAGGTCGCGCACGGCCGAACCTGCCGGGCCTTCCCGGAGGACGGTGACGAGCGCCTCGAGCGCGCTGCGGTCTCCGTCCGCCACGACTTCGACCCGGCCGTCTGGGAGGTTCTGGACGTAGCCCGCAAGATGGAGCCGGCGCGCGTGCCGCGCGGTGAAATAGCGGAACCCGACCCCCTGAACGCGGCCGGACACGAAGACATGGGCCCGCACGGGTTCCGAGCCCCCCTCATGCGTCGGCCGCCTGGCGCACCAACGGCGGGATGCCGGACCGCACGATCTTGCCGAGCATGCCGTTGACGAACCGGCCGGACTCCTCCGTGCTGTAGCGCTTGGCCAGCTCGACCGCCTCGTTGATGACGACGCCGACCGGCGTATCGGTGCTGACGAGCTCATAGATTGCCATCCGGAGGACGTTGCGATCCACGGTCGCCATGCGCTCGAGGGTCCAGTGCTCGGCGACGCGGGCGATCAGGGCATCGATGTCGGCGAGGTGGTTGCGGGTGCCGCGGGCGAGCGTGACGACGAGCGCCCAATCGTCGGGCGGCCAGTCGGGGGCCTCGACGGTATCGAGCGCATCCTCAAGCGAGAGCTTGCCGAGATCCATCTGGAAGAGCACCCTGAGCGCCGCTTCGCGTGCCCGCCGCCGCATCATCATCCACCCCGGCCTACGCCGGCACACTGCTCCTGAAACAAACCAAAAACGAACTGACCACCATCGCGGTGGTCAGACACGTTACCCGGGGACCCAGCCGGCGTCCCGCGGTCCTCAGCGCCCTCGGGCTGCCCTCCTGCACCACTATAGTATACCCGGTCCCGCTGCCGCTAGCAACTCCCGCGCGCGCTCGATGTCCTCGCGAATCTGGCGCATGAGCGCGTCCGCGCCGGGGAAGGCGCGCTCGGGACGGATCCGCTGGACGAACGACAGGGTCACGGTCTCGCCCACGAGATTCCCCTGGAACTCCAACAGATGCGTCTCCACGGACAGCGTCGTCCCGCCGAACGTCGGGCGGTACCCGACGTTGGTCGCGCCCTCGTACCGGCGGCCGCCGGCCTCCGCGAGGGTCGCGTACACGCCGCGTCCCGGCAGCACCTTGCGCGGGGGAATCTCCAGGTTCGCCGTCGGAAACCCGATCGTGCGCCCCCGTCCGCTGCCGGTGGTGACCCGGCTCCGCAGGCTGTACCACCGGCCCAGCAGGCGGGCCGCCTCGTCTACGAGCCCTTCGCGGAGTGCCGTGCGGATCCGGCTGCTGCTGACCGGCTCGCCGCTCGCCGGCACCGCGGGGATCAGGTGGACGGGGATGCCGTGTTCCCGCCCCCATTCGGCCAGGCGCGGCGCCGTTCCCTCGCGCCGGTGCCCGAAGGTATAGGTCGAGCCGGCAAAGATCTCCCGCGCCGCGAGCCGCTCGCGGAGGATCTCGTCCAGCCAGGCCTGGGCCGGGAGGCGTGAGAACGCGAGGTCGAACGGCAGCACCAACGCCACGTCGACGCCGGTCTGTGCGAAGAGGGCGAGCCGCTCATCCAGCATGGTCAGCAGGACGGGCTCCGCGCTCGGGCGCAGCACCTCGAGCGGGTGAGGCTCGAACGTCACGGCGACGGCGTGGCCGCCGAGCACCCGCGCGCGGGCGACCGCGCGCCCGATGACCTGCCGGTGACCGAGGTGGAGGCCGTCGAACGTCCCGAGGGCGAGGACCGGATCCCGCAGCCCGCGCGGGAACTCAGTGAGGCCGAACGCGGTGCGCAACCGATCCTCCCTCGGCGCCGCCCAGCACCTTGAACGGCCGCAGGAGCCCGTCCTCCACGCGCGCCAGGGCGATGAGCGCTCCCCGCCGGCTCCGGAGGCGGATCGGCGTCTCCTCCTGGAGCGCCTCTGCGGCGACCTTCCAGACCGGCACGGGATGCCCGTGCAGCACGTCGGACACGCTGCGGTCGGGCAGGTCGACGGCAGGCAGATGGGAGACCGCCTGGTCCATCGTGGCCAGCGCGTCCTGGAGAGCGCCCTCCCGCGCAAGCGCCGCGAGTTCCTCGAGCGTCGACGCCCCGGCGAGGGTGAACTGGCCGGCGCGCGTCCGCACCATGAAGTGGGCGTACCCGCCGACGCCCAGGGCGTCGCCGATGTCGGCGCAGAGCTTGCGGACGTACGTCCCCTTCCCGCATCCTATGTGCAGGAGCGCCCGGGTCCACTCCCGGTCGACCCACAGCACATCGATCCGGTACACCGTCACCCGGCGCGGCTGAATGTCTACGACCTCCCCCCGCCGGGCGAGCCGGTAGAGCCGGGTCCCCTCGTGGTGGATCGCCGAGACCATCGGCGGCACCTGCAGGATCTCGCCTGTGAACTTCCGGAGGACGCCCTCGAACGCCGCGCGCGTGACCGGCTTACCGGCGGGCGGCGGGAGGATCTCACCGTACGCGTCGCCCGTACTTGTCCGGATCCCGAGGCGCAGCTCGACGCGGTACTCCTTGTCGGCGTCCATGAGGAACTCGCTGAGGCGCGTCGCGCGGCCGAGGCAGCAGACGAGCACGCCGGCCGCGCCGGGATCGAGCGTGCCGGTGTGGCCCACTCGCTTGAGGCCGGCGAGGCGCCGGACGGCGTCCACGACATCGTGCGAGGTCATCCCCGGGGGCTTGAGGACGTTCAGGATCCCGTCCATCTCGGTCTGCTACCTCAGCAGATACGCGGCTCGTCGTCCCGTCGCGCCGCACGCCGCGAGGTCGCACCGAAGCGCTGCGGCGCGGTCAGCGGGTCCGTCATATCGCGCCACGGCTTACCGCGCCGCATCGCCTTAGTGCGGCATCCCGGCGCGTGGCGCCGTGGGCGCTGCGCCGAGCTCCCGCCGGACGACCTCCAGAGTCTGCCGGACCACCTCGTCGAGGGTGCCGCGAGCGGTGAAGCCGGCGGCGGCCGCGTGGCCCCCGCCCCTGAACGCCTCCGCGATCACGTGCGCCCGGACGCCGCCCCGCCCGCGGAGGCTGACCCGGAACCCGTCTGGCTCTTCCTTAAACACGATCGCCACCTGCACCCCACTCACCGCCCGCAGCACACCGACGATCCCCTCCGACTCCTCCATCGCGGCGCCCGACTCGCGCAGCATCTCCTGGGTGACGGCGGTCCAGACGACCCGGCCGTCCTCGGAGGCGGCGAGCCGGGAGAGCGCCATGCCCAGCAGCCGCAGCGCCGCGATCGGGCGGTTCTCGTAGACCTCAGCGTACACCTCGGCGGGGCTCGCGCCGGCGGCGACCAGTTCCGCGGCGAGCGCGAGGGTCCGCGGTGTGACGCTGGCGTAGCGGAAGCTGCCGGTGTCGGTCAGGAGCGCGGTCAAGAGGCACGTCGCCGTGCCGGCGTCGAGGGTCGGGATGAGGCTCCGCACGATCGGGTACACGAGCTCCCCGACCGCGGCCGCCGTGGCGTCGTAGAGGATC
>JAPVSX010000268.1:0-4475 GCA_047519495.1 Armatimonadota bacterium
GGAATCGTGTGGTCCTCGCCCGGGCAGAGCTCGACGGCGAACGGAAAGGTGAAGTGCTGGAGGCAGGCGGGGTCGGCGGCCTCCGGCGCCGAGGGCTCCCCGGTCTCGGCGCGCGCCTCGGCGCCCACCGCGTAGGCCGTCCCGGTGAGCACGAACAGATCCCCGAGGTCCGTGGCGTCGAGCACGTGGGCAGGACGGACGCGCAGGAACGCGCCGTCTCCGAGGCGGCGGGCCAGCACCGAGGCGACCCGTCCATCGTGCACCTCCGCAGCGACCGCCCGCGTGTGGTAGAAGACCTGGAGGTCCCCGGAGTCGCGGGGGCCGGCCATCATCGCTTCGAGCACGGCCACGCCCACCCGGGGCTCGAACGAGAGCCCGCTCACCCAGGCGTTGCCCGGGTTGAGCACCGGGTCCTGCCGGGCGGCAGGGCTGAGCGTGTAGTGCTCCTGGTAGTACCGGCGGATGCCGTCGCGCAGTTCATAGTACGCGCCCGTCCCGCCGAACGTCTCGATGTACTGGTGCTCGTCGAGGGCGGGGACCCCCTGCGTGCTGATCTGGCCGCCCGGCCAGCCGGTTTCCTCGATCAGGCAGACGCGGCGCCCGAGCCGGGCCGCCCTGAGCGCGGCGGCGGTGCCGCCCAGGCCGGCGCCGACGACCAGGATGTCGCAGGTGATCTCGATGATTTGCTCGCCGGTTACTTGATGTTGACGGAGATCGACTTGACCTCCATGTACTCGTGGATCCCCTGGCGGCCGCCCTCGCGGCCGAGCCCGCTCTCCTTGTAGCCGCCGAACGGGATCTCGTGCGTGTAGCCCGTGGCGTCGTTGACGCACACCAGGCCGTACTCAAGCGCCTCGCTCACCCGGACCACGCGGCTCAGGTCGCGCGACGAGAGGTACGCAGCCAGGCCGAACGTCGTATCGTTGGCCCGGGCGATGACTTCCTCCTCGGTCTCGAAGGCGAGGACCGGCGCGACCGGGCCGAACGTCTCGTCCCTGGCGACGCGCATCTCCTCGCGCACGTTCGTCAGCACGGTCGGCTGGTAGAAGAACCCCCGGGCGTACGCGCCGTCTGTAAGGCGCCGCCCGCCGGCGAGGGCGCGGGCGCCCTGGGCAACCGCCTCGGAGACGAGGCCGTCCACCTTCTCGAGCGTCTCCTGGTTGATCAGGGGCCCGACCTGGATCCCCGGTTCCAAGCCGGGGCCCACCTTGATCGCCCGAACCGCCTCCGTGAACGTCGTCAGGAACTGGTCCGCGATCGACCGCTGGACGTAGATGCGGTTCGCGCAGATGCACGACTGCCCGCCGACGCGCAGGTACTTGATCGCGACGGCGTTCTCCACGGCGCGCGGGAGGTCGGCGTCCTCGAAGACGATGAACGGCGCGTTGCCGCCCAGTTCGAACGCGACCCGCTTCAGCTGGTCGGCCGCCCCCCGCATCAGGACCTTGCCGACCTCCGTGGAGCCCGTGAACGCGATCTTGCGGACGCGCGGATCCGTAAGGAAGACGTCGGCGATCGGGGCGGCGCGCTTCCCGACCACGACGTTGAATACCCCGGGGGGCAGCCCGGCCTCCTCGAACGCCCTCGCGATCTCGAGCGCCGTGAGCGGCGTCTCCTTGGGCGGCTTGAGCACCACCGTGCACCCGGCGGCCAGCGCCGGCGCGATCTTCCGTAACACCATCGTGGCCGGGAAGTTCCACGGCGTGATCGCTGCGACGACGCCGAGGGGCTGGTGGACGACCCAGAGGCGCTTGTGGGAGACGGGCGGGGGGACGATCTCCCCGTACACCCGGCGTGCCTCCTCCGCAAACCAGGGGAGGTACTGGATCGCGAACG
Organism: Armatimonadota bacterium; assembly: GCA_047519495.1. GTDB lineage: Bacteria > Sysuimicrobiota > Sysuimicrobiia > Sysuimicrobiales > Segetimicrobiaceae > JAPVSX01. The sequence continues at coordinate 1,837 of JAPVSX010000268.1, forward strand.
CGACCTCGCCCCGGGCCTCCGCCACCGGCTTCCCGTTCTCCTCGGTGATCAGGCGCGCGAGGGCGTCCAGGCGGCCCGCGAGGATCTCCCGGGCCTTCAACAATATCGCGCCGCGCTCCAGAGCGGTCAGCGCCGCCCACTTCGGGAACGCCCGCGCCGCCGCGTCCACCGCGGCGCGCGCCTGCTCGGGGCCTCCATCGGGCACGACGGCGACCGGCTCGGAGGTCGCCGGATTGAGCACCTCGAACCGCGCGGCCTTCCCCGTCCCCTCCTGGGGATGGCCGTCGACCCAGCGCCCATCAATATACAGAGGTACCTCTCTGACCGCCATCGCCCGGCCTCCTTACCTGACTGCGGGGCGTTCGCGCCGCGCGCCGGTTCGCGAGATCGGGCGCGCGGCGCCGGACCAGGTGTGGTCCAACTCGTGTCGGGTTGGTTCGGCGGTACCCGAACGGCTCCTTCCGATCCTGGCACGGGGGCGTCCGACGCGCCGCCCGCGTCTGCTGCGACGGGAGCGCCCGCCGGCCGGGGAGAATTGTGTCCTGTGATGCTGCGCCCGTCCGAGCCCGCCATGCCGCCCGTCCTGTGGTACCAGGGGCAGGTGCAGACCGTCCTGGCCCGCCGGGGCGGCCCGTTGGTCCTCGTGCGCGGCGAGGGGAGCCGCGTCTGGGACGCCGCGGGCCGCGCGTACCTGGATGCGCGGTCGGGCCTCTGGGCCGTGCTCGTCGGCTACGGGCGCGCGGACGTGGTCGAGGCGGTGGCCGCCCAACTCCGGACGCTCTCGTTCGCGCCGCTCACCGATCTCGCCGCTCCGGCCGCGCAGGAGCTCGCCGCGCGCCTCCGGCAGCTCTTGCCGGGGGACCTCACCACGATCGTTCTGGTGCCGACGGGGTCCGAGGCCGTGGACACGGCGCTCAAGTTCGCCCGGCTGTATCACTACGCCGGGGGTGAGCGCCGTCGCAGACTTGTGATCGCCCGCGAGTACGCGGCCCACGGGAGCACCTACGCCGGGGTCTCCCTCAGCGATCCCGACCGCGGCCTCCTGCGCGGGATCGGCCCCGGGCTGCCCGGCATCCGCACCGTCCCGGCGCCGTACCGGTACCGGTGCCCGTACTGCGCGGAGGCGCCCGCGTGCACGCTCGCGTGCGCCGGCGCCGTGGGGGACGCGATCGCGGCCGCCCGCCCCGAGCGCGTGGCGGCCGTGTTCGCGGAGCCGGTCCCGGGTCCGGGCGGCGTGATCGTGCCGCCCGACGATTACTGGCCGCGGCTGCGTGCGCTCTGCGATCGCTCCGGCGTGCTCCTCGTCGCCGACGAGGTCGTGACCGGGTTCGGCCGGACCGGGCGGTGGTTCGCGGTCGATCACTGGGGCGTCGTGCCGGATCTCCTCGTCCTCGGCAAGGGGATGGCCGGGGGCTACCAGACGATCGCGGCGGTCGCGCTGCACCGCCGGGTCGCCGAGCGCCTCGCCGGCCGGCTTGTCCCCCACGGGTTCACCTTCAGCGGCCACCCGGCGGCGTGCGCGGCGGCGCTGGCCTGCCTCCGGATCATCGACGACGAGGCGCTGGTGGCCCGCGCGGCCGCGATGGGCGCGCGCCTGCTCGACGGGCTCCGCCTGGCGCTTGCCTCATCGCCGATCGTGGGAGAGATCCGCGGTCTGGGCCTGATGTGCGCGGTCGAGCTGGTGGAGGACCGCGCCGCTCGTGCGCCGCTGCGGCTGGGGAGCCGCGGCACCGACCGCCTGGACCGGGCGCTCAGAGACCGGGGAGTCCTGGGCTTTGCGGACAACCCGCTGATCCTCGCGCCGCCGCTGGTGATCACCGAGAGCGAGACGGACGCGCTCGTCGGCGCGGCCGGTGAGGCGATCGCGGAGCTGGCCAGGTACCGCCAGGCAACGAAGAGGAGGGCCACGGGATGACGGGAGCACTCGCAACGCTCGACGGCGAGAACGGGATCTTCACCCTGATTCTGCGCCGCCCCGAGGCGCTGAACGCGCTCAGCACGGCGCTGTGCCGGGACGTGGCGGCGGCGCTCGAGCGCGTGGATGGCGATCCAGGCGCCCGGGTGTTGATCCTGACGGGGGAGGGCCGGGCGTTCTGCGCCGGCGCCGACCTCAAGGAGCGCGACGGGGCCGCCCCTGAGGCGATCTGGGCGCACAACCGGGCGATCTTCCGGATCCCGCTCGCCCTGGAGCAGCTCCCGGTGCCGACGATCGCGGCCGTGAACGGGCTTGCGCTGGGCGGCGGGTGCGAGGTTGCGCTCGGATGCGACCTGCGCTGGGCCGCCGCGTCGGCGGAGCTCGGGTGTCCCGAGGTTACGCGCGGCATCATCCCGGCCGCCGGGGGGACGCAGCGGCTCCCCCGCCTCGTCGGCGTCTCGCGCGCGATGCACCTGATCCTCACCGGGCGGCGGATCAGCGCCGAGGAGGCCCTCCGCATCGGGTTGGTGGACGCGGTCGTGCCGCCGGAGAACCTGCTGCCGGCGGTCCGGGACGCCGCCCGGGCGATCGCGGCGAACGCCCCGCTCGCCGTGCGGTCCGCGAAGCAGGCGATGCGCTACGGACTCGCGCACACGCTCGAGGCCGGCCTCGAGCTCGAGGGCGAGCTGCAGCGGATGCTGTACGCGACCGAAGACTGCCGGGA
>JAPVSX010000269.1:0-8533 GCA_047519495.1 Armatimonadota bacterium
ACCCGGGCCGCAGAGCCGGACCGGTCTTAGTGCGCCGGAAGCCCGAAGACGATCAGCGCATCTCCATACGGATAACTCAGCTGGAAGTTCCCTCCCGCAGCCACGGCGATGAACTCCTGGCCGTCGAGCTCGAACGCCATCGGCGCCGCGTTGACGCCGGCGCCGGCCTGGAACTGCCAGAGCAGCGCCCCGGTCTTCGCGTCGAACGCGTCGAAGCTGCCGTTGCCTTCACCGGTGAAGACCAGGCCGCCCCCGGTCGCGAGCGAGCCGCCCATCATCGGCTGGTCCACCTGCTTCTGCCAGGCGATCTTCCCGGTGTTCACGTCGATCGCCGTGAACGTCCCGTACTGCTTCTCGCCCGGGATGCTGGTGAACGCGCTCCCGAGCCACAGCTTGCCCTTCTGGTACGGGGCAAAGTGGGTCGCGTACGTCATCGGCTGGTGCAGCCCGGCGACGTACGCGTACTGGGTCTGCGGGCTGTACGATGTGGGGCTCCACTCGGCGCCGCCGTTTGCGCCCGGCAGCATCCGGACGCCCGCGGCGGTCGGCTGAGCAAAGAGATTCTGCTGCGGCACAAACGGCTGACTGCGCAGGATCCGTTGTCCGGTCCGCCGGTCGAGGACGTAGAACCACCCCGTCTTGCCCGCGGCGCCCATGGCCGGAACCGTCTGCCCATTTACCGTCACGTTGAACAGCAGGGGCGGGCTCACCTGGTCGAGGTCCCAGACGTCGTGCGGCACCTCCTGGTAGTACCAGGCGAGCGCACCGTTCCCCGCGTTGACCGCCACGATCGACTCGGTGTAGAGGTTGTCGCCCGGGCGGATCGCCCCGTCGAGATCGGGGGATGGGTTGCCGATTCCCATGTAGATCAGGTTCAGCTGCGGATCGATCGCCGGGGTCATCCACATCGACCCGCCGCCCCGCTTCCAGGCATCCCTGAACTTGGGGAACGCCGCCTTCTCGGCCGCGATGTTCCGGTGGAGCGGCTCGCCCTCAGGCGTCGTGGTCGCCCACTTCCCCTCCCAGCCCGTGGCCGGGATCGTGTACCAGCGCCACAGGAGCGCGCCGCTCCGCGCGTCGTAGGCGCTCACGAACCCGCGGATGCCGTACTCGGCTCCGGAGATGCCCACGATCACGAGGTTCTTGTACACGAGCGGCGCCAGCGTCTCGCTGTAGCCGAGCGTCGGGTCGGCGATCTGCTTCGCCCATTTGACCCGACCCGTCGCCGCGTCGAGGGCGACGAGCTGCGCATCGAGCGTCGCCATGTAGACGATCCCGTACGCCACGGCCACGCCCCGGTTCACCGGCCCGCAGCAGAAGATCGTCGTCGCCTGCTTGTGGTCGTAGCGCCACACCAGCCTGCCCGTGCGGGCGTTCAGCGCGAACAGGTGGTTGTACGCCGTCGTGAGGTACATCGTGCCGTTCCACACGACGGGCGTCGTCTCAAACGACGCGACGATCCCCGTCTGGAAGATCCAGCGTGGCACGAGCTGGGAGACGTTCGAGGTGGTGATCTGGTCCAGGCCCGAGTACCGGTCGTTCGAGTAGTCGTGGCCGTACATCAGCCAGTCCCTCGGGTTGCTCGCGGCGGCCAGGAGCGTCGCCGCGTCCGGCCCCGCTCCCTGGGCCTGGACGGCGGGCGGGATTCCCCCCTGGGGAGAGAGCATCAGGAACGATGCCATGACCATCGCCCAGAGGGCGAGATGAAGCGATACGCGTCGCATCGGATCCCCCTTTCGTACGCTCGGCTGAACACGAGGCGGCTCACACGGGCAGTCGTATCCGTGGGGGACTCAGAACCTGCCCGGGGGGACCGTGGTTTGTTGCAGCGGGAAGCATCGCAGAACCTCGGTATGCCCTTGCCTTGACGCTTACTTCTCGCCCCGGGCGACCCCTCCTCCTCGGCGGATCCGGCCGGAAGCTCCATCAGGGCTCGGGGAGCCCTCCACGTCTGAACCGGGCGCCCGGGGGGTATGTTAGACCGCAGAATGCGGACTCGCAGGATACGACGTCAACGCACGCTGGGCCTGTTCCTTGCGGCGGTCCTCCTGGCCGCGCCTCTGGGGACGGCGGCCGCGCAGCCGGCGGGGATGCGCACCGTCCTCGATCCCGGCGGGCGCTTCTCGATCGGCTTCCCCGTCGAGTGGGAGGTCCAGACCTCGGCCAGCGGCGCGCCGAGCGTCGTCGGGGCCGCGCCGAAGCAGCCCGGCGAGTTCCGCATCAACGTGAACGTCGTCGTGGACACCCTACCCAAGCCCATGTCCCCGCAGGAGCTCGCCCAGGCGGTCGAGCCACAGCTGCGCACCATCTTCCATGAGTTCTCGATCGTCCAGGAGAGCCCGGCCCAGATCGGCGGGCGCCAGGCGTACTACCGGCACTACACCTGGCGCACCAACACCGACGTCTCCGTCTATCAGATCCAGGCGTACTTCACGGCCGGCCAGACGGGCTATGTGGTGACGGCCTCTACGCTCAACGATCCCGACCATATTCGCACGGACGTGCCCGCCCTCACCCGGATCGTCGAGACGTTCCGCGCCACCGTAGCAGCGGGCGCCGGCCCGAAGATCTAGCCCCCGCGCATCCTCGGTCAGCCCCTCCACCAGGCCGCGAGACCCAGCACCCGCTCCGCGGGAGCGCCGCCGGCAGGGGCCCTCCGTCCCCGCGAGAACCAAGGTGCTGGGAATGCGCATCTCCGTCACCGTCACGCCCAGAGCCCGGGCCGCGCGCGTGGAGCGTAGCGGCGAGCACGCGTTCCGTGTGTCGGTCACCGCCCCGCCCCACGCGGGCCGCGCCAACGCCGCGGTCGTGGAGGCGCTGGCCGCGCACTTCGGGATCCCCCGCTCGCGGGTCCGCATCGTGCGGGGCGGGGCCGGCCGGCACAAGGTCGTGGAGATCGTCGAGGGGTGAACTCCAGCACACTCGAGCCCATCACAGGCCATTACGGATGCGCCGGTGGAACATCGCGTGCGTACACGGGCTGCCGGAGGTATTCCTCGGGATTGAACGTCCAGAACTGCGAGACGCGCGGAAACGTGAAGATCACGGTGTTCTGCGGCTCCCCGTTGACGATATCGACGCGCCTGATGTAGACGTCCTCGATCGGGTTCCCCCACGCGTCCAGCCGGACCGGGCTCCGGGGCGCCTCCGGGAGGCTGACCTTCCGCACCGCCGCGACGAACGCTGCCCGGTTTTCCACGCGGCCGCCGACGGCCTCGAGGCCCTTCACCACGAAGAGCAGGGCCGTGTACGTCCCTTCGGAGTAGTAGGACGGGACCCGATTGTACGTCTTGACGTAGGCGTGCACGAACTCCCGGTTGGCAGGCGTGCCGAGCGCCGCGCTGTAGTGGAGGGCGGTCATGACTCCCTTTGCGAGCTCTCCTTCCTGGAACAGGACGGACTCATCCGTCAGGGTCCCGCCGCCGATCAGGGGGATCCGACCCGCAAACCCGAACTCCCGGTACTGCTCGAGGAACCGCAGCGCGTCGCCGCCGCTGAACTCGGCGTAGACGGCGTCCACATCCCCGGGAATGCGGCCGAGGTACGGACTGTAGTCGGGCGCGCTCACCGGCGGCCAGAGGTGCTCGACGACCCTCCCCCCGTTCAGCTCGAACGTCCGCTGGAAGCCGCCGACGGACTCCCACCCGAACGCGAAGTCGTTCGCGATGGTCACGATACGCTTGAAGTGGAGAACGCGCGCCGCGTACTCGCCAAACGGATGGTTGGGCTGGCTGCTCGTCCATCCCGTCCGGATGATCCACGGCGTCCCCTTCCGCTGCGTGAGGTCGTCCGCGGACACCACGGGATAGACCGCCGGGATCTTCTGCTCGTCGATGTAGTCGCGAAGGACGTACCCGGAGTTGGCCGACAGCGGCCCCATCAGCAGGTCCACCTTGTTGAGTTCTACGAGCTTGCGGGCCTTGGTCAGGGCTTGCGCGGGCGTGCTCTGGTCGTCCTCGGTGATCACCTGCACCTCTCGGCCGGCCACCCGGTGACTGATCTGGGCGAGGCCGAGCATCAGGCCGTTCACCATGTCGCGGCCGTTCTGGGCGACTCGGCCGGTGAGGGAGACCACCAGCCCGATCCGAATCGGGCCCTGCTGAGCCGCCGTGGGGCTCCGGCCGCCGATCGCGCACGCCACGAGTGTCCATACGACTAGCCCGAGCAGATGCCGCCGCCGCATCGCACCCTCCGCCGGTGGAGCTCCCAGTGTAGCCCTGGAGTTCGCCGGGCGTGCCTCGAGCCCTCCGCCTACGGCGTGAACCAGTACGCGCGTGGGCCAAAACGTGCCGGAAGCGCGGGTCTGACCGACCGTTGCAAGGGGCAAGACAAGGGCAAGACTAATGAAGAGGGATCGCGCATCGGGCTCGGGGAACCAGAGCGGACCCGCGCAGGATCAAGGAGCGAGTACCGTGGTAAGTGTGATATTGAGAAGGCTGCTCTACCCGAAGAGGCAGTCCCTCACACAGTACCAAGGGGCGGGTACTGCGGTGAATGTGATGAACGCCCGGGATGAGCACGCCCCCGATCAGCCGCAGGATTCGCCGGAAGACGGAGCCCAGGACGCCGGCGATCCGCAGCTCCGCGCCGAGCTGATGAAGCGCCTGGTGAGCCTGAGCGAGGCGCTGAACCGACCCACCTCCGTGGTCGGTGTCGCGGCCGCGATCGGGCGCGCGGCGCGCAGCCTGAGCGGCGCGCAGAAGGTCGCGGTGTACCTCCGCTCTCCGGCCGGGGTGGTCACCTGCCCGTGGTCCGAGGGCCTTTCTCCCGAGTACATCGCTCAGGTGGTGACCCCGAAAGGCGCTAACCCCTGGGTTCACCTGGCCCCGCGCCTCGAGCTCGCGTGCATGGACCTGCCCAAACGGCGCCGGGGCCAGGACGTTGAGCCGATGCTGCTCGCGGACACCCGGAAGTTGCTCGCCGGCGGCAAGGTTCGCCGCCTCGCCGAGGAGGAAGGCTTCCGGGCGATGGGGGCCTGGCCGCTCATCCACGAGGGACGCGTGAGGGCCTCCGTCGGCTGCTATTACCATGCCCCCCATGCCTGGTCGGCCCCTGAGCGGGAGGTCATGCAGACGTTCAGCTGGCAGGCCGCGGCGGCGCTCGAGAACGGCCGGCTGTTCGAGGCCCAGCGGCAGCGGACGGCCGAGCTGGAGGCGTTGTTCGACCTCGGCAGCCGGCTGCGCGCCGCCCACGCGCCCGAAGAGATGTATCCGATCCTCGTGGATCGCGCCGTAGGCCTCCTGCACGCCGACCACGGCGCGCTGACGATGCTCAGTCCCGACCGTGAGACGCTGTTGCATGTCCACACCGCGGGCGTCGTCCCGGAACCGCCTGGGTCGGCGTTTCCCGCCGCAGGCAGTGTGCTGAGCCGGGTAGTCGAGACCGGGGCGTCCTATCTGACGGACGACTGGGCGCAGGATGCACACGCCGGCCACCTGGGCGCGCTGGGAGACGCGTATCGCGTGCTCGGCCCGGTCGCGATCGTGGCCGTCCGCTCCGAGCGCGAGGTCATCGGCGCGATCACCGTGGGCCGCGCACGCGACGGGCAACGACAGGCGTTCACCGAGGTGGAACTGCGCCTGCTGAAGGGCATCGCCGAGATGGCCGGCACGGCGATCCACCGGAGCCGCCTGCACCAGACCCTCGAGGCGTCGTACATCCAGATGGTGCTCACGCTGGCCCGGGCGATGGACACGCGCGACGCATACACCGGCGGTCACAGCGAGCGCCTCGCCGACTGGGCGGAAGCGGCGGCCCGGTTGCTGGGATCCCGTGAGGAAGAGATCCGGCACATCCGCTGGGGGGCGCTGCTTCACGACATCGGCAAGATCGGCATCCCTGACGCGATCTTGAAGAAGCCGGGAAAGCTGACGGATGAGGAATGGGCCGTGATGCGGCAACACCCCATCATGGGGGAAGAGATCCTGCGGCCTGTCCAGCGGATGCATGATGTCGCCCGGATCGTGCGCCACCATCACGAGCGGTGGGACGGGACCGGCTATCCCGACGGCCTCAAGGAGCGGGCGATTCCGCTCGGCGCGCGGATCCTCTCGGTCGTGGACTCCTACAGCGCCATCACCGACGCGCGGCCCTATAAGCCGGCGCGGTCCCACGAGGACGCGGTGGCCGAGTTGCGGCGCTGCGCCGGAGCGCAGTTTGACCCTCGCGTCGTCGAGGCCTGCTGCCAGGTGATCGAGCGGGAACGGCAGCGGGCCTGACAGGATGTCCTCCGGCAGAGACGAACTCGGGTCCTGGGGACGCCACCCGGCGTGCCGCGCGACACGCGCGCCCCGGTGGACCTTCACAGGCGCGGGCGGACAGGCGTCCCGGAGGCGGCAGACATCGTGAGGACCGTCCTGTTCGTCTGAGCCGGCAACGCCGCGCGCTCCCAGATGGCGGAAGGCCTGTTTAACGCGACTCCGCCCCCGGGGTGGCGCGCACGCTCCGCGGGAACGGAGCCGGGAACGCGGGTGAGCGCCGTGGCCGTGGCGCTCATGAAGGAGATCGGCCTCGACATCTCGGGCGCGCAGCCCAAGCGGCTGGAGGATGCCCTCGGCCCGGACGTCGCGCTGGTCGTCGGGTTATGCGCGGAGCAGGTCTGTCCGGCCGTCCCCGGAGTGCCAGCTGTCCACTGGCCGCTCCCAGATCCGAGGGACCGTGACCCCGAGCAGTTCCGCCAGATCCGCGACGACCTCCGGGCGCGGATCAGCCGGCTGATCGGTGATCTCCGGGGCGGAGCGATCTAAGCGCCGACTCGGCCGACGGAAAGATCGGCCCATCTCCTCGTAGCGCCGGGAAGCCACTCCCGCCCGCGCGCTTTACGCTGTCCGAACCCGCCCTGCCTCGCGAGGAGGATGTCGAGGACACAGCGCGGGCGTCGGGCGAGGCGCCAGACGCCCGCGCAACCTCACCGCCATTGGGGACTCAGATCAGGCCGAGGGTGACGATCCCCCTCCCCGCCCGATCATCTATAGTCTCACTTATACCACTGCTTCAGCCAGCCGCGGAGGCGAGACGCGTCCTGACCGTCAGCCGTGACGATCTCCTTGGCGAGTGACCGCACGGCCGGCCGGCTCGCTTTCTGCGTTGCCAGACGGGCGAGGCCGACGCTCTTGTCGAGCTGCGACGCCATCATCGGGAGAAACGCCCGCTCGAGCGCGGCACCGCGCAGGCCCCGCAGTTTCTTCACCGACGGCGTGGCGACCCCCACCTTCCGCTCGCTGGGACCGGCTCCCGCCTCCTCCAGCGCTGCGAGCAGATGGCGGGTCTGCCCCTGTTCGCGCTCGACGAAGCTCTGATTCCAGTGGAGGAGATCGGGGTGATCGGCGTACAGCGTCGCCGTCATGGTCATCTCGACGACTTCGTCCTTGACCGGCACGAGCGCCTGCATGAACGCGATATCAAACGCATGCCCGCTGAGCTTCGACAGCCGGGTGAGCGTCGGGTCTGCCATGGTGGCAGGCAGCGCCGGTGTGACGAGTGAGACCACGATCACCGCAAGCACCAGGACAAGCGCAGTGTGACGGATCCGCATAATGCCACCTCACACGAGAAGGATGCCGGGCTGTTCGACTCGGTGTGCCCGTCTCGAGAGCACATATGCCCAGCATCGGTTCGGCGGAGACGCTGATCCGGTACAGAGGGGCCTGTATCGTCTGTCGGGGATATGCGGATGAGCGGCAGAACTTACACTCGAACTTCTATTGAGCGTGCGTAATACTGCGCGCTTCTTCGGTCAATTTGTCGCAGGGCCCGAATTCCGAACGCCCCCGCCGGCGTATCTTTACTCGCCCCACGTGTCGCGCAGGACGCGCACCCAGTTGCCGTGCAGGAGCTTGCGCAGGTCTTCCCCCGTATAGCCGCGGCCGCGCAGCGCCGCCACGAGCCTGGGCAGCCCGGCCGCGTCCTGCAGCTCGGCGGGCATGGTCGCGCCGTCGAAGTCGGAGCCCAGCCCGACGTGGTCGATGCCCATCCGCTCGACCATATATTCGACGTGCTCGACCATGCGGCCGATCGGCGTATTCGCTTCCCGTCCACCGTCCTCCCGCAGGAAGCCGACGTGGAAGTTAAGGCCCGCGATCCCCCGGCGCTCGCGGATCGCGTCGAGCTGCTTGTCGGTCAGGTTGCGCGGTGACTTCGACAGCGCGTGGGCGTTGGAATGAGTCGCGACCAGCGGGGCATCGGTGATCTCCGCCACGTCCCAGAAGCCCTGCTCGTTGAGGTGCGAGAGATCGATCATAACCTTCCGGCGGTTGAGCTGACGGACCAGCGCCTTGCCGGCGTCGGTGAGGCCTGGACCGCTATCCGGCGAGTTCGGGAACTTGAAGGGCACGCCCTGCGCATACCGGTTGCGGCGGCTGTGCGTCAGCCCGACCGACCGAACGCCGGCGGCATGGAACGTCTCCAGCGCGTACCCCTCGGGGTCGAGCGGTTCCGCGCCTTCAAAGTGCAGGAGCATGGCAAAGACGCCGGTGTCGAGACACCGCTGCAGCGCGGCGGCCGTCCGGACGATCTGGACCTGGCCGCGCGACGC
>JAPVSX010000270.1:0-5610 GCA_047519495.1 Armatimonadota bacterium
CAGAGGAGGACTACGCCCGCGCCCGGAGCCTGGTTGCCCGTTTGGAGTAGATTGGAGTAGAAAGGAAAGTCGACCACGGTTTACGCCGGCTAAGCATCGGCCGGTGCCGGGACGCAGGGAGGGACGGGGCTACCCCGAATTGAGCGTGAGGAAAGGGGAAACGACACGGTCTTTGGGGGGTGTAGGAGATGCGACACGTGAAGAGGGCGCGCTGGTTTGCAGCGGTTGCTCTCGTCGCGATGGTGGCGTTTGCCGCCGGTGTGAACGGTCCAGGCCGCGCGGGAGCCGCCGAGCCCGTGACGATCAACGTCTATATCAACGGCGACACCAACATCTTCGACCTGTGGCAGAAAGGGATCCTGCCGGCGTTCACCAAGCGATACCCGAAGTACCGCACGAACTTCGTCGGGCTGCTCCACGGCAACGGGGAGGACGGTGTCTACGACAAGATCCTGGCCGCCAAGCGCGCCGGGCGCACCACCGACGTGGACCTGTGGGAGACGGAGCCATCGCTCGTGGAACAGGGGATCCCTGAGAATCTCTGGGACAGGTTGAGCGACAAGATCCTGCCAAATATCGCCAAGGTCCCCACGCAGGTTCTCGAGGCCTCGGACTATTATGGCGTGCCGTACCGGGGCTCGTCCGTCGTGGTCGCATACAACAGCCAGTTTGTCAAGACCCCGCCGACGACGTTCGACACCCTGATCGCGTGGATCAAGGCGAACCCGGGCAAGTTCACATACTGCGACCCGAACACCGGCGGCTCGGGGCAGGCGTTCGTGACGGCCGCGATCTACAAGTTCGCCCAGGCGTCCAAGTTCGCCGGCCGCGCCTACGATCCCAAGGAAGAGGCGGCGTGGACGCCCGCCTGGCAGCTCCTCAAGGACCTTCAGCCCGCGATGTACAACAACGGGTTCCATCCGAACGGCAACGTCGCGGTCCTGCAGCTCCTCGCGCAGCAGAATATCTATATCGCCCCGGTGTGGTCGGACATGGGCCTCGACTGGTCCGCGCGCGGCCAGCTCCCGAAGACGGTGAAATTCGAGCAGATCACCCCGCCGCTGTGGGGCGGCGATTCCACGGTGACGCTCCCGGCAGGCTCGGCGCACCTCGAGGGGGCGCTCACGCTCCTCAACTGGCTGCTGACGCCGGAAGCCCAGACGCTGGTGATCGAGATGGTCTCGGGATACCCGGGCATCGAGTGGAAGTACATGCCGCAGTCGGTGCGGGACAAGTTCAAGGACGTCGCGAAGCCCTTTGCGCCGTTCCCGAACGCGAAGTACCTGGCCGACATCAAGCGACTCTGGCACGAGCGTGTCGTCGGGCAGTGAGCCTGCGCTAGCGAACCGGCCGCCGCAATCCCAGCGGATGCTGCCGGAGGGCCTGCCCCGGCGCGGGCCGCACAGGCTTCGGGGGGAGGGGGCGCTGGGGCTCGCCCTGGTGCTCCCTCCGCTTCTCGTCCTGGTGTTCCTGATCATTGTCCCGGCGTTGACCGCGGTCATCGAGACGCTGACCCCACCGCCCGGCAGCGCCGGAGGCGCCACGCTGGGGACCTACGCCCAGGTCCTCGGCAGCCGGATCCTCCGCGCGGACATCTGGTTCAGTGTCGTCGTGACGCTGGTGGCCGTCGCGGTCACGTTCTGTTTGAGCTACCCCCTCGCGCTGTATCTCAGGTTCAGCACGGGCCGCTTGCCGTCGATGCTGGCGGTACTGTTCGCGATCCCGCTGTTCGTGCCGGTCGTCATCGCATCGTTCGCGATGATCACGTTTCTCGTGAACCACGGGATGGTCTCTACGATCCTGTACCGCCTCGGGATCCAGCGGTTCCCGCCGCTCGTCTACAACGCGACCGGGATCGTGCTGACCGAGGTGTGGGCAATGATCCCGTTCGCCGTGCTGATCCTAGGCGCCGGGCTGCAGGCGATCGACGACGCGCTGATCGACAGCGCGCGGGACGTGGGGGCTGGCGGACTGCGGACGTTCGTTTCGATCATTCTCCCCCTCAACGCCACGCCGACGATGATCACGCTCACGCTCCTGTACATTGGCATCTTCGGGTCGTTCACGATCCCGTACCTCGTCGGGGGGAACGCGCCGCAGATGCTCGGCGTGACGATGACCAACTACCTGACCCAGTACCTGCGGCGCACCGAGGCCGTGACGATGGCCGTGATCGCGTTCTTGATCGCGTCGGTCGTGGGGGCGATCTACGTGGCGAGCGTGAGCCGCCGGGAGCGCTCCGCCCTGTGATCCGGGGCCCGTGGTATTGGGCCATCGGCGGGATGCGGCGCGCGCTCGCCCTCGGCGCGTTCCTGGCGCTCGCCGCGTTCATCCTCGGACCGCTCCTCACCCTCCTCGTGTGGGCGTTCGCGGGGGCGTGGCTGTTCCCGAGCCTGCTGCCGGAGTTCTCGCTCAAGTGGTGGGTCTATGTCCTCGGCAACGCCGATGTGACGAAGGCGATCCGGATGAGCTTCATGAGCGCGCCGGTCGCGACGCTCCTGTCGGCCGTGATCTGCGTCCCCGCGGCGTACGCGTTTGCCCGCCTGGAGTTCCCGGGACGGCGGGTGCTGCTCTTGTCGTTCCTGAGCGCTAACGCCTTCCCGAAGATAGGCCTGTACATCAGCATTGCCACGCTATTCTACCGCCTCAACCTGATGGACACGTTTGCCGGCGTCGTCCTGATCCAGATCGTCAACACGCTCCTGTTCATGATCTGGATCCCCACGGGCACGTTCCGCGGCATCAACCGCAACCTGGAGGAGGCCGCCCGCGACGTCGGCGCGGGACCGCTCAGGACGTTCTTCCAAGTCACGCTCCCGATCGCGCTGCCGGGGATCATCATCGCGTCGCTGTTCGCGTTCCTGGCGGCGTTCGACGAGGCGCAGGGCACGTTGATCGTCGGGACCCCTAATCACATCACGATGCCCGTCATGATGTACACGCTCGTCCTGAGCTATGCGCAACCTGTGGGGGCGGTGTTCTCGGTGCTCCTCTCCCTCCCCTCGCTCGCGTTCCTGCTCCTCGCGCAGCGGTACCTCCGGGCCGGGTATCTGGCGGCAGGATATAGCCTGTGATTCCTCCGCGCCACATCCCCAACGAGCGGTCGCCTCGGCTGGGAGCCACTCCTGCACGCATCGTGCGCGCCGGAGGGTGTGTGTGATAGCCACCGGGGAGAATCGCTAGAATGGCGCGGCTCTCGCTGCACCGCCTGAGCAAGCAGTTCGGGACCCACGCGGCCGTGCACGACCTCACCCTCGAGGTCCGGGACGGCGAGCTGATGTGCCTGCTCGGCCCTTCAGGATGCGGCAAGACCACGACCCTGCGCATGATCGGCGGGTTCGCCCTCCCCGACGAGGGGGACATCCAGATCAACGGCCAAAGCGTCATGGCCCTCCCGCCCGAGCGCCGCCCGACCGCGATGGTGTTCCAGCGCTACAATCTGTGGCCGCACATGACCGTCGCCGGGAACATCGCGTTCGGGCTCCGGCTGCGGCATCTCCCGGGATATGCGATCGACGCGAAGGTCGCCGAGGTCCTCGCCCTCGTCGGCCTCCCGGGCGCCGCCCAAAAGTACCCCCACCAGCTCTCCGGCGGCGAGCAGCAGCGTGTCGCCGTCGGCCGGGCGCTCGTCCTCGAGCCCCAAATCCTGCTCCTGGACGAGCCGTTCAGCAACCTCGACGCGCGCCTGCGGGTGCACATGCGCGAGGAGGTAAAGCAGCTCCAGCGCAAGATCGGGATCACGACCGTCTTCGTGACCCACGACCAGGAGGAAGCGCTCACGATCGCCGATAGGATCGCGGTGATGAGTAACGGCGTGCTGCAGCAGGTGGACACGCCGGCCGCGCTCTACGCGCAGCCCCGCACGCTGTTCGTCGCCGACTTCATCGGCACGATGAACCTCCTGCGCGCGCGGGTGGAGGCGGGCGGCCGCGCCGTCGCGGCCGGGCCGTGGCGCCTCCCCCTCCCCGCTGCCTGGCCGGAGGGGGGCGAGGCGACGCTGGCGGTCAGGCCGGAGGACCTCGTGCTCGACCCACGCGGGGTGCCGGCCCGAATCCGGCGGGTGGTCAACCTGGGACACTACCTGCAGGTCCTGCTCGACGGCCCCGACGGCGGCGTCCTCCGCATGTTCACCGACAAGGGCGCAATGCTGGCAGAGGGGCAGCAGGTCGGGCTCCGGATCGCCCGCGCGCTGGCCTTCCATCAGTCCCAGGTCGTCGAGCTCAGCGGGCCGATGCGCCCGCCGGTGGCCGCCTCCGAATGAGCGCTCCCGCACCGGCCGGAGCCGTCTCCCTGCCCCTGTGAGCTCAATCGTCCCGAAGCAGGCCCCGGCGACGCTGGCCGCGGGCGCGGTGTTGGAGCTGCCGTTTGCGGTCGCCGGCCCCGGAGAGGCCTGGGTCGCCGTCACGCTGGCCGCGCCGGGGACATCGTGGGCGCGGGGCGAGGCGGCCGTCGTCACCCTCGACGTGGACGGGCGCGCGCGGCAGGAGATCATCCTGGCGGGTGGAGAGGAGCCCACCGAGTATCCCCGCCTGCTGGGACGCCTGTCTCCCCCATCCCGCTCGCTCAGGCTCCGGCTGGACCCAGATCTGTCGTCGCAGGCCGCCCGGGAGGTCGTGGTCAGCGCGGCGCGCACAGGCAGCGTGCTGGATGTGGACCCGGAGGCGTTCGTGTGGCAGCACGCGCCGATCCTTCACTACCGGGCGCTCGAGAGCCGGCTGGACAGCGTCACGACGGACACGCCGCTGGTGCTGTTCTACCGGCGGGTGGCAGAACGCGAAGGCCGCGGCGTAGAGTACCACGTGGTCTTCAGCCACGAGGATGAGGGCACCGACCTCACCGGCCTCCTGGCCCAATGGGGCCACACGACGGACATCGAGTGGGTCTACCGGGTCATCCACGACGAGGCCGGCCGGATCATCCGCGAGGAGTTCCAGGGCCCGGAGCATGACACGGTCCCGTTCCGGGGTGACCGGGCGTTTGGCCGGCACCCGGTCCTCCAGGTCGCCACCCGGAACGGTCTGGTGACCGATCGGGTGGCGTGTCCGTCTCGCGCAGCCCTCGCGCCCGCGGTCGCGCAGCCGGCGGACGAGCCGCGGGAGGGGGTGCTGCACCGATTTCCCTGGATCTACCGGGTCAGCGCGCTCGAAATCCTCCGCCAGGTCCCCCTCGAGGCCTCGCCGTCGCCGGCGTCTCCGGCGGCTGCCGATCCCCGCTGCTACCTGTTCCTCCAGTGGAAGCGCGCGCCGGGGGCCATTCTACCGCTGGAAGGGGGCGTTCGCGTCGGCGGCACGTGGTACACATCGGCGTGGGGGCGGCCCGACCTGGCGTTTCGGGGGGCCGACGCGGAGAGCACGGCCGTCAAGCTGCCCCCGGGCACGAAGGAGCAAGATGTCGCCGCGATCTCCCTTCGAGCGCTGGAGCTCCCGCTGGAAGGGGCGGAGGTCAGGCTGGTGCGGGCGTTCTTCCTCGGCGCCACGTACCGGCCGCGCCGGGTGCTGCCGGCGTCCGGCGCGTGCCGGCTGACCGCCGAGCGGCCGCAGGCAGTTGTGTGGGAGCGTCGCGGTTAGAACCGATCAGTGGAAGCGAACGCCGGGGCGGAGCGCCAGCCGG
>JAPVSX010000271.1:0-7981 GCA_047519495.1 Armatimonadota bacterium
GATGGTGAAGAGCCATCCCGCGATCCACAGGATCCCCATAGAACCCTGCTGCTCGATTTTTATTTTCTCCATGTTAACAAAGTTAACAAATATAGTATCTCATCGTCTTCGTCCTCCCATTCCAGATTACGCACGACTATTCCTTCGCAGAGGAGAGTTGGATACTTCAAATAAGAGCAAGGAAAGAGCAAGGAATATCTCTTTGTTGACCAAGAGCAATTCCCATGATTTTTCTCTAGGAGATTTCCTTCTTTGCTTCGTCTATCGCCAGCGTGGCGGAGGGGGAGGGATTTGAACCCCCGATGGCCTTGCGACCATAGCGGTTTTCGAGACCGCCCGATTCAGCCAGGCTCTCGCACCCCTCCGCGCGGCCAGACCTTATTCTACTTCGGCGGGCCGCACCTGCCTAGCCCGGTCCGCGCCGCCCGCGGAGGAATCGCAGCGGGCCGGCGCGTACACCAGGATGCACCGCGCGAGCGAGGAGGCAAGCCCGGCCCGTGCCCGACCGCGCCCAGGTCTCTTCCCACACAACCGGCGCCCCCGCGTCCCGGTCCGACGCCGCGCTGGAGTTCGCGAACGTCGGCCGGCGGTTCGGGGTGCCGGGCGGCGCGACGTACGTGGCGCTGGAGGACGTGTCGTTCTCGGTCGGCCGCGGCGAGTTCCTGGCGATCGTCGGGCCGACCGGCGGCGGCAAGTCTACCCTCCTGAACCTGGCGGCCGGCCTGCTGCGGCCGAGCGCCGGGCGCGTGCTCATGTTCGGCGAGCCGGTCAACGGCATCAACCGGCGGGCGGCCTACCTGTTTCAGCAGGACGTCCTGCTCCCCTGGAAGACCGCGCTGGAGAACGTGATGCTCGGGCCGCTCCTGCACCGCCGTCCGCGCGCGGAGGCGGACGCGCAGGCGCGGCGCTGGCTCGCGCGGGTGGGCCTCGCCGGCTTCGAGAATCGCTACCCGCACCAGCTCTCCGGGGGCATGCGCAAGCGGGTCGCGCTCGCGCAGAACCTGATCGTCGGCCCCGAGATCCTCCTGATGGACGAGCCGTTCAGCGCGCTCGACGTTCAGACCCGCGAGCTCATGGAGAACGACGTCCTGACCATCTGGCAGGAGGACCGGAAGACCGTCGTGTTTGTCACGCACGACCTCGAGGAAGCGATCGCGCTCAGCGACCGCGTGCTGGTGCTCTCGGCCGGCCCCGGGGCGCACGTGATCGGGTCGCACCCCGTCACGCTCCCGCGCCCGCGCGACGTGACAGAGGTCCGGCTGCACCCGGCCTTCCTGGAGGTCTACCGCGCGGTCTGGGCGCACCTGCGCGGCGAGGTGCTGCGGGCGTACGCGGCCCGCAGCCAGATGGGACGGGGCGGCGCGGCGGGGAGTGGAAGTGGCGCCGCGGAGGGGGCGCCGTGAGGCGCGGGCGGTTCCGGCTCCTCCCGCATCAGCTCGGCGTGCTCGTCGTGCTGGTCGCCGCCTGGCAGGTCACCACCCAGCGCGGCTGGGTGGACCCATTCTTCTTCAGCATGCCGTCGGCGATCGCCGCCCGGATCGTCCAGTGGTTCGCCGGCGGGTTCATCTACCGGCACCTGTGGACCACGGCGCTCGAGACCGTGCTCGCGTTCCTCGCCGGCGCGGGGCTGGGCGTCGTCTTCGGCTTCGCGTTCGCGCGCATTCCCGCCCTGTCGGGGGTGTTCGACCCGTACCTGAAGATCGCGAACGCCCTGCCCCGCATCGTGCTGGCGCCGATCTTCACGCTCTGGTTCGGACTCGGCGTCCTGTCCAAGGTCGCGTTCGGAGTCACCCTGGTGTTCTTCATCGTGTTCTTCAACACGTACCAGGGAATCCGCGAGGTCGATGCCAATTTGCTGAACAACACGCGAATGCTGGGCGCGACCGAGCGGGACCTGATGCGCCACGTGCTGTTCCCCTCGGCGCTCGTCTGGATCCTGAGCAGCCTCCACACGAGCGCCGGCCTGGCTATCGTGGGGGCGGTCGTCGGCGAGTACCTCGGCTCGGCGCGCGGCCTCGGCTACGTCATTGCGCAGGCGGAAGGGACGTTCGACACAACCGGCGTGTTCGCCGGGATGACCGTGCTCGCCATGTTCACGCTGCTGATCGAACTGGCCGTGACCGCGATCGAGCGGCGCCTGCTCGCCTGGAAGCCCTCGGCGGCTGCGGAGCAGGGGTAGGCGCGCCGGCCGGGCACGTGTTGGCTCACGCCGTGGGCAGGAAGCCGGGCGGTCCCGGACGTAGTCTCCCGTCAGTCTCTCGAGTGCCGCGCGGCTGTCAGGAGGGGGGAGAGCGATGCGCAAGGCAATCGCCACAGCGTTGGTCGTCGGCGTGGCCCTGGCCACCCTGGCCGGAAGCGGCGGGGCGCAGGTCGAGAAGTCGAAGCTCACGCTCGCGGTCGGCGGGCAGGCCCTGTACATCTACCTCCCGGTGACCCTGGCCGCGCAGCTCGGCTACTTCAAGGACGCCGGCGTGGACGTGGAGATCGTGGACGTCGCCGGCGGCGCGAAGGCGCTCGAAGCGCTCCTCGGCGGCAGCGCGGACGTCGTGTGCGGCTTCATCGACCACACGATCGAGATGCAGGCCCAGGGGAAGAGCATCCGGATGTTCGTGCTGTACGACCGGTACCCGGGCCTGGTGCTGGCGGTGACCAAGGCGGGGCAGGCGAAGGGGATCAAGACGGTCGCCGACCTCAAGGGCGCCCGGATCGGGATCACGGCGCCGGGCAGCAGCACGCAGTTCTTCGCCCAGTACATGCTGGCGAAGAACGGGGTCCCGGTAGACCAGGAGTCCTACGTCGGAATCGGCACCGCGAACACCGCGGTCGCGGCCGCGCGGCGCGGCGTCGTGGAGGCGCTCGTCAACGTGGATCCGACGATGACGATCCTCGAGAAGAGCGGCGATGCCACGATCCTGGCCGACACGCGGACGACGCTCGGCACCCTGCGCGCCTTCGGCGGTCCGTACCCGGCCGGCGGTCTCTACGCGCCGCCGGCGTTCCTCGAGCGGAATCCCAAGACGGTCATGGCGCTGACCGTCGCGTCGGTCCGTGCGCTCCACTGGATCAAGACGCATACCGCGGCGGAGATCGCCGACAAGATGCCGGAGCGGTTCTATCAGTCCGACAAGGCGCTCTACGTGGCGTCGCTCCAAGAGAACCTCGAGATGTTCTCGCCGGATGGCCGCATCTCGGTCCAGGGGCTGGAGACGATCGTCAAGGTGCTGTCCGCGTTCGACAAGGGCGTGACCGCCGCAGCCGGCCGGATCAACCCCGCGGCGGCGTTCACCAATGAGTTTGTGGACCAGGCGCACAAGGTGCTGAAGTTCTAGCAGCCGGTCCGGCAGCGTTCTCAGGACTCGGGAGCCTCAAGCGCGGCCAGCGCGCAGATGGCGGCGATGGCAGTCGCGGACAGCAGGCACCACCCGCAGAGCGCATGGAGCACGAAGACTTCAACGGCCGTCAGGTAGACGGCAAAACCGCTTCCGAGCACGGCCAGCCCGAACGCCGCGTGCGCCGCGGTACGGTGCAGGGATGGGGGACCCCACCGCCGGAGGGCGAGGACGGCGAGAATCAGCAGATACCCCGCCGCGCCCACGGCCGCCACGGGGACGGAGCCCACCACCGCGTAGGGGCTCGTGTTGACGACCTCACATCCGCTCGTCGCAAAGCAGACGCGCACGGCGGGATCGTAGTGGTACCAGGTCAGGTAGAGCGAATCGGCAAGACCGACCAGACCCAACACCAGCATGACAGCCCAGGGAAGGTTCACGCGGCAACACACGATCCCCTCGCTCTTCAGCGGCGCTTCTCGTGGGACCTGCGATCGAACCAGAGCCCGCCGGTGCCGGGATGGTGCGTCCGCCACAGGTTGCTATACTAGTGGGCATGCGGAACCGACCACAAGATACCGCTTCGAAGGCTGGGGCAGCCGCCGTCCGGCGGCGCCGGGCCCGGCGGACTGCCTGGCTGGCCGGCACCGCCGCGCTCGTGGCCGTAGTGGCCGGCATCGCCTGGGTCACCCTCTACCGGGCCTCGAATCCCACGGCGCTCGCCATCCCCGCGGGCGTGCCGGCCGGTGTGACTCCCGACGGTGATCCGTACGTCGGGTCACCCCAGGCGCCGGTCACCATCAATGAGTTCGGGGATTTCCAGTGCCCGTTCTGCGGCGAGTTCGCCCGGGAGACTGAGCCGAGAATCGTGGCGGCATACGTCGTGCCGGGCAAGGCGCGCATCGTCTGGCACACGCTTGCCTTTCTCGGCCCCGAGTCCGCCCTGGCCGGCCGGGCCGCCTGGTGCGCACAGGACCAGGGAAAGTTCTGGGCGTACTTCGCGCTCCTCTACGGTCATCAGGGCGCCGAAAACAGCGGCGCCTTTGCGCCGGCCCGCCTTGAAGCGCTGGCGCGTGACGCGGCGCTGGACATCGGCGCGTTCCGCACGTGCCTCGGGAGCGAGCAGTCGCTCGCGGGAATCCGGGCCGGGACGCGGGCGGCCCGGCAACTGGGCGTCACGGTCACGCCGACGTTCTTTATCAACGGGCGCAGGGCCACCGGGGCGCTCGGGTTCTCGCAGATGGCCCCCATCATCGATGCGGCCCTCGCCGGCGCCCGGTAGCGGCCGAGCCAGCCTCCAGACGTCCCGACCAGGACAGATCGCGCTCAGACGCCGTCGACGTGCGACGAAGCCCGGCAGGCGCCGGGCTTCGGGGACGCCGCCCGCGCCGGGAGCGGGCGCTACCTCGGCCGCTCGTGCATGCCGCCGGCGGCCGCACGGCGCTGCTGGCCGGTCGACCGGCCTGTCCGTGAGGCGCCCGCCTCGCGCTCGCCGGATGACGCGCCGCGGCCGCCCGGGCTCGCCTTGCGCCGCTGCGCCATCTCTACGCTGCGCTTGAGGGCCTCCATGAGGTCCACGACCTTGCCCGGCTCGGGCATCTTTCCCGCGGGGACCGGCTCGCCCTTGCCCTTGGCGTCGATCATCGCCATGAGCGCCTCCCGGTACTCGTCGCGGAACTCCTCGATGTGGAAGTCCATCGACAGGTTCTCGACGAGCTGCACCGCCATCTTCCGCTCGTTGGGGTGGACCTTGGCCTCCACGGGGACCTCGTCGAGGGCGGACAGCGCCCGCACCTCGTCGGCATAGTAGAGCGTCGTCATCACCATCGCGCCCTGGAACGCGCGGATGGCCACCAGGTGCTCCTTCTCCCGCATCACGACCTTGCCGACGCCGACCCGGTTGGCCTCCCGAAGGGCCTCTTCGAGCAGGAGGAACGCCTTCGCGCCGCCCTCGTCGGGCACCACGTAGTAGGAGTGCTCGTAGTAGAGCGGATCGATCTCGCGCAGCTCGACGAAGCCGGCGATGTTCACGTTGCCGCTCGTGTCGATCGGAACCTGCTCGATCTCCTCGTCGGTCAGGGTGACGAACCGGCCCTTGCTCACTTCGTACCCGCGGATGACATCGGACCACTCGATGACCCTGTCGTCGTGCGGGCAGTAGCGCTGGTTCTTGATCGGCGTGTGGCACTCGGTGTGGAGCAGGCGGAAGCGGACGTCCTTCTGCTCGGTCGCCGTATAGAGCTTCACGGGGATCGTGACGAGGCCGAAGCTGATGTACCCTCTCCAGAACGGTCGCATCGTGATTCCCCCAGTGAGATGCGCACGGATCGCCGCCAGACGCGGGTATCGTGCATTTTATACCTCCAGGGAGGGGTGGTGCAAGGCGGGGCCGCCGCAGAGGCGAACCTGCGTTCGGGTGGAGGGCCGGCCGGCCCGCGCGCGGCTAGCGGGTGGCGCGGGCGTTCTGTGCCGCCGGGACGCCGCGGCCCATTATCTCCGAGATGTTTAGCGCGGCGACAATGTCGTGCGGCCCGACGCCGCGGAGGGCCTCGAAGGCCTTCTCCTGGTAGGCGGCCGCGTCCTTGTAGCGGCCGTGCGCCGATGCGATCTTCGCCAGTTCCCGGCAGACCGTGAGCATCTCCGGCATCATGCCCGCCCGCTCACAGCGCTGGGAGGCCTGGAGCAGAAGACGCTGGGCCGTCTTGAGGTCCCCCGAGGACGCCGCGATCGTCCCGAGCACGATCTGCGCCCGGGCCTCCTCGTCCGGCACGCCGGCCTCGCGGCTCCGCGCGATCGCCCGGTCCGCGGCCTGCCGCGCGAGGTCGCGCTCCCCGCAGACGAAATGGCAGCGGGCCAGCTCGGTGAGGGTGCGGCACTCTCCGACGGCGTCCGCGAGGCGCTGCTTGATCGCCAGGCTCACCGACAGGTGATCCAGGGCCTCACGCGGCCGGCCGAGCTGGACCAGGAGCATGCCCAGGTTGTTCCGGACGTACGAGGTCATCTGGAGGTCTTCGTACTGCTCGAAGAGGACGCGCGCGCGCTCGTAGTAGACGAGGGCCGCGTCGTACTCGCCGCTGCTGGCGAGGACGTTGGCGAGTCCCTGCAGCGCTTCGCCGACCTTCTCCGGGCGGGATGCTTCCTCGAAGATCTCGCGCGCGTGCGTGTTGGCGTCGAGCGCCTCGTCCATATGTCCCATCCGGGTGAGCACTGTGCCGAGGAACAGCCAGATCTCGCCGTGCAGCGTCGGTTCGGCGCCCGAAAGCGAGGGGACGACCGCGAGGGCCGCCTTGTACAGCGAGACGGCGCGGGGGAAGTGGCCGCTCCGGTGCTCCACGGTGGCCAGGCCGTGCAGCGCGCGGCACTCGACCAGCGCGTCCTTGGCGTCTCGCCCGCGCCCGAGGGCGTCGTCCAGGTAGGGACGGGCCTCGTCCAGCCGGCGGAGGCCGAGGAGGGCCTCGCCCGCCCCGAGCGCCGCGTGCGTCTCCATGCGGGAGTCGCGGTGCGAAGCGGCAAGCTCGCGCATCTCGGTAAATGCGGCGAGGGCGGCGTCGTACCGCCGGCGCACCAGCTCAGACCGCCCGCGGCTCGCGAGGACTTCCAGGACCTTGTGGGCCATGGAGGCCTCGGAGTCGCCGAGGAAGTACGCCACGGGCTTCCCGAGCCGCTGGGCCAGCCGCTCGAGGGTCTGCACCGAGGGTTTCGCCCGATCGTGCTCAAGCAGGCTGATGAACCCTTTCGTGAGATCCGGCTTCCCCAGGGCCTCCTGTGTCAGGCCCAAGGCCCGCCGCGCCTCCTTGAGGCGCTCACCCAGGGTCAATCCGGGCATGCCGCTCCTCCCAATGGGGGGATACCCCCCTCCGTGGTTTATGATTACTCAACTATCATTACGGGGGCACCGCGTAACCTCCTGCTCGCCGGCATGGAAATTTTCGATATAGTTGGCCGTCCGGCCCGAACATGCGCTTACCTAGCATCCATCCCCTGCGCCCAGAGTTCTTTGTGCTCGAAGTTCCCTACTACTGGCCCGAGCCGTCCTGCCCGAACGGGACCAGCGGATTGGCGTGGTGCAGGGGATCTACCGACTGGCCCGAGCCGTCCTGCCCGAACGGCACCAGCGGGTTGACGTGGTGCAGAGGATCTACCGACTGGCCGGAGCCATCCTGCCCGTCGAACGGCACCAGCGGGTTGACATGGTGCAGGGGGTCCACCGACTGGCCGGAGCCATCCTGGCCGTCGAACGCCACCAGCGGAGCGGCATGAAGGAGCATGGCGGCATCGGCCGGAATCGCCGGCATTCCTCCAAGCAGGACGATCGACAGAATACCTATCACCGCGAGACCCTGTCGCATGCAGCACCTCCCGTAAAGTTTAGGCCGGACGGCCAATGTCTCTTTCTAGATTAATTAGAGAAATCCTAACGACATGTTATCGAACCGCGTTTAAACTCCGGAATAGGTGCATAAGCGCCAGGGATGGCAGGGGCTTGCGCGTGGCCATGCGGCGATGGTGGCGGCGGGCGGGAATATTACGCTCACGGGAAGGTTATAGTATAATGACTATATTGTTAGGTGTCTCACGGCTTGGTCGCCCCGCCTCAGTGTGCGGACCTCGCGAGGAGCAGCGAAGTATGCGAAACGTGCACGAGCCGCCGC
>JAPVSX010000272.1:0-2587 GCA_047519495.1 Armatimonadota bacterium
GACCGCGATCCGTCCCGACAGCGCCATCGCCTCCCCCTGGTCGTGGGTGACGTAGACGACGGTGATCCCAAGCCGCTCGTGCAGCTCCTTGATCTCCGCGCGCAGCTCCTCGCGCAGCTTCGCGTCCAGGTTGGAGAGCGGCTCATCGAGGAGCAGGACGGCCGGCTCCATCACCAACGCGCGCGCGAGCGCGATGCGCTGCTGCTGGCCGCCGGACAATTCGTGAGGATATCGGGCCGCGTACGGCTCCAGGTGCACGAGGCTTAACACACGCCGCGTCCGCGCCTCGATCGCCGCGCGGTCCACCCGGGCGTGGCGGAGCGGGAAGGCGACGTTCTGCGCGGCGGTCAGGTGGGGCCAGACCGCGTAGCTCTGGAACACCATGCCCATGTCCCGCCGCTCGGGCGGGACGAGCAGCCGCTCTGCGGCCGAGGACAGCACCCGCCCACCGAGCAGCACCCGGCCGGTCGTCGGTGCGACGAACCCCGCGATCATTCGGAGGGTGGTGGTCTTTCCGCATCCGGACGGCCCGAGCAGGGTGAGGAACTCGCCCTCGCGGACGACGAGCGAGAGGTCGCGGACCGCCCACGTCTCGTCCCCGCCGCGCGAGGTGCCCCTGCGGGGCATACCCTGGCGGGCACGGGCAAGCGGACCGAACGTCTTCCCCAGGCCCTCCAGGATGAGCTCAGCCATGCAGGACTCCGGCCTCGCCGCGGAGCAGGGCGCGGGTCGCCAGGTTGATGCCGACGAGCAGCAGCGTGACGAGGGCGGCCATCGCCGCGGTGAGGGCGATCTTGCCCTCGTCGTTCAGGCCGAAGATCACGACGCCGAGCGTTTCGTGCCCTACCGAGAAGAGGAGGATCGAGAGCGTGAGCTCGGCGACGGCCGGGATGAACGCGAGGAACCACCCGGCGACCAGGCTCGGACGGATGATCGGCACCACGATCTCCCAGAACGCCTCGACCGGGCCCGCGCCGCTGATGCGCGCGGCCTCCTCCAGGGAGGCCTGGACCTGGACCAGCCCTGCGAGCACGGTGCGCACGCCGAAGACCAGGAAGCGCGCGACGTAGGCGAGGAGGATAATCCCCAGCGTGTCGTAGAGGCGGAGGCCGAGCAGGGGCACGGGCCGCAGCCACGCCAGGATCATCGCGAGCGCCAGCACCGTCCCGGGCACCGCGTAGGGCACGGTGATCAACAGGTCGAGCACCCCCGCGCCGCGGAGGTGGACCCGGGTCAGCAGGTAGCCGATCCCGACCGACAGGAACGTGATCACGGTGGCCGAGCCAGCCGCGAGAACCAGGCTGTTCGCGAGGGCCCGGTGCACCTTGGGGACGCCCGTCAGCACAGTCACGAAGTGGGCCAGGGTCAGATTCGCGGGGACCGGCGGGAGACCGTACGCGCGCACCAGGGAGGTCAGGACGATCGCCGCCATCGGCAGCCCGACGCTCGCCGCGACGAACAGCACGAGCGCGGCCAGGAGCGGACCCCGCCAGCGCCCCAGGGCCACGCGGGAGCGTCCCCCCGCCTGCCCGCCCACGACCGCGAATCGCCCGCGGCGCCGGATGCGGCGCTCCACGGCGAGGAGCACGGCGGCGATCGCCACCAGCCACATCGACAGCGCAGCCGCGAGCTGGAGGTGGTCCCGCTGGTCGAAGTTGAGGATCGTGGCGTAGATCCGGGTCGTCAGCACGAAGTACCGCACCGGGTAGCCGAGGACGGCCGGGATGCCGAAGTTCCCGAGGGCGGACAGCAGCAGCAGCAGCGCGCCTGCGAGGACGCCGGGCAGGATCAGGGGCACGGTCACGTCCCGGAACACGCCCCAGGGCCCGGCGCGGGAGATGCGCGCCGCCTCTTCGAGGGCTGGATCCATCCGCTCGAGGACGCCCACGGATGCCAGATACGGGATCGGGTACCCGTAGAGGATCATGACCGCGATGATCCCGCCAGGGCCGTAGATGACGGCCAGGGGATGGTCGGATCCCGTCAGGGCCATCCAGACCTGGTTCAGGTAGCCGACCGGGCTCAACAGGTACACCCACGCGATCGCCCCGATGAACGGCGGGATCATGTACGGCAGGAGGAGCGCGGTCTGCCACCCCGCCCGGCCGGGGAGGTCGGTCCGGGCGGTGAGCCAGGCGAGCCCCACCCCCAGAAGCGTTCCCCCGGCCGCCGCCGCGGCGGCGACGGCGAGGCTGTTGAGCAGCACGGCATAGGTTTCGCTGTCGCGGGCGATCCCGGCGTAGTGCGCGAGCGAGAGGTGCCCCTGGACGAGCACGGACTGGAGGACGAGCACGGCCGAGGGGTACACGATCAGCACGGCGAGGGTCCCCCCGGCCGCCGCGCCAAGCGCGAGGAGCCCGTGCGCCGGCCCCCCGCCCCGGACCCCTCCCCTGCCCGCCTGCCTGCCCCCTCCCGGGCCCCCCCCACTTGGGGTCCTCACGCCGGTGGGTGCCACGCCGCCGTCACTGCACGCCGAAGATCGCGGTGAACGTCTGCTTGATCTCCTCGCGGTGCTGGTCGATGTACTCGAGGTTCGGCTGGATGATCTTCATGCTCGCGAGCGCCGGCGCGCCGGGCGGGAGCGGGA
>JAPVSX010000273.1:0-2807 GCA_047519495.1 Armatimonadota bacterium
CTCCTGATGCGGCGCACGATGGGTCAGTACCGGCCGGCGTTCGCCCTCAAGGGGCTGCGCGTGATGGTCGAGAAGCGCGCAGGCGGCGAGTGCGCCGCCGAGGCCAGCATCCGCGTGGCCGTGGACGGCCAGGAGGAGCACACCGCGGCCGAGGGCAACGGCCCGGTGCACGCCCTCGACCGCGCGCTGCGCAAGGCGCTCGAGCGCTTCTACCCCGAGATCGGCCGGGTGCGTCTCGTCGACTATAAGGTGCGGGTGCTGAACGCCGACGCCGCAACGGCTGCTCGGGTCCGGGTGCTGATTCAGTCGACCGACGGGACCCGGACCTGGGGCACCGTGGGCGTCTCCGAGAACGTCGTCGAGGCGTCCTGGCAGGCGCTCGTGGACAGCCTGGAGTACGTGCTGCTATCACCCCGACAAATTGCGGCACCGATGCCCTCCCTGCGGGAGGCGCCCCTGCGGGGCACCGGCAGGCAATTTGTCGGAGGCCCCGATTCCGCTGACTAAGCCTCGCCGGGCGGTGGAAACGATGCAACACCGTGCTCAGGTTCCAGGGGACCGCGCCGGGGCGCCCCGGTGACCGCCCGCGCCGCGCACCGCATCGCGGTCATCCCGGGCGACGGAATCGGCCCGGAGGTGATCGCGGAGAGCGTCCGTGTGCTGGGCGAGGTCGGCCGGCGCGATGAGCTCGGGCTCGTCTTCGAGGAAGGCCTCGCGGGCGGGGCCGCGATCGACGCGCGGGGCGCGCCGATGCCGCCGGAGACGCTCGAGCTCTGCCGCCGGTCGGAGGCGATTCTCCTCGGCGCCTGCGGCGGCCCGAAGTGGGACCGCGGGCCCGCGCACCTGCGGCCCGAGCAGGCGCTGTTTACGCTCCGGAAGACGTTCCAGCTCTACGCCAATCTGCGCCCCGCCGCGGTCTCGGGGCCGCTCGTGGACGCCTCCCCCCTGCGCCGCGAGATCGTCGACGGCGCGGACCTCTTGATCGTGCGGGAGCTCACGGGCGGCCTCTACTTCGGCGCCCGGTCGCGGACCGGCGAGGGTGAGGGCGCCGCGGCGACCGACACGCTGCCGTACTCCGCGCCCGAGGTCCGCCGCATCGTGCGGAAGGCCTGCGAGATCGCCCGCGCGCGCCCGCGCCGGAAGGTCACGTCGGTGGACAAGGCCAACGTGCTGGAGACCTCCCGCCTCTGGCGCGACGTCGCGACGGCCGTGGCGCGGGAGTTCCCGGACGTCACGTTCGAGCACATGCTGGTGGACAACTGCGCGATGCAGCTCGTCCGGAATCCCAAGCAGTTCGACGTGATCGTCACCGAGAACACCTTCGGCGACATCCTGAGCGACGAAGCCGCCGGAGTGATGGGGACGCTCGGGCTCATGCCGTCTGCGAGCCTCGGCGACCGTGCCCCCGGCCTGTTCGAGCCGGTGCACGGGACCGCCCCGGACATCGCGGGCCGCGGGATCGCGAACCCGCTCGCGGCGATCCTGACCGGGGCGCTGCTGCTGCGCTACGGCCTCGGCCGCGAGGCATCCGCCGCGTCGATCGAAGCGGCGGTGACGCGGGCGCTCGCGGACGGGTGCCGGACCACCGACATGGGCGGCACCCTCGGGACGGCCGCTATGACCGACGCGGTCCTGACGCGCCTCGACTAGCCGCCGCGCGCGAGCACTTCGTCGGAGTCATGAAGATCGTGCGTTGAGGCCGGGACGGTCCGCGTGCTCCTCGACCGTCCGGCCTTCGCTATCATGGAGCGGTGCCCGGTAGATCCCTGGTGGCAGGGCAACGATGCGGATCCTCGTCATGGGTACAGGCGGCCTGGGCGGGTACTTTGGGGGCCTCCTCGCGCGCGCCGGAGCGGACGTGACGTTCGTGGCCCGCGGGAAGCACCTGGCCGCGGTTCGCGCGCGCGGACTCGGCGTCCGCAGCCCGGACGGCGACTTCACGCTTCCGGTGCGGGCGACCGACCGCCCCGAGGACGTGGGGCCGGTGGATTTGGTGCTGTTCACCGTCAAGACCTACGATGTCGAGCCTGCGGGGGCGGCGATCCGGCCGGCCGTGGGACCCGAGACCGCGGTTCTCTGCCTCCAGAACGGCGTCGATACGGAGAGCCGCCTCGTGGCGAGGCTCGGGCGCGGACACGTCCTCGGCGGCGTGACCTACGTCTCGGCCGCGATCGAAGCCCCAGGGGTGATCCGGCACACGGGCCTGAGGGGCGACATCACCATGGGCGAGTTGGACGGCCGGATGACCCCGAGGGTGCGCACGATCGAAGACGCGCTGCGCCGGGCGGGCGTCAGGGTCAACGTCACGAAGGACATCGTCCGTGTCCTCTGGGAGAAGTTTGTCTTCATCTGCGCCATGGGCGGAATGACGGCCGTCACCCGGCTGGGCATGGGCGAGGTGTTCGCGCACCCCGAGTCCCGGACGATGTTCCGCGGGCTCATGGAGGAGGCCGCGGCGGTCGGCCGGGCCCGGGGAATCGTGCTCGACGGGGTGATCGACCGGCTCATGCGCTTCGTGGAAGACCGGATCCGCGCCGAGTACGACATGCGGGCGTCGCTGTATCACGACCTGGCCGCCGGGCGGCGCATGGAGCTGGATGCGCTCTCTGGCGCGGTCGTGCGCATGGGAAACGACGCCGGAGTGCCGACCCCCCTGAACTTCGCCGTCGTGGCCGCGCTCCGGCCGTACGACCGGCGAGCGGCGGCGACCGGGCCTACGGCGTGAGCCAATACGCCCGGCCGTAGGCGGGCCGCCCTCCCCGGGGGCTGGCCCGCGGCGGCGCCGCGCTTGCAAGAGCCTCTCCGAG
>JAPVSX010000274.1:0-17354 GCA_047519495.1 Armatimonadota bacterium
CGTGGTGGCTCGACCGCATGGCCCGGTCCCCCGCCCCGCTCCAGGAGAAGCTCGTGCTCTTCTGGCACGGCCTCTTCACCAGCTCGTTTGGGGACATCCACGATACGATCGCGATGCACAATCAGAACGCTCTGTTCCGCCGGTACGCCGCCGGCAACTTTGCGCGGCTCCTCGACGGGGTGGCCCGGGATTCGGCGATGCTGCGATACCTCAACAACGACGAGAACCGCAAGGGGCACCCCAACGAGAACTGGGCCCGGGAGCTGATGGAGCTGTTTACGATGGGGATCGGCCACTACACTGAGCCTGACATCAAGGAGTCGGCCCGGGCCTGGACCGGCTGGACCCTCCGCGACTACCGGACGTTCGAAGACCGCCGGGTGTTCGCGTTCAAGCCGCTCCTGCACGACGGGGGCCCCAAGACCTTCCTCGGCCAGACCGGCGCCTGGGACGGCACCGACATCATGCGGATCATCCTGGCCAACCCGGCGGCCCCCCAATGGATCGCCGGCAGGCTCGCGCAGTTCTTCGTCGCCCCGAAGCCGGACCCGGCGCTGGTGGAGGCGATGGCCCAGCAGATCCAGGCCAGTAACTACGAGCTCAAGCCGGCCCTTCGGGCGCTGTTCCGGTCGCGGGCGTTCTACCGTCCCGAGGTGATGCACGCGCAGGTGAAGAGCCCGGCGGAGTTCGTCGTCGGGGCCGTGCGGCACCTGGGTGTTGGGGAGCCCGATTGGGTCCGGCTGTCGTACGCGATGGCCGGCATGGGCCAGCACCTGTTCTTCCCCCCGACGGTCGCCGGCTGGCACGGCGGGACCGCCTGGATCAACAGTGGGACGGTGTTCGCGCGGACGGACACCGCCGCGGCGCTGATCTCGGGCAGACTCGGCACCCCCGACCTGGCCCCGCTCTCGTCGGTAGACACGATCGCGGCCCGCCTGCTCGGACAGCCGCTTCCTCCCCCCCGCCGGGCGACCCTGGCCGGGGTCACGGCGGGGCAGTCGACTTCCGAGACCGTCCATCTCGTCATGAGCATGCCCGAGTACCAGGTCGCCTGAGGAGGAGGCCGCGATGCGGACGATGATGACGCGCCGGGAGTTCGTGACGAAGGGGCTGACGATCGTCGCTGCGGGGGCGACCGCGCCGATGTTCCTGACGCGAACAGCCCTGGCCCTCAACAACCCATGGGATGTGTCCCTCGTGGCCTCGGCGGCCGGGCAGCCGGATTGGCCGACGCTCGTGGTCGTCCAGCTGGGCGGCGGCAACGACGGGCTCAACACCGTCGTGCCGTACGCACACGACGAATACTACCGGGCGCGGCCTCATCTCGCGGTGGCGCAGCAGAAGCTGCTGCGGTTGACCGATGAAGTGGGGCTCCATCCCGGCCTCGCGCCGCTCAAGGAGCTGTACGAGGACGGCCGGATGGCGATCGTGCAGGGCGTCGGGTACCCGAATCCCAGCCGCAGCCACTTCCGCTCGATGGAGATCTGGCAGACCGCGGATCCGGCGGGGACGGGGCCCAAAACCGGCTGGCTCGGCCGGTTGTTCGACAGCGAGTGCCCGGACTGCGAGACTGCGCTCGGCATCACGCTGTCGGCCGACATGCCGCTCGCGATGCAGGGCAACGCCCGCCGGGTGATCGCCATGGAGAACCCTGCCCGGTTCGGGTTCCACCCGCTCCAGGGAGCCGGACCTCAGGAGCTGGAGGCGTTCCGCCAGCTGATCCAGCCGGTGCCCGGCGAGGAGCCCGTCGTCGACTTCCTCACCCACACCGAGATGAACGCGCTTCTGGCCGCCGCCGACATGCAGAAGATCGCCGGGCGGCTCGCGCAGGACGCCGGGAGCGGGTACCCCCGGGATCCGTTCGCCCAGAAGCTGCGGATCGTCGCCGGGCTGATCGCAGCCGGCGCGCCGACACGCGTCTACTACGTGGGCTTGGGCGGCTTCGACACGCACGCCACCCAGGCGGGCCGGCACGACCGCCTCCTGGAATCCCTCGGGAAGGGGCTGGGGGCGTTCGTGAAGGACATCAAAGACAAGGGCCTGCAGGACAAGGTGCTCGTGATGACCTTCTCCGAGTTCGGCCGGCGCGTTGCGGAGAACGCCTCGTCCGGCACGGACCACGGCACGGCCGCGCCGATGCTCCTGATCGGCCGCGCCGTCTCGCCCGGCGTCCACGGCATCCACCCGAGCCTGACCGACCTCGACCAGGGCGACCTCAAGTACCAGATCGACTTCCGGAGCGTCTACGCGACCGTGCTCGGGCAGTGGATGGGCGTTCGGAGCGATCCGATCCTGGGCGGCCACTTCTCAACCATGGACATCCTGAAGCCTCGGGCTGGCGCGCTCTTGCCGTCGTCTTAAGCCGGCCGCGTTCCGGACCCTGTCTTCAGCTCACCGCCCGTCTGTGAGGCTCCACCGGTGTTGACAGCCGCCAGCAGCGCGTTTCGCAGCGCCGCGGCCGCGTCCTCAAGCCCGAGGCTGAGCAGCACCGCCTTCGAGCCGGCCAGGTCCCGGCGCGGCGTCTCCGCCAGGTATGGCGGCGCGTGCTGCGGCAGCGGCGGCAGCGGTTGGAACGCCTCATCCCTCAGGCTGGCCGCCACTTTCGCAAGGGCGGCCAGCCGTCCCGCCACGGTAGGCGGAGCTTCCTCAGCCGCGAGGCCGGCCGCCGTCTGCCCGTTTGGGAGCGCCTGGGGCACCAGCCGCTCGGCGTCTTCCAGGCGCCGCACGATGTCATCCAGCACCTCGCGGAGTTCGGCGGCGTGGGATCGCCCGATGCGCGCCCGCGGGTAGTCAGGGCGGGCCTGGAGGAGCGGTTCCTCCTGCGACAGGCGGCGCAGCCTCCGGGCATCCTCCTGGAGCGCAGCGAGGCAGCGCCACAGCGCATCCCAGGGACATCCTCCATGTTCGTCGGCCAATCCGTGCCTCCGTGTGCGGCGTGGCGTTCCCCGGGATATTTCCCCGCCGTTTCTGGCGTCGCCTTCCCGCTCCCGCGGTGCTCGAACATCGCCGGATCGAGGATCCGCGGCCGCAGCACGCGGTGTGCTATCATCGGCCTGACATGGCGCGTCGAGCCCCCAGAGAACGAGCGAGCCTGCCGCAGCCTGGGGGCAGGCCCCCGCGCGGACGGCACCGATGAACGGCGCCGGGTGGAAGCGATCACTCACCCTCCCCACAGCGGTGCGGCTCCTCTGGCACGAATCGGAGCCGCATCCGCGTGACGTCCCGATCGGCGAGTTCTACACGCGGCTTGCGTTCCCGGACCCGTCCGGTCCGCTCCCCTATCTCGTTGCTAACATGGTGATGACCCTGAACGGCGAAGCGACGGTCGGGGGCAAGGCGGCGACGATCGGCACGCCGGTCGACGGCCTCGCGCTGACGCGGCTGCGGGCGGCGGCGGATGCCGTGCTCAGCGGCGTCGGCACGGTGCTGGCCGAGGACGTCACGGCGGTCCTCCCCGAGGCGGAGATCGCCAGACGCACGGCGGCCGGGCGGCCGGCGCGTCTGCGCGCGGCGGTCCTGGCCTCGAGTCTCGCATGGGACGACGGCGTCCTCTCGCGCCGGTACTTCACGGACGACCGCTTCGACCGGCTCGTGATCACCGGGGCGCGGGCCGCCGCCGCCGCCGTCCGCCGCATCCAGGATCGAGGCATCGAGGTGGTGCGGGTCGCGTCCGGCCCCGACGGGCGGCCGGATCCGGAGGCGGCGCTCCGCCTGCTCGGCGAGCGCGGCGCGCGGGTCGTGGTGAACGAGGGCGGGCCCCGCATTCTCGCCGGGCTCCTCCGCGCGCGGCTCGTGCGCGAGTATTTCCTGACGCTGAGCCCGCTCGTGACGGGAGATCCCGAGGCGCTCCGTCCGATCGGCGGCGGCGTGACCACCGGAGACCGGCCGGTGCTGCTGGCCCGGGTGAGTCGCTACGAACATGCCTTCCAGGATCCGGCGACTGGCGTCGGGCTTGTGGAGGCCTACGAGCGATTCAGGGTCGTCTACCCATCGCAGGCATCGCCGGCCGGCGGCGCGAATCAGTTCCGGGAGAGGTGACGGTCCGTGCCGGAGATAGCGACCTACCTGGAGCGCACCCTGTGCGACCTCGTGAGCATCCGCAGCGTCACCGGGGAGGAAGCGACGATCTCGCAGTACATCTACGACTCGCTCATCCGCTCCGGGATCACCGTCCAGCGCGACGAGGAGGGCAACGTCACCGCGGAGGTCGGCCGCGGCGGCCGGCTCCTGGTCGTGAACGGACACATGGACACCGTGCCGCCCGTCGCCGGGTGGACGACGGATCCGTTCTGCCCCCGGGTCGAGAGCGGGCAGATCATTGGCCTCGGCGCCTCGGACATGAAGGCCGGGCTGGCGTGCATGATGTGGCTCGCGCAGAACGTCCGGCCGCGGATCCGCACCTGGTTCGCGTTCACCAACCACGAGGAGGGTGGCGCCGTGACCCCGCGGAACGGCGTCCGGCGCCTCATCAACCGGGCGAAGCCCGACTACGCGATCACGACAGAACCGTCCTACGACGAGAGCAACGGCCGCCTGTCCATCGGGATCGGATGCCAGGGCCGGGCGATCGGGTACCTCACGGTGCTCGGTCGGAGCGGCCACTCATCGGACTGGCGGCGGGCCGACAACGCGATCTACCGGGGCGTCGACGTCATCCGCCGGATCGCGGCGGCGGCCGAGCAGCTCAAGCCGGTCGAGGTCGCTCCCGGCGTCCAGAGCATCCCGTCGCTGTCGGTGGTGGCCGCGCGCGCGGGGATCGCGGAGAACGTCATCCCCGACCGGCTCAAGCTCACCGTGGACCGGCGCCTCGCCGTGGGCGAGGATTACGGCACGTTCGAGGCCGAGCTGCGGAGCGCCGCCGACGGCATGGCCCACGACCTGGAGATCACGCGGCTCTGTCTCCCCACCCTGGCCGACCGCAGCGGCCACACGCTTGCCGTCGCCCGCGACATGCTCGCCGAGGCGCAGGGGAACGCTTCGCTCCAGTTCTCGCAGGGCCGGCAGGACCTCTCGATCTTCGCGGAACGGACGCGGGACTTCTGCAACCTCGGCCCCGGCTCGATCGGGCAGGCGCACAACGCGGGCGAGCACGCGACCGTCGCGGGGATGGTCGCCGCGGCGACCCTGCTGCAGACGATCATCGAGCGGATGTGACGACTCCCCGCACCGAAGTGCGGGGCCCACCACGTCTCCGCTGTGCGAAGCGTCGGATTGGCCACAGCGATGTCTGTTCTGGTTGAGAACCCTCGCTACTCTGCCGGCGGCTTGAACCGCTCGAACGGGTTGCGGCAGTTCCGGCACAGATACGTCGCCCGGCACAGCGTCGGCCCGAACAGGCTGTCCACCGCCACGTCGTGCGAGCCGCAGTACGGGCACACCGGCGGCTCCGCGAACCGGCACAGGGGCACCGAGAGCCCGTACGCGTTCAGGCGCTCTCGTCCCTCCGGCGTCATGCGCGCGAGCGTCCACGGCTCGTCGTAGGTGTACTCGACGGACGCCTCGCCGACGCCGGGGACGGCCCGCAGCGCCTCCCGGATCCGGTTGCGGATCACTGCGAGCGCCGGGCAGCCGGTCCACGTCGGGACGAGGCGCACGAAGACACGGCCCCCCGCGACCGCGACGTCCCGGACGAGCCCGAGATCGGTGATCGCGATCGGCAGCTCCGGATCCTCGACCGTCCGGAGGACATCCCAGGCCGCCTCTTCGAGCGCCGTGCGGCTCGCCGTCGTCACCAGCGCGCCTCCGGATCCGACCGCCAGACCTCAGTCATCTGTCCGAGCATCCGCTCGAACTCGGGGCCGTGGACGCCGCGCCGGCCGCCCTCCCGGACGGTTTGGCTCACGCCGCAGGCAGCGGCGGCCTTCGGAATCACGAGGCCGCAGCCGGTCAGCACCGGACGCACCGCGTCCTCCCACGCCGCCCGCTGGGCCGCCGGGGACTCTGTGAGCATACCCGCCGCGCGCAGCACGTCGTCCGCCCCGGTCGCTTCGAACAGGCCGAGCGCGTCCGGCCACGCCGCATCCAGCGCCGCCTGAACGCGCGCTCGTCCCGCTCCGGTCGCCCTGGCCAGACGCACGAGCCAGGTCTCCGCGAACAGCCCGTGGTACCGCTCCTCACGGGCCAGCGTGCGCGCGAGGCCGGCGACCGGCTCGTGCCCGCACGCCCCCAGCAGGCGCAGCCGCCCGGCCTCGAACGGCTCATAGAGGGTGAGCCGGACGATCGAGGACTCCCATCCATCGTTCTCGTGCTCGAGCAGCCTCGCGTGCCGGTATTCGCCGGGCGCGCGGTCGAACGCCAGGTGGTCCGCGTCGCTCCCGTCGTCCGCGGCGATCTGCTCGTAGAACGCCCGGGCGTGCCCGATCTCCTCCTGGGCGATGCTGCTCATCGCGACATCGCTTTCGATGTCCGGCCCGAACCCGGTCCACTCCGAGTGCCGGTGGCCGATCACGAGCTCATCGTCGGCGGTCCGCAGGAGCCACTCGCGGAACGCGCCGCGGAGGGCCGGGTCGGCGATCGCGGCCAGCGCGCCCGCCACCAATTACCACCCCACCAGATTGCTGGGAGCGCGCACTACTGGTCCTCCTCGCGGTGGGACAGCCGCCAGGCGCTCCGGTAGACCTTCTGCTGCTGGCGGTACGAGCCGCCGAACCGATAGCTCTTGTCCGTGGCGGGCTCGAACATCTCCGCCGCGTCGGCGGTCGTCGCGTGGATCCGGTCGGCCCGGACGACCCAGAGGCTCACGCACGGATCGCGCCGCGTGTAGCTTTCTTTCGCGAGGACGAGGGCCATTTCCGCATCGGGGGCGTGAACGTCCCCGACGTACACATGGGGGTCGCGCCGCCGCGCCTGAAGGAACACCGCCCACACGTCCGGGGGCGCGCCCAGCGGCCGCGCCCACCGGCGCCCCGCTCCCTGGGGGCCCCCGTCGCCGGTGTGCGCGGTGCGGTCGTCGTGTGCCATGGCGCTACGCCGCCGCCCAGAGGCTGACCGCTTCGCGCACCCAGGCATGCTGGCGGTGGAACGCCTGCCGAAGCGCGAGGCGCTCTGCGCTCTTCGGGCCGCCGTTGCGGCCGACCCGCCGGAGCTCCTCCCAGTCCGGCTCGGTGTAGACGTACCGCTGCTCCGCCTCGACCCAGCGGAGCCCCGGATCGGGCACGTCTAGCCCGTACTCCAGAATGATCGGCACGAACCGGCGCAGGAACTGCTGGCGGAGCTCCTCGTTGGACTTCACCTTGAGCCGCCAGGCGAGCATCCTCTCGGTGTGGGGCGAGATCTTGTCCGGCATCCCGAAGAAGTGGATGATCGGCGTCCACCACCGCCGGAGGGCGTCCTGGAGCATCGCCCGCTGCCGCGGTGTGCCTTCCGCGAGGGCGCGCCACACGTCGAGCCCCAGCTGGATGTGGAAGTCTTCTTCGTAGCAGATCCGCTTGAGCACGCGGGAGTACGGCGCGTAGGAGCACGACCGCAGCGCCCCCTGCGTCTGCATCGCGGCCCCGTCGACGAACACCTGGATGATCGCGACGTCCGCCCACGTCTCGGCCGGGTAGTGGAACACGTTGTGGAAGCGGCCCCGGCCTTCGACGAGCTCCGTCATCATCTCGTCCCGCGAGCGGCCGAGCGTCTCCGCGACGCGGTACAGGAGCATCGCGTGCCCGACCTCGTCCTGCACCTTCGCCGTGAGCGCCATCTTGCGGGCGAGCGTAGGGGCCCGCGGGATCCACTCCCGCTCCGGCAGCGCCCCCATAATCTCGGAGTTGGCGTGCATGTTGATGAGACGGAGCGCCTCGAACCGGTAGTCCTCGGGCATCCACTCACCGGCCTCGATCTGGTCGCCCGCGGCGATGCGCTCGGTGAACCTGGCCAGCAGCTCGGGGCCTTCGCCGGTGGGAGGCGTCGTCTGCGGAGAAGTAACGGGCATTGTGGGTGCCCCGCATTTATGACGTTTTATTTCAGTATGATGAAGAAACGTCATACAAATATTAGACCATGCACCTAAGCATTGTCAAGCCGCGTGCCTGAACTTATCGAACCGCCGGTCTGGATCTCCGAAACGGAGGCGCGATCGTCCCACGGTTTACCTGCGTCCGGACGGCGGCGCCCGGATGCCTGGCCCTCAGCGACGCAGAAACGCGACCGTCCCGCTGGGCGCTCTCCTGGAGGCTGTGTCCGCTTATCGCCTCGCCCGGGGCATAAGCGTGGTGCACCGCGTGCGACAGGCTTGCGGGCTGGGCGGCAGACGGGGTCCGCCTGATGTCCGAGAGTGGCGGAGGGTATTCCGGTATGTTGCCTCGGGCTTCTGGCAATCCGTCGGGCCGCTCGGAGTCTCCTGGATCCTCCATCCAGTCAGTGGCAGGCGCATAACCGTGGGATCGAGCGTCGAGACCGTCGAGACCGCTGTGCTCGCCCATGCTCCCGGGCCGGCGGCAGGCGTGTCTCCGCTGCACAGCCTCGGCGAAAGCTGGGCCACGGTCGTCCGCGTCCTGCTCCTGCTCACGCTGATCCCGGCGATCTGGCTCGGCATCATCACGGTCCCGCCCGCGGCGGCGACCGCCACGATGGTCCTCCTCGCCGGATACATCGCCCTCCTGGCCTTGGGGCCCCGCCGGGTGCCGACGCTTGGGCAGTCGGATGTGGTCCTCGTGCTGGACCTCCTCGTGATCACCGTCCTGCTGCTGATCTCGGGGACCCTGAGCAGCCCATTCCTCTACCTGTACTACCTCGTGATCCTCGAGGCGGCCGTCCGCCTTAATCTTCGCCAGGCGCTGGCGGCCTCGGTGGCGACCGCCGGTCTGATCATCCTGCTCTGGCTGCATGCGGGGCACGCCGAGGCGCTGAAGGATGCCGGGTTCCGCCTCGGGGCATTCATCGCTGGCGGGTTCTTGCTCGCCCTCTTTCTCGGGATGCTCGCGCAGGAGCACCGCGCCAGCCTGGACCAACTCCGGTGGGCGGCCCTGTTGGACCTGCGGCTCCGGGAGGCGACGCACCAGTTGGAGGTCCAGCTCGAGGAGCTCAAGGTCTACAACGACCTGGCGGCGCGCCTTTCCGGCGAGCTGCGGATGGAAGGCGTGATGGAGATCCTCCTCGGCGTCTTCCTGAAAGCCACGGGGCTCGCTGCGGGCTTCGCGTGCGTCATCGGAGAGGATGGCGTCCTGCGCCTGGCTGCCGTCCACGGGGTTGAGCGCAAGGATGACGCGGACTTCACCCTCCCGTCTCTCACCGCGGCGGATGGACTCGGTCAGACGGGCATGCTCATCCTCCCGCATCCCGACGGGAGCAACCTGCCGGGCACGCTCTCCGTGTGCGCTCCGCTGGTCCGGGCGGGGCACCCCCGGGCCTGGCTGTGCGGCCTGAGCGACGCGCCGCCGGTGCTCTCGGACTCGACTGCGCGGCTGCTGCACGGGATCACGGCGCAGGGGGTCTCGGCGCTCGAGGCCGCGCGGCTGCACGAGGAAGTGCAGCGGATGATCCGGACGGATCCGATGCGATCGCTGTTCTCGTGGACCGGCCTTGAGAAGCTCGTGACGGACGAGATCGAGCGCTGCCGAACCCTCCTGCTCGTGTTCTCGGTGGCCGAGGTCCAGCTCGAGGACTATGGTGCGGGCCGCGCGGAGGCGGCCGACCGCGACCTCGCCTTCCGCCGGGCCGTCAACCTGATCCAGGGGTCGCTGCGGCGCATCGACGTGCTCTCGTACGACGGCGCCGGCCGATTCGCGATCCTCCTCCCGCGGATGCCGAAAGGGCGCGCGGTCGAGCTGGTGCAGACGCTCGTCGACAAGCTCGCCGACGATACGGTGGCGTCGCGGCTGCTGATGGTGGACCGCCTGGCCCTCTCGGCCGGCGCCGTCACGTTCCCCGAGGACGGCACCACCGCCTCGGCGCTGTTCGCCGGCGTCGAGCGGATGCTCGTGCGCGGCCCGTCGCATCCGGGGCGAGCGCAGGCGCCGGCCTCCTAGACTGTCACGGTAGCCCCGGGCTCCTTATCCGTGCACCCGCTCTCTCCCTTGACGGACCACCGCTTCCGTTCCCCCTCTCTTGCGCGGGATGCCATCGGCATGAGACCGGGCGCCGCCTGACGAACCCACATCTGCAGGCCTCACCGATCTCGGAGGGACGTCCGCGTGGGTTCACGCAGCGGAGGACTCGTTGGTCAGCCGGTCCTGAGGCGCGAAGACCCGCGCCTCCTGCGGGGCGCGGCGCGGTTCGTCGGCGATCTCCGCCTGCCCGGCATGCTGGAGGCCGCGGTACTGCGGAGTCCCCATGCCCACGCGCGCATCACGCGGTGCGACGCCGCCCCGGCGGCCGCGCTCCCGGGGGTCGCGGCGGTCCTGACCGGGGCCGATATCCGCGACCACGGGTGGTCGATCCCGTCCCTGCAGCTGTTCCCGCTCGCGCCTATCAAGGAGCACGTGTACTCGCCGCTTGCGATCGAGAAGGTCCGCTTCGTCGGGGAGCCCGTCGCGGTCGTTGTGGCCGAGGACCGATACCTGGCCGAGGATGCGGCGGAACGCGTCGCCGTCGAGTACGATCCCCTGCCCGTCGCGCACGACGTGCGGTCGGCCCAAGAGCGGCCCGGCGCCCTGCTCTACGAGGCCTGGGGCGACAACATCGCGTGCGCGTTCGCCATGGAGAAGGGGGACGTGGACGCGGCGTTCGCGCGCGCGGACGTGGTCGTGGAAGCCGAACTCACCATCCAGCGGTACACGGGAGTCCCGATCGAGACCCGCGGCGTGGCGGCGGCGTTCGACGCGCGGAGCGGGGAGCTCACGGTGTGGGACTCGACGCAGGTCCCGCACTTCGTCCAGCAGATGCTCGCCCGGCTGCTCCGGCTGCGCAAGGACCAGATCCGCGTCGTCGCCTGGGACGTCGGCGGGGGGTTCGGGCCGAAGTGCGCGCCCTATCCCGAGGAGGTCCTCATTCCGCACCTCGCGCTGGGGACGGGCCGGCCGGTCCGGTGGATCGAGGACCGCCGTGAGCACTTCCTCTCGACGACGCACGCCCGCCAGCAGGTGCACGCGGCGTCGATCGCGGTGGCCCGGGACGGCACCGTCGTCGGCTTGAAGGATCGGTTTTTCCTCGATACCGGCGCGTATCTGCCGGGAGGCAACATCCAGCCGTACCACACCTGCTCTCACAAGCTGGGGCCATACAAGATCCCGCACTACCTGGCCAAGGCCACCGTGCTCGTGACGAACAAGGCGCCGCAGCACCCCTACCGCGGCGCCGGGCGGTCGGAGGCGGTGTTCGTCCTCGAGCGGCTGATGGACCTGGCGGCCCGGAAGCTCGGCATGGATCCGGTCGAGCTGCGCCTCCGGAACCTGATCCGGCCCCACGAGATGCCCTACAACACCGGGGTGCTGTACGCCGACCGGAAGCCGATGGTGTTCGACACCGGGGACTACCCGGCGTGCTTCCGGCAGGCACTGGAGATCGCCGGCTTCGACCGGTTCCGCGAGACCCAGGCGGAGGAACGCCGGCGCGGCCGCTACCTCGGGCTCGGGATCGCCGGCTACGTCGAGGGGACGGGCGCGGGAGCGTACGAGGGCGCCCACATCACGGTGGATGCGTCGGGACGCGTCCTGGTCACGGCCGGGGTCGCGGCGCACGGCCAGGGCCATGAGACGGTCCTCGCGCAGATCGCCGCGGACGCGCTGGAGGTGGATCCCGGGGAGATCACGGTCCGGGTTGGGGACACCGCCGGCGTGCCGTTCGGCATGGGGACGTACGCCAGCCGGAGCGCGGTGGCTGCGGGAAACGCGGTCGCAGGCGCCGCGGCGGCGCTCAGGCAGAAGGCGAGCCGGCTCGCGGCGCTGTTCCTCGAAGCCTCCGAGCAGGACCTCGAGTGGGTCGCGGGCCGGGTCCAGGTGCGGGGCGCGCCGGCCCGGTCGCTCTCGCTCGGAGAGCTCGCCGCGCGGGCGGTGCCGTCTGCCGTGCCGTCGGAGGGCCCCGGGCCGGGCCTCAGCGCCTCCCACTACTTCCGGCCGCCGACCGTCACGTACTCCAACGGCGTGACCCTGGCGGTCGTGGAGGTCGACATCGAGACGGGCGAGGTGCATCTCCGCCGCGTCATCTACGTGCACGACTGCGGGCGCGTGATCAACCCCATGATCGTCGAAGGACAATGCCACGGCGGCACCGTGCAGGGCATCGGCGGCGCGCTCTTTGAGGAGCTCGTCTACGACGACACCGGACAGCTGCTGACCACGAGTTTTCTCGACTATCTGATGCCCGTCCCCACCGAGTTTCCGCCGATTGAGCTCGGCCACCACGAGAGCCCGTCAACCCGTAATCCCCTGGGGATCAAGGGCATGGGGGAAGGACCGGCGATCGCCCCGCCGGCCGCGATCGCCAACGCGGTGGAGGATGCGCTCGCGCCCTTCGGCGTGCAGATCCTGGAAACGCCGATCACGCCGGCGAAGGTACGGCGGCTGCTCGAGGCGGTCAACCAGACCCCGGCTTTCGACTAGTCGCCGTGTTTCTCCCGGAGGCGCTTGGACAGCCGCAGCATCAGCTGGATCCGCTCGAACTGCCCGACCCACTCCGCCGTGACCGCCGAGAGCAGTTCCGGCCCCGGCGGGACAATCCCGGTCGGGCACGCCGGCCCGAGGCGGTCGGCCGCCATCTGCCTGTACGCGGCGACGGTGCGGTCGCCGTACCGGCCGCACTCTTCGTCATCCTCGCTGAGGAAGACGACCGCGGGCACGCGGCGGCCGGCGTTCATGATGAGCGCGTCCTGCGCGGCCGGGCTGGCATC
This sequence comes from Armatimonadota bacterium, assembly GCA_047519495.1. GTDB lineage: Bacteria > Sysuimicrobiota > Sysuimicrobiia > Sysuimicrobiales > Segetimicrobiaceae > JAPVSX01. The sequence goes on from JAPVSX010000274.1 coordinate 12,752, forward strand.
ACGGTCGACGAACCGCACGATGATCTTCGGGTTCTGCTCGCCGATCCGGGCGAGGATCGGGCACTGATTGACGCAGTCCCCGCACCACGCTCCCGCAACGCACAGGACGTGCATCTCGCGGACGAAGCCCCGCAGCAGCACCTGCTGCTCCGGGGTGAGGGTGACCCGGTCGTAGACCGCCTGCCAGCGCGCCTGCTGCTCCGGCGTCGCGTGCTTCTGGAGAAACTCCCGGTACCCGTACGCTTCGGCGAACACACCCGACCAGTGCATCAGCGACCTCCCATCCTGGACTGTGAGGCGGTGCGCAGGGGGCAGGCAGCCGCGACAACGCGCCTCCCCTCAGACAGGATACGACCCCCCAGGCTCGAACGCCTCCGCCCGGTGTTCCATGCCCGCACGCCGCCCGAGGAGTGCCCCGGACCGCCCGCGAATACCGCGCCATGAAAATCGCCTCGATCACCTGCACCCCGCTCGCCGGCCGCGCGCCGCGGCCGGTCGAGTTCTCGATCGGCACGTTTCCGACATTCTACGCTGTGGTCGTTCAGGTGACGGCCGACGACGGTTTGGTCGGCGTCGGCGAGTGCATCGTCCGGCGCGCCCCTGAGGTCGTCACGACGATTGTGAACCGCCTCCTCGCCCCCCTCGTCATCGGACGCGACCCGTGGGACGTGGAAGGCCTGTGGGACGAGATGCTCGCCCTCCTCCGCCGGTGGGGCCACTCGCGGGGATTCGTCGTCGAGGCGATGAGCGGGATCGACATCGCGCTCTGGGATCTGCTGGCCCGGTCGGTGGGCAAGCCGCTGTACAAGTTTCTCGGCGGGGCCGGCCGCGAGAAGGTCCGGTGCTACATCTCGAAGGTCTACTTCGACGAGATTCCCAGGATGGCCGAGGAGGCCCGCGCGCAGGTGGCCCGCGGCTTTAGCGCGGTGAAGGTGCAAATCGGCTGGGCGGCGGCCCGCGGAGGCGACCGCGCGGACGTGCGGACCGTGCGGGCGGTCCGGGACGCCGTCGGCCCCGACGTCGAGGTCATGCTCGATGCGAACGGCGCCTACGACGCCGGCACCGCGGTGCGGGTCGGCCGGCAGCTGGAGGAGCTGGACGTCGCGTGGCTGGAGGAGCCGGTTCCCGCAGACGACCTGGACGGCTACGCGCACATCCGGCGGTCGGTCCGGGTCCCGCTGGCGGCCGGCGAAACCGAGTTCGGGCTGTTTGGCTTCCGGGACCTGATCGCCCGCGGGTGCATCGACGTCCTGCAGCCGGAGGTCGCCCGGATCGGCGGTATCACGGCGGCCCGCCGCCTCTGGGCGCTGGCGCACGCCCACAACCTGCCGTACGCGCCCCATACCGGGTTCAGCGGCGGGATCGCCCACCTTGCCTCGTTGCACCTCGCCGCCGCGGCTCCCAACTTCTACACCTACGAGTACATGGGCACGCAGTACGTGCAGAACCCGCTGCGCGAGATCTTCACGCAGCCGTTTCCGGTGCCCGAGCGCGGCCAGATCGCTCTACCGCAGGGCCCGGGCCTGGGGCTGGAACTGGACCCCGACGCGCTCCGCCGCTACGCCGTGCGCTGAGGGCCTCCCCGCGTTCGTTCGCAGGCCTCGCACCCGCAGAGCGCGCGCAGGGACGCAAACGTGTAGAGGCCGGTCGCGTGGCCGTCCGACCACGTGAACCGGAGGGCGTACGCGCCGACCCGGGTGATCTGCTTCGGGTAGATGTCGGCAGGGACGCGCGAGGAGTCGAGCAGCTGCTCCCCCGTCCACTCGTGCACACACATCGCGCAGGGACAGCGCTGCCGCAGCGCGCGGTACGCGTACCGGCTGACGTGCCCGTCGTCCCAGGTGATCACGAGCTCCCGGGCTGCGGCGTCCTCCGCGATCTGCCCCGGCATGGGCATCGGCCTGCGCGCCATGGCGTATACGAGTGTAGAGGCCCGGCGGCATGCTGTCAAAAATGCCTATGCGGTCCCGGATGCCGAAAAGGAGCGTGCCGCCGCGGGGCCGAATCGCGAGAATATTCGCCCGCGTCACGCCGGAGCGCTGCCAACCACCGGCCACACCACCGAACCGGAGGAATCGATGAGCACAACGCCACCGTCTGACGCCACCCGGCCGGTCCGCCTGACCGTGAACGGGCGGCTTGAAGAGATCCGGGTCGCTCCGCACCGCGCGCTGCTGCACGCGCTCCGTGAAGACCTGCACCTGACGGGGACCAAGGAAGGCTGCGGGGTCGGGACGTGCGGCACCTGCACGGTACTGGTGGACGGCAAGCCCGTCCTGTCCTGCCTGCTCCTCGCCGTCCAGACCGACGGCCGGACCGTCGAGACGATCGAAGGGCTCCGGTCCGGCACGGCCGGCGCGCTTGATCCCCTCCAGCAGACATTCATCCAGCACGACGCGTTGCAGTGCGGGTTCTGCACGCCGGGACAGATCATGGCCCTCCGGGGGCTCCTGCGCCAGACCCCGCACCCGTCCGCCGGAGAGATCCGGCGGGCCCTCGAGGGCAACGTGTGCCGCTGTGGGGCATACCTGAGGATCCAGGAGGCGGCGCTCGAGGCGGCTCGCACGGCTGAGGCGGCCGGGCGTACGGGCTCACGCCGTGGGCCCGGGCGCCGCTGAGCCGAAGAGTCCGGGAGGCGTTCGATGCCGCGGATCATCAAGCAGAAGATCGAGTTTGAAGGGCGGATCGAGGAGCGCGACGTCGTCATCGAGGGTGACGACCTCCCGGTCTGGCCCGCCGGCGAATCCTTCACCGTGGTCGGCACCCCGGTCACCCGCGTGGACGGTGTGGAGCGGGTCGGCGGGACCGCGCGCTACACGGCGGACCTGTACCCGGCCGGCGTCCAGCACGGAGCGATCCTCCGCAGCCCGCACGCGCACGCCCGGATCCGGCGCCTCGACACCTCGCGAGCCGAGCGCGCGCCGGGCGTGCGCCTGGTCCTCTCCTCGCTCAACGCGCCCAGGATCGCCTGGTACAACGGGGCGAGCTGGCTGTTCGACCCGGAGCTGCGGTACGCGGGGGACGAGGTCGCGCTCGTCGTGGCGGAGGACCTCGCGGCCGCGCGGGACGCGCTCGACCTGATCGACGTGGATTACGAAGTGCTGCCGCACGTCGTCGATCCGGAGGAAGCGCTCCGGCCGGGAGCGCCTCAGGTCCATCCGTCCGGCAACATCCTCGGCGGTGAGCCCGAGCGCTACCAGCGCGGGGATGTGGAGCAGGGGTTCGCCCAGGCGGACGCGGTCGTCGAGCTCCGGGTCGAGACGCCCGACGTCCTCCATCACAGCATGGAGACGCACGGCTCGGTCGCGCAGTGGACCGGCGACTCGCTGCTGATCTGGGACTCCACGCAGCACATCTTCGGGGTCCGCCGGCAGGTCGCGGCGTCGCTGCGGATTCCGATGGACCGCGTCCGGGTCCTGAGCCCGTTCATGGGCGGCGGCTTCGGCAGCAAGAACAACGCCGGCAAGTACACGATCTACGCGGCGCTCGCCGCCCGGTCACTCGGCCGGCCCGTCAAAATCATGTTCACCCGTGCGGAAGAGAGCACGGCGGCCGGCAAGCGGCCCCGGAGCGTCCAGCGGATCCGCGTCGCCGCCCGCCGCGACGGCGCGCTCCTTGCGATCGACTACTGGGGCGTCTCGGGCGTCGGGGCGTACCGGGCGATCGGCACGCCGCTCGCCGGCCCGGCGAAGGAGCTCTATAGCTGTCCGAACGTGCGGGCCGAGGTCTGGTCGGTCTTCACGCATACCGGGCCCGCTGCCGCGTTCCGCGCCCCCGGGTACGTGGAGGGCACGGTGGGGTTCGAGTGCGCGATGGAGGCGCTCGCCGACAAGCTCGGGCTCGATCCGCTCGACCTCCGGCTCCGCAACTACGCGGAGGCCGACCAGGTGCTCGACCGCCCCTACTCGAGCAAGTTCCTTCGCGAGGCGTACGAGCAGGGCGCTCGGGCGATCGAATGGAAGCGCCGGGCCAGGACGCCGGCCTCCCCGGTCCGGGAGGGATCCAGGCGGCGGGGGCTCGGCATGGCCACCCAGATCTGGGGCGGTGCCGGGTCGCCCCCGGCCTATGCCGAAGTCCGGCTCAACCCCGACGGCACCGCGGAGGTGCGGATCGGCACCCAGGACATCGGCACCGGCGCCAAGACCGCGCTCACCCAGATCGCGGCCGAGGTCCTGGCCCTGCCCGTCGACCGCGTGACCGTGTCGATCGGCGACACCGACTTCCCCTACAGCCCGCTCTCCGCCGGAAGCCAGACGGTCACCTCCTGCGGCCCCGCCGTCCGCATGGCGTCCGACGAGGCCCGGCGCCACCTGATCGACGCGGCCGCCTCCCTTTTCGAGGTCGCGCCGCAGGACGTCCGGCTCGAGGCGGGACGCCTCTTCGTAGCCGGCGTGCCCGACCGGGGGATCCCAGTGGCCGAGCTCACGGGCCGGATGGGCAACTTCGCGATCACGGGCCGCGGGTTCCGCGGCGCGAACCCCGACGGCGTGACGATCCGCACGTTCGGGGCGCAGTTCGCCGAGGTCGAGGTGGATCCCGAGACCGGCGAGGTCACCGTTCTCAAGATCGTCGCCTGCCACGACGTGGGCCGGGTGATCAACCC
>JAPVSX010000275.1:0-3075 GCA_047519495.1 Armatimonadota bacterium
AGCGCCGACGCTTCCTCGAGGGTGTCCGGCTGCAGCAGGGAAAACCGGTTCATCGGCACCTCCCATGTGAAAGCGCTACTCAGGCCCCGGTCAGCGGGACCCTGCGCTCATTCCCCAGGCGCACGCGGCCCGCGCCCCGCATCCATGCGCACGGGGCCCGCACCACGCGCATACTGTATACAGACGCGTCAGGGACTACCGTCGCGGCGCCGCCCGGTCAGACCGCCCCCCGCGCAGCGCCCGGCATGATACGCTCCTGACCCAAGAAAGCCCGCCGGGCGGTCGACACGTGGAGCCGGGCCGCCCGCTCCGCGGCCTCGGGATCGCGCGCCTGGACCGCCTTGAACATCGTCTCGTGCTCGGCCCGGATTTCCTCCGCGCGGCCATGCCGCGTCAGGGACACGAGCTTGCCGTGCTCGATGTACTCGCTGAACTGCGTCAGCATCGCCAGCAGCCGGCGGTTCCGGCCGATGCGGTACAGAAGGTCGTTAAACCGGGTGTGGATCGACGCGGCCCGGTCGAATTCTCCTGCGGCCGACGCCTGGTTCATCTGCGCCAGGCGGCGGCCCAGCTCCTCGACCTCCGGGTCAGCGGCGTGCTCGGCGGCCAGGCGGGCGGCGAGTCCTTCGAGGACCTCCCGCGTCGCGTAGATCTCGTCGATGTCTTCTGTGGAGAAGCCTGTCACGATCACGCCGCGGCGCGGCTGGTACTGCACGAGGCCTTCGATCTCGAGCTTCCTGATCGCCTCGCGCACGGGCGTCCGGCTGACCTTGAACTGTTCGGCCAGTTCCTCTTCCACGAGCTTCGTGCCCGTCTCGAACCGTCCAGAGATGATGAGGTGCCGCAGGTGTTTGAAGAGGAGCTCCCGTATGGTCTTGTAGTCGCCACGCCGGAGCGAGTTGATGTGCGTCTCTACCGATGTCTCCATCGATTGCCCTCCGGTTCGCGGTCGTTGCCCGGCAGCGAGCCGAACCCGAATGAGTGCCGCCCACGTATTCCACAGAGAAGCATACACTTCCCGCTGGAGGGCTCCTGGATGCGCCGACCCGCCCTGCTGACCACCACGCTTGTCTCGCTTGCGCTCGCGATCAGCCTCGCGCTGCCGGCCCGCACGCCCGCGGCAGGGGCGTCCCCCATCCGGATCACGGTCGCCCAGGGCTTCGTCGCCCCGTTCGCAATCGGCGTCTGGATCGCGGCGAGCCGTGGGATCTTCGCCCGGAACGGCCTCGACGCGGATGTGACCGTCGTCAACTCCACCCAAGGGATGCAGGCGCTGGTCGGCGGCTCCGTGCAGATCATGCTCGGCTCGCCGGGGCAAGGCCTCTCAGCCGACGCCGGCGGCGGCGACGTCGTCGAGGTCGCAACCCTGGCTCCGCGGATGGCGTACCGGTTCGTGGGCCGAGGCATCAGCCGGCCCCAGGACTTCAAGGGCAAGAAGCTCGGCACGTCGAGCGCCGGGCTCTCCACCGACCGGGCGGCGATGGTCCTCTACCTGCGGTCGATCGGCGTGGATCCCCTCGACACGACGTTCATCAACGCCGGGCAGCCCGCACAGCGGGTCGTCGCCGCGTCCGCCGGCGTGATCGACGCGACGGTCATCGATCCGGCGCAGTGGCTCGCCGCGCAGCGCGCCGGCCTCTCGCTCATCGCGGACCTCACGACGACCAAGATCCCGTGGGACCACGACGTGGTGCAGACGACGCGCCGCTACCTCGGCACGAACCGGCAGACCGTGCGCGCGTTCGTGCGCAGCCTCGTCGAGGCGAACGCGTTCATCCTCAACCCGGCCAACAAAACTGACATCATCGACAGCCTGTCGCGGAACCTGAAGATCGACCGGTCGGAGGCGGGCGACCTCGAGCTGAACTACCAGCTCACGACGAAGGTGTACACGGCGCGGAAGCCGTACCCGAGCCTGGCCGCGGCCAGGACCCTGATCGCCGGCCTCCGGTCCGACTTCCCGGAGCTCGCGCGGGTCCGGCCCGAGTCGTACGTGGACGGGTCGTTCGTGAAGGAACTCGACGACAGCGGCTTCATCGACCGCCTGTACAAGTAGGCTGCCAGGCTGAGGGGCCGCGGCACCGAGGCAGAACTCATCCCCGGGCGCCTACGTGGCGCCACGTTGAGGGGGGCAGGACACTTCCTACCCCCCTCTCTGTCGTCCTCAGTACTCCCCCCGATTGAAACGGCGATGGATCGCCCTGGCCCGAAGGGAGCATGCGCTCTCGACTGGAGACAGGCCTCCCTTTAAAGGACGAATATTTCTTGGCCCTCTACTGACCAGGGGCGCGATACTTGACTGTCATCCTGGCAGCCTGGTCAATCTCTTCGGGGGCCAGCAGCACAGTGGTCTTTGTGACGGCGGCTCCAGCCGCATTGACTGTCAGCGCAACAGCGGCTGCGCTGACGTTACTCGGTGCGTCAACGATTACATACACGTCATCCTCGCCGAACGCGTAATAGAAGCTCTCCACCCTCCCGTCCAAACCTTCCATCATTTGCTGAATTGCGGCCCTCCGGGCAGTGCCGCCCCCGCCTTTTATGAGCCCTCTGGTTCCTTCCGCAGTGTAGGAAGCCCTGATGAGATACTTGGACATACGACACCTCCCTGTGAAGCATTTTGTGCCGGACCCCGACTCGCCTGCCGAGAACCAGGAAAAACGAACCAGTGCCCGTCCAGGAGCTGCCAGTGAGGCACCAAGAGCAAGTCAACGATGAGGGAGATAGACAAAGGGAGCAAGGAACGTCCTACATTGATCGTATCGCTGTTCGCGGTAGCCTCCGAAATTCCTCTTGACAAAGCCAGGGAAAAGCCGAAAGGGCAGGAGCGATCTGCACCTCGCCGAATGGATAGGCGCCCGCCGCCCGACACACCACCACGCGCGACACGCGACCGCCGACAGGGCAAAGGAGGCACTCGAATGGCCACGAGCATGCTCAGCGTCGGTGTCCTCGGAGCCGGTGCGTGGGCGAAGGCCGCGCACATCCCTGGCTGGCAGCGCGATCCCCGGTGCCGGGTCGCCGTGATGTGCGACGTGCAGCGGGAACGGGCGCAGGAGTTCGCCCGGCACTTCG
>JAPVSX010000276.1:0-1988 GCA_047519495.1 Armatimonadota bacterium
CGGCGGCTGGGCGTCACCCCGAAGGCCATTCGGAAGCTCCTGAAACGCTTGGGATGGCAGGAGCGGGCACCGGCGCAGCTCCCGCTGCCGGGTGGGGACCCAAACCTGTCCGCTTTTCCCGCAGCAGCGGCGCCAGCGGAACCGCCGTCCCCAGGTGACCCACCGCTGTCCGCTTGGGTCGCGCTCGACGAGGAGCCCACTCCCGTGTCGCTCGACACAGATCCCGCCGACCGACGCGGGGATCGGCTGCTCGCCTACCTGGGGGTCCTGGACGATGCCGCCCCGCTGTTCTGCTCCGGTCCCCGGGTGCCCCACGGCGGGGTATTGCTGGCCCTGCCCGCCTTGGTAACCAGTGGGGTGTTCACCATCGCTCGGCAGATCTACGGCGGGATCGGCCCCGCATTCTACGGGCTGCGCACCACGCTCGTGGCGCTGCTGCTGATGGCGTTGCTGCGGATCAAGCGCCCGGAGGGGCTCAAGGAGCACGCGCCCGGGGATCTCGGCCGGGTGCTCGGCCTCGACCGCGCGCCCGAGGTCAAGACGGTGCGGCGCAAGCTCCGCCGCCTGGCTGCCTGCGGGCGGGCGGCGGCGTTCGGGCGGGCCCTGGCCCACCGCCGGGTGGCGGACCGCGGGGTCGCGATGGGCTTCCTCTACGTGGACGGGCACGTCCGGGTCTACCACGGCCAGCGGACCCTGCCGAAGGCGCACGTCGCCCGGATGCGGCTCGCCATGCCCGCCACCACCGACTACTGGGTCAACGACGCCGAGGGGGACCCCCTCTTTGTCGTCACGGCCGAGGCGAATGCGGGACTGGTGACGATGCTGCCGGGCGTGCTCGCCGAGGTCCGGGCCCTCGTCGGCGAGCGCCGGGTCACCGTCGTGTTCGATCGCGGGGGCTACAGCCCCAAGCTCTTCCAGAGGCTCCTCGCGGACGGCTTCGATCTGCTCACCTACCGCAAGGGCCGGAGCCGCCGCGTGGCCCGCGGGCGCTTCACGTCGCACGAGGCGGTGATCGGCAACGTCACGGTGACCTACGTGTTGGCGGATCAGGAGGTCCGCTTGCTGGCGGGGAAGCTCCGACTGCGGCAGGTCACGCGCCTGGCGGACGACGGCCACCGGACCCCGATCCTCACCTCCCGGCGGGACCTCCCGGCCGTGGAGGTCGCCTACCGCATGTTCGAGCGCTGGCGCCAGGAGAACTTCTTCAAGTACCTCCGGGAGCAGTACGCCCTGGATGCGCTGGTCGACTACGCGGTCGTCCCCGACGACCCCGCGCGCGACGTCCCCAACCCGAAACGGCGGGCGATCCTTGCCAAGTTGCAGGAGGCGCGCGCCGAGTTTGCGCAGCTCACCGCGGAGTACGGGGCCGAGGCCTTCCTGAACCCGGAACACACCCGACCGACCATGCGGGGCTTCAAGATCGCCCATGGCACGCTGGCCGCGCGCCTCCGCACAGCGTTCGAGCGCATCACGGCCCTGGAGCAGGCCCGCGCGGCCACGCCCGCGCGGATCCCCGTCCGGGAGGTCGTCCCGGCAGACGTCGTCAAGCTCGCCCCGGAGCGCAAGCTCCTCACTAATCTCCTCAAGATGGTGGCCTACCAAGCGGAGAGCGATCTCGTGCATCGCGTCGCCCCGCACTATAAACGCACCGCCGATGAAGGCCGCACGCTCATCCAGGCCGCCTTGGCGAGCCAGGCGGATCTCGAAGTCACCCCGGATGAACTGCGCATCTTCATCGCGCCTCTCAGCTCGCCGCATCGCACGCGGGCGATCGCTGCGCTCTGCGATGAGCTCAACACGCAGCCGGTGCGCTTCCCGGGCTCCCGGCTCCGATTGCGCTACGGCATCGCCCTGCGGCCGGCAGAGCGGACAATTCCATGAGGCCCCATGTCAGGAGGTCTGGAATCTCGTCTGCGCTACCACCACCGCCACCTCTGGGATGACGGCACCGCGATGACCGCCGTAGGGCGCCTGGCGTTGGTTAAGCA
>JAPVSX010000277.1:0-3650 GCA_047519495.1 Armatimonadota bacterium
GCTCCCTCCGTGGACGCGAAGAAGGGCCCGCGATGGCCAGCACGGTCGTGATCGGCGGCGGCGTGATCGGGCTCGCCTGCGCGTACGAACTGCGGCGGCGGGGCGAGCGCGTCACCGTGCTCGACATGGGCGAGCCGGGCGCGGCGTGCTCGGCCGGCAACGCCGGGTGGATCGTTCCGTCGTTCTCGGGCCCGCTGCCCGGGCCCGGGGTGGCCTGGACGTCCCTCAAGAGGATGCTCGACCCCGAGAGCCCGCTCTGCGTCCGGCCCCGGCTCGACGGAGGACTGCTGTCGTGGCTGTGGGCGTTCTGGAAGCACTGCAACGCCCGCGACCACCGGGCCGGGCTCGAGGCGGTGACGGCGCTCAACAGCCGCACGATGGCGCTGTATGACGCGCTCGAGGCCGACGGCGTCCCGTTCGAGATGCACCGCTCAGGCCTGCTCTTCCTGTTCTTAAGCAGGACCGAGATGGACCACGAGCTCGAAGCGCTGCGCCGGATCCCGGCCTACGCGACGCTCACGCTCCTCAGCGGCGACGAGGTGCGCGATCTCGAGCCGGGTGTGTCGCGGGCGGTGGCCTGCGGTTTCCTGGCCGCGGAGGAGCGTTACGTGCGCCCCGAGACGCTCACCGCGGGCCTGGCGAAGCGGCTCGCCGAGCAGCAGGTCGCGGTCCGGCCGCGCGTCGCCGTGACCGGGCTCCGCCGGCGCGGCCGGACGGTCGCGGCCGCGGAGACCTCCGAGGGTGCCGTCGAGGCGGAGCGGTTCCTGATCGCCGCCGGGTCGTGGTCGGCCGCCCTCGCGAGGCAGGCGGGGGCCCGCCTTCCGATCCAGGCGGCGAAGGGCTACAGCATCACGATCCGCAACCCGGCGCTGCGGCCGCGGCACGCGCTCGAGCTCTCCGAGGCGAAGGTCGCGTGCAGCGGGTACAAGGAGGCGCTGCGGCTGGCCGGGACGCTCGAGTTCTCGGGGATCAACACCGACCTGGACCCGCGCCGCGTTCGGGCGATCCGGCGGGCGGCCGACCGGTACCTGGTGGACTGGCGGCGCGGCGACGGGGAGGTCGAGTGGGTGGGGATGCGGCCGATGGCGCCCGACGGCCTGCCGGTGATCGGGCGTCTCCCCGGCCTGGAGAACGCGTTCATCGCAACGGGGCACGGCATGCTCGGGATCACGCTGGCCCCCGCGACGGCCACCGCCGTCGCCGAGCTGATGTGCACCGGCCGGTCGAGCGTCGACCTCTCGGCGTTCGACCCGGCACGGTTCGCACGCTGGCGCCCGAAGGAGGGAGATCGATGGCCGCCACACAGCGCTACGACGCGATCGTGATCGGCACGGGCCAGGGCGGCAAACCCCTCGCCAGAGCGCTTGCCGCGGCCGGCCGGCGGACGGCGATCATCGAGCGAGACCACGTGGGAGGCACCTGCGTCAACGTGGGCTGCACGCCGACCAAGACGATGGTCGCCAGCGCCCGCGTCGCCTACCTGGCCAGGCGGGCCGCGGACTACGGGGTCCGGACCGGCCGGATCACGGTGGACATGGTCAGGGTCCGGCAGCGCAAGCGGAAGATCGTCACCATCTGGCGCAGCGGCGACGAGCGGAGCCTCGCGCGCGCCACGGGGCTCGACCTGCTCATGGGCGAGGCGCGCTTCATCAGCAGCAAGTCGGTCGAGGTGCGGCTCAGCAAGGGCGGCACGCAGCTGCTGTCCGCCGAGCGGATCTTCATCAACGTCGGCGACCGCCCGAGCCGCCCCGGGCTTCCGGGCCTCGACACGGTCACCTTTCTCGACTCCACGTCGATCATGGAGCTCGGCGAGGTGCCGGCGCACCTCATCGTGCTCGGGGGCGGGTACATCGGGCTCGAGTTCGGGCAGATGTTCCGCCGGTTCGGCGGCCGGGTGACGATGATCCACCGGCACGCCCACCTGCTCACCCGGGAGGACCCCGACGTGGCCGAGGAGGTGGAGAAGATCCTGCGCGAGGACGGGATCACCCTCCTCCTCGAGGCCGAGGTCGAGCGGGTGGCACGGGTCAAGGCCGGCATCCGGCTGGCGGTGCGGACGCCCACGAGCCGCGGCGCACGCGCCCTGACCGGCACGCACCTGCTCGTCGCAACCGGCCGCGTCCCCAACACCGACCGGCTGAATCTGGCCGCGGCCGGGGTCGAGACCGACGCCCGCGGGTTTATCAAGGTCAACGAGCGCCTCGAGACGAACGTGCCCGGGATCTACGCGCTGGGCGACGCGAAGGGCGGGCCGGCGTTTACGCACATCTCCTACGACGACTTCCGGATTCTCGAGACGAATCTCCTCAAGGGCGGCAGCGCCACGACGAAGGGCCGGTTCGTCCCCTACACCGTGTTCATCGACCCGGAGCTCGGCCGGGTGGGGATGTCCGAGACGGAGGCCCGGGCCCAGGGGCGCGCGGTCCGGGTGTTCAAGATGGAGATGCGCTCGGTGGCGCGGGCGCGGGAGATGGACGAGCCGCGCGGGCTGATGAAGGTCGTGACCGACGCCGGCACGCGGGAGATCCTGGGGTGCGCGATCCTGGGCGTCTTCGGCGGCGAACTGATGGCCATGGTGGAGGTGGCGATGATGGGCCGGCTGCCGTACACGGCGCTCCGCGATGCGACCTTCGCCCACCCGACACTCGCGGAGTCGCTCAACAACCTGTTCGACCAGTAGGCGCCTGACGCTCAATCCTGCAGGACCGGCTCGGGCCGGCCGGTGCGCATGGCCCGGAGGAGGGCGCCGATCGCGGCCAGGTTGCCCACGGCGTCCTCGGGCGGGAACGCGACCGGGGCGCCCGACCGCACCGCATCGCCGAACGCCTCGACCATCCGCTGGTACTGCTCCGTTCCGGGAATCGTCTCCACGGTGCGCTCGGGGCCGCGGAAGAGGTGAATCTCGGCGTCGGCGGTCCCCGGGAGAAACGCGTTCGGGACGAGAAGGCGGCCCTCGGTGCCCACGACCTCGACCTCCTCCCGCCGCGCGAGGCGCAGGCCAGCGTCCACGACCGCGGTCCGCCGGTCGTCGAACCGGAGGAGGCCGGCCGCGACCTCGTCCACTCCAGATTCCCCGACCTCCCCCCACGCGAACGCCTCGGCGGGCTCGCCGAGGAGCATCCGGCTGACGTTCACGGCGTAGCACCCGACGTCGTACAGCGCGCCGCCCCCCAGGTCCGGGCGGAAGCGGATGTTGCGGCGGGGCTCGCGCACCGCGAACGTGAACGCGGCCCGGACGAGCCGGGCCTCGCCGAGCGTGCCTTCCGCGACGAGCTGGGCCACCCGCGCCGTCCGCGGGTGGAACCGGTACATGAACGCCTCCATGAGGTGGACGCCGCTCGCCCGGCAGCCGGCGATCATCTCCCGGCACTCTCCCGCGGAGAGGGCAAGCGGTTTCTCGCACAGCACGTGTTTCCCGGCCGCCGCGGCCCGCAGCGTCCACGCCCGGTGGAGCGAGTTCGGGAGCGGGATGTAGACCGCGTCGACCTCCGGATCGCCGAGTAGCGCCTCGTACGACCCGTGCGCACGGACGCCCAGGTACCGGGCCGTCTCATCGGCCCGGTCCGGCGTCCGGCTGGCGACCGCGACGAGACGCCCGTTGCGGGCGCGCTGGATCGCGGGGATCACCGCCCGGAGCGCGATACTGGCAA
>JAPVSX010000278.1:0-4768 GCA_047519495.1 Armatimonadota bacterium
CCTCTCGGGAGGCGCCGTCGAGGCCTTGCGCCGCGAGGACATCCTGGAGATCGCGTTCACCAACAGCATCCCGATCCCGCCGGAGAAGTCCCTCCCGAACGTCCAGATCCAGTCGGCCGCCCCGCTCCTGGCCCGCGCGATGCGCAACATTCACCTCAACGAGTCGGTGAGCACCCTCTTTACCTGAGCGGACGTCCGGACCTCAAGATCGCCCGCGTCACTGCGTTCCGGAGCCCGCGGCGCCCGCGAGACATCGGGCTGCGGCGCCGAGCGCGCGCGTTTGCGCCGCGGCGGGGCGATATGCTACCCTCACGTCATGACCGTGCGGACGCGGTACGCCCCCAGCCCCACGGGGTATCTCCATGTGGGCGGCGCCTGGATGGCCTTCTTCAACTGGCTGTTCGCCCGCCATGACCGCGGGCAGTTTGTCCTCCGCGTCGAGGACACCGACCGCAGCCGGTCCACCGAGGCCTACGAGACGTCGATCCTCGAGGACCTGCGCTGGCTCGGCATTGACTGGGACGAGGGCCCGGACATCGGCGGCCCCTACGGACCCTACCGCCAGACCGAGCGCGGCCCCCTGTACCGGCAACACGCCCGGATGCTGCTCGACGCAGGCGCGGCGTATCGCTGCTACTGCACGCCCGAGGAGCTGGAGGCGGACCGGCAGCGCGCCCAGGCCGAGCACCGCCCGTACCGGTACTCCGGACGGTGCCGGGATCTGTCGCCTGAGGAGCGCGCGCGGCTGGAGGCAGAGGAGCGGCGCTCGGCGCTGCGGTTCCGGGTGCATGAGGGCCGGCCGCCGATCGTCGTCAACGACCTGGTGCTGGGGCGCGTCGAATTTGCGCCGCAAGACCTCGACGACTTCATCATCGAGCGGTCGGACGGCACTCCCCTCTACAACTTCGCCAACGTCGTGGACGACCACGGGATGCACATCACCCACATCATGCGCGGATCCGAGCACCTCTCGAACACCCCGCGCCAGTTCCTGATGTACGAGGCGTTCGGGTGGGCGCACCCGCAGGTCGCGCACCTGCCGGTCCTCCTGGGGGTCGACCGGAAGAAGCTCAGCAAGCGCCACGGCGACACCGCGGTCCGGGAGTACGCCGCGCAGGGGTACCTGCCCGAGGCCCTCGTGAACTTCTTCGCGCTCATGGGGTGGTACCCGGAGGACGGCCGGGAGCTGTTTACCGTCCCGGAGCTGATCAAGCGGTTCCGCATCGGAGAGATAGGCCGGAGCGGGGCGGTGTTCGACGTTCAGAAGCTCAACTGGATGAACGGCGTCTACATGCAGGAAGCCTACCGCCGCGATCCCGGGCGCGTCGTGGACCTTGTGATCGCGCGCCTGCGCCAGGAGGGCCTGCTCGACGGTGAGGTCACCCCTGAGCAGCGGGCGTACGTCGGCCGCGTGGTCGCGATCATGGGCGAGCGGCTCCGGCTCCCCCATGACGTGGTGACCTACGGCGACTTCTTCTTCCGGGACGAGGTCGCCTACGATCCCAAGGCGGTCGAGAGGTACTTCCGGGGAGCGGAGACCGTCGCCCTGCTCGGCAGGCTCCGCAGCGCCCTGGCAGCGACCGGGACGTTCGACCTGCCGGCGATCGAGGAAGCCGTCCGTGGCGCCGCGGCCGAGCTGGGCGTCGAAAGCAAAGTCGTCATCCACCCGCTGCGCGTCGCCCTCACCGGGAAGACCGTCGGCCCCGGGCTGTTCGAGCTCATGGAGGTGCTCGGCCAGGACCGCGTCCTGCGGCGGCTCGACCGGGCAATCGGCGAGGCCGGCGGGCAGGCCCCGGCGGCATCCGGCGGGTGACGGCCCGGTACCTCGTCGGGACCTCCGGGTGGAACTACCCGCACTGGCGCGGGCGGTTCTATCCCCGCCGGCTGCCCGCAAGCGAGTGGCTCGCGTACTACGCCCGGTGGTTCCGCACCGTGGAGGTCAACAGCACCTTCTACCGGCTGCCGGCGTCCACGGTGTTCGCGGCGTGGCGCGCGGTGGTGCCCGGGACGTTCACGTTCTCAATCAAGGCGAGCCGCTTCATTACGCACATCAAGCGCCTCAGAGCCGGGCGGGCCCCGGTCCGGCGCCTGCTCGGACGCGCCCGGTCGCTCCGGCGGGCGCTCGGCCCTGTGTTGTTCCAGCTGCCGCCGACGTTCGCGTGCGACGAGGCGCGCCTGACCGCGTTTCTCGCCGGCCTGCCGCCCGGCCGCCGGTACGCGATGGAGTTCCGCCACGAGTCGTGGCACCGTGAGTCCGTCTACGCACTGCTCCGCCGCCACCGGGTAGCGTGTTGCATTAGCGACGGACCCGAGATTCCCCGGTACCTTGTCCGGACGGCGCCCTTCGTGTACGTCCGCCTCCACGGACCGGGCGGTATTGGTGCGGGACGGTACTCCGAGGCGCGGCTGCGCTGGTGGGCCGGGCACATTCGGGACGTGGCCGGCGGCAGGACCGCGTTCGTCTACTTCAATAACGATCAGGAAGGGTTCGCGGTCAAGAACGCGGCGCGGCTGGTTGAGTTGCTGGGGGGATAGGGATTACTGGTCGACCGCCGGGACGGCGGTGCCTCGACCCCGGTTGATCCACTCGAGGTGCCCGCACGAGAAACACAGCCACGTATCCGGCTCCCGATCCTCGTAGAGGAACAGGGGGTGCATCTCGCCGCGGCAGCGCGGACACTCGAGCGTGGCGTCGCGCTGCTGGTTCTCGCCCCGGGGCCCGGCCATCGGGACCTCCTGGTATCTCGCCCCCATCCTACCACAGCCGACGCCGCCGCACCACGATGCTGTGTGAGTCGCACCGGCGCGTGCCACGGCTTTCGCCGGACTCGCGTTGACACGTTTCTCCGGCCCCCAGTATAATGAGAATGCCCATCACATCGCGCTGGGGGATCGTCTAGCGGTAGGACGACGGGCTCTGGACCCGTTAGCGGGGGTTCGAATCCTCCTCCCCCAGCCAGATGTTTCGAAGTAGTGATGTTTAGATGATCACCGCAGCAATGGCCAACGTCTCCACATTACCCGATGAGCTCCAGTAACCCCTCAATCACCTGGTCAATCTCCTCCGTGGAGACGGCGGCCACCCGGCGGCCCAACCGTTCGGCGGAGAGCGTTCGGATCTGGCTGATCTTCACCCAGGAGGGCTGGGGCAGTTCCGCGCTCTCGATCTTCAAGGTCAGGGGGAATCCAGCTTTTTGAGGACGGCTCGTAAGCGCAACAGCGATGACAGTGCCGGACCGGTCATTGAAGACGTCGTGGCTCAGCACCAGGACGGGGCGGACCCCCGCCTGCTCACTGCCGCGAACCGGATTCAGATCCGCCCAATAGATGCTCCCTCTCAGGATTCGGGCCATGCTTCACCGGCCAGGCCCTCTTCGGCGAGTGCGCGTTCCTCCTTTGGATCGAGCTTGGCGACCTCTTCCGCCAAACGCCGCCGTCGAGCTCGTTCCAACTGCCGGCGTACGGCTTCCTGGATCGCCCGGCTTCGACTAGGATAGCGGCCCTCAGCGACCAACCGATCAACTTGGCGTAGCACTGCCCGGTCCATTGTAATGGCCACCTTGGTCGTGCTCATCACCACGGCCTCCTGTTAGTATTCGCATTTATCATACCAAAAACATTCGGGGCTTGCATTGAAAAGCGGGCCCCGCTACCAAATAATGAAGGCCCGGGACGCCCGGAACGCTTGTCAATCAAGCGTTTCGGGCTCTCGGCGTTTCTGGGGAGTTGTTACCTGGTACCCGCCAGTGCCCGGGAGTATCGGCACTATGAGCTTCTCCGAATCCGCCGCTGGGTCATCCAATCAGATCTCTCACGTCTGGCGTTCAGGAGCGCGACGATGTGGGAGGGAGTCACCGGTGTCTCTGTGATCCGCACGCCAAACGGCAGCAGTGCGTCTTCGATGGCATTGGCGAGCGCCGCTGGCGGAGCAATCGCGCCACCCTCGCCCACCCCCTTGACTCCGCGCGGGTTGCGTGGTGATCGCCCGGCGCGAATCCGGCGCGCATCACGCGGGACCGCGCCCCGATGCGTCGACGGCCGACACGGTCGCCGAGCGCTGCTCCGGTCTGAACGCGATTGCCTGGCCCGTTTCTAGGAGGCTCTTGAGGCTGCTGAGGACAGCCGGCCAGCCGTTGTTGATCCCCTGGAACGTATTGGGGTCTTTCTCAATGTCCTCCGGCAATAGATTCTCATGGATCAAGCGAAGGCGAACCTGGTCGCCCATCGGCTTCAGCTCGTAGGTGACTCGCGAAAGGCTCTTGCGCTTCTTGGCGACCTCGGGCGTGTCCTTCGGATTCCAGGTGTAGACCAGCTTGCGAAGAGGCTCGCACTCGAGGACTTCCCCGGCATGATCGCCATACTGTTCCATGCCCTTGGGCGGGAGGATGCGGACCCGGCCGCCGGCTTTGAGTTCGAGCTCGATGCGAAAGCCCATCCAGTATTTGACGCTGAAGTCGCCCTTGGTCAGCGCCTCCCAAAGCTTCTCGGGCGTCGTCCGGATGTAGGTCGCGTACACGAAGGTCTCGGCCATAGGTCATCTCTCCAGTTGAGCCTTGAGGTCCCGCAGCGCCTCGAGGCGGCTGCGTTCGAACGGTCTGATCCAGCGCTCGGCGATCTCGTGAATCGGAACGGGATTCAGGTAATGCAGCTTCTCTCGCCCTCTGCGTCGCGTGACAACGAGGCCCGCTTCCTCGAGCAGGTCAATGTGCTTGGTGACTCCCTGCCGAGTCATCGCCATGCCTTCGCAGAGCTCGATGAGAGTCAGTCC
>JAPVSX010000279.1:0-7129 GCA_047519495.1 Armatimonadota bacterium
CCCCGGGACAGCGCCACGGTACAGGGCTCGCTCCTCTCCTGCGACCTGCACCATCTGCCGCACGAGGTCCTGGACGCCGCGGAGCTCGGCCGCCGCTATCCGGGCTACCGGTTCTCTCCCGAGATGGTCGCGGTCTACCAGCCGGACGGCGGGTTCGTCATGTCGGAGCGCGCGATCGTCGCCCACGTGATGGCCGCGCAGGCGCTCGGCGCGGAGGTGCGCGCCCGCGAGGCAGTGGCCGCCTGGGAGCCCGACGGCGGCGGGGTGCGCGTGCGCACCGACCGCGGCACCTACCGCGCCGGCCGGCTCGTGATCACCGCGGGGCCGTGGGCGGGGAAGCTCGTGCCGGCGCTCGTCCGGACGGTCGTCCCCGAGCGGCAGGTGCTGATCTGGGCGCAGCCGCGCCGTCCCGAGTTGTTTCGCCTCGGGGCGTTTCCCGTGTTCAACATGGAGGCGCCGGAGGGCCGCTTCTATGGCTTCCCGGTGTACGGAATCCCCGGTTTCAAGTTTGGGAAGTACCACCACCGGTTCGAGGCCACTGACCCCGACCGGCTCGACCGCGAGATCTATGCGGAGGACGAGGCGGTCCTGCGCGAAGGGATCCGCCACTACTTCCCTGATGCCGACGGCCCGACGATGGCGATGAAGACGTGCATGTTCACGAACAGCCCGGACGAGCACTTCATCCTCGACACCCATCCGGAGCTCGCCCAGGTGTGCCTCGCGGCAGGATTCTCCGGCCACGGGTACAAGTTCGCAAGCGTGATCGGGGAGATCATGGCTGACCTGGCGACAAAGGGCGAAAGCCCGCTGGATCTCGGCCTCTTCCGCATCAGGCGGTTCGCGGGCGCGAGGTGACGTGAGTCCGTCCGCGCACGCAGGATTGCTCTGGCCCGCCTTCCTGTGGGGCCTCCTCCTCTTTCCGCTGCTGGCCGCGTTCTACCTCTGGCTGCTGCGCCGCCGCGCCCGCGCCACCGTCGCATTTCCCCCGGTCGAGGTCGCCGCCGCCGCGCTCGGCCAGCGGAGCCAGATCCGGCGCCACGTGCCGGCGGCACTCTTCCTCCTGGCGTGCCTCGCGGTCGTGCTCGCTCTCGCCCGGCCGGTCGTCCCCCTGCTGGTTCCCTCCGACCGGTCGGCGATGATGCTCTCCATCGACGTGAGCGGCAGCATGCTGTCCCAAGACGTCCTCCCGACGCGCCTGGACGCGGCCAAGGCTGCAGCGAAAGCCTTCGTGGGCGGATTGCCCTCACGCGTGCAGATCGGCCTGGTGAGCTTTGCGGGGTACGCGGTGCTGCACCTGGCGCCGACCACCGACCACCAGGGTGTCCTCGAGGCGATCGACGCTCTTCACGTCCGGCACCGCACCGCGATCGGCGATGGCTTGATGGAAGCCGTCGCGGCGCTGCCGGGGCGGGTACGCCCGCTCCCGGACGGCTCGCTGGCCCCCGCCCCGCCGGGCCCGCGGCCGCCGGCCGTCGTCGTGCTGCTCTCGGACGGCCAGAACAACGCGGGGATGGATCCCTTGGTGGCGGCGGAGATCGCCCGGCGCGAGGATGTGAGAGTCTACACCGTGGGCGTCGGGCAGCCGATCACGTCCGACCGCACCGTCTTCCTGATCGGCGGCGGGGTCGACGAGGAGACGCTCACCGCGATCGCCGCGCACACCGGCGGGACGTACTACCGGGCGTCGTCGGCCGGCCGCCTCCGCGAGATCTACCGCACGCTCGCCCGGAGTGTGGGGTGGGAATCCCGGCCCGTTGAGGTCACCGCCGTCGCCGCCGGCGTCGGAGCGGCCGCGTTCCTCGCCGCCCTCACGCTCTCGGCGCTCATGCACCCGCTCGGGCTCTAGCGTGAGCTCCCGGTCGTCGGCGAACCGGTGCCGGAGCGCGCGGACTTCCAGCGAGCAGGCGTGGGCGCGCGGGACCGACGCCAATTCATGGCGAACTCCCGGGTATGGTCGACCGGATCACCGTGTCCGTGATGCAGCACCGGTGCATCGCGATCGTCGCCGAGATGGGCGAGACGATGCTCCGGACCGCCTACTCGCAGATCCTGAACTCGAGCCGGGACTTCTCGACGGCGATCTGCGACGGGACCGGGCGCCTGGTCGCCCAAGCGGAGCACGTGCCGATCCACGTCGGCGCGCTGCCGTGGGCCGTGCGGTCGATCCTCGAGGCCTTCGCCGGGAAGATCCGCCCCGGGGACCTGTACCTCTTGAACGACCCGTATCACGGCGGCAACCACCTGCCCGACCTCACGATCCTGCTGCCCGTATTCGTGGACGGGCACCTCCTGTTCTGGTCGATCAACCGGGCGCACCAGAGCGACATCGGGGGCGCGACCCACGGCGCCTACAATCCCGCCGCGACCGAGATCTGGCAGGAAGGGATCCGCATCCCGCCGCTCCGGCTCTACGACGCCGGCGCGCTGCGCGAGGACGTCCTGCGCATGATCGTCACGAATGTCCGCCACTCGCAGGACTTTCTGGGGGACCTCCGGGCTTCGATCGGCTCCGCGCGGCTCGGGGAGCGGCGGATCCATCGCCTCGTCGAGGAGTACGGCGCGGACACGGTCGTCGAGGCGACCGGTGAGATGCTCACCAGCACGGAGCGGCAGACCCGCGCCTGCATCCGGACCTGGAAGGACGGCGCGTACCGCGGCGAGGCGGTCCTGGACGACGACGGGCACGGCACCCGCGACATCGCGATCCGCGCCGCGGTCACGAAGGCCGGGGACCGGCTCCACGTGGACCTGACCGACAGCCACCCCCAGGTCACCGGGTTCGTCAACTCGTCGTACCCGAACACGATGTCCGCGGTGTTCATGGCGGTCGCGTACCTGATCGATCCCGAGATCCCGAAGAACGACGGGACGTTCCGCCCGGTGACGGTCACAGCCAGACAGGGCACGGTCGTCTGGCCGTTCCCTCCAGCGCCTGTGACCCTCGCGACGAACCACTGCGGCCAGGAGATCGCCGAGGCGGTCATCAAGGCGCTCGCGCCCGCGTGCCCCGAGCGGGCGATCGCGGGGTGGTCGCGCCGGTTCCGGATCGCGATCCGCGGCACGAACCCGCGCACCGGGAAGCCGTTCATCTGGCACATGTTCCACGCGCGCCCGGGCGGCGGCGCCTCCGCCGCCGGGGACGGGTGGCCGACGGCCGGGGAGGGACAAGCGGCGGGGGGCCTCAAGTTCGGCAGCGTCGAGGTCACCGAGGTCCGGTTCCCTCTGTTCCTCAGACGCCACGAGTTCCGGCCCGACTCCGGGGGCGACGGGAGGTTCCGGGGCGGCGCCGGCTCGGTCCTCGAGATGCGGATGGAGACGGCCGGGCCCGCCCAGGCGAACACCGCGGGCGACGGCACCCGCCATGCGCCGTACGGGCTCTTGGGCGGCTGCGACGGGCTCCCCCACCGCTACCGGCTCCTCTCGCGCGGGCGCGCGCGGGCGCTCAAGACGAAGGAAGTCGGGATTCCGGTGCGCCCCGGGGACGTGTTCATGATCGAGTCCTCGGGCGGCGGGGGCTACGGCGACCCGCGGGGGCGCGACCCCGGGGCCAGGGCGGCGGACCTCGTCAATGGGTTCGTGACGACAAAGGGCACCGCGCGACGGTCGGGGCGGCCGGGCAGCCCGCGGAGGAGCGCCTCAAGGCGCGCCAGGCTCAGGACGCGGCGCCGCTGATCCGGATGTCGAGCCAGCCGTGCGGTGTCACGCGCACCGCTTCGCCGGCGCGGACGACCACGGTCGTTGTGTCCGACTCGAAGATCGCCGGACCTGCCAGGCTGAGCTCCGGCGCAAGCGCGTCCCAGCGGTACACCGGCACCTCAAGCCACGTCCCGAAGTAGGCCTGCCGGCGCGACCCAGGCGCCGTGGCCGCCGTCCCGCCGAGGACCGGCTCCACCGGCTCGACCGGGAGCTCGCCCACGAGCGCCAGCCGGGCGTTCACCAGCACGGCGTCCTGATCGGGCGCGCTGTACGTGTACAGCGCCTCGTGCCGGCGCTGGAACCGCTCAACGACCTGCTCGATCAGGTCGGGCGCGTCCAGATCCAGGCCGTCGAGCGGCACCGAGATCTCGAAGATCTGCTCGCCGTAGCGCATATCAAGCGACCGCCGGACGCCGAGCGGCCCGGACACCGCCCGCCCCAGGCGCGCGCGCCCATCCGCTTCCATCTCCGCGAACAGCCGGCGGAGGCCGTCCGCCCCGATCCGCCGCACGTCGCCGACCCGCGTCCGGACGAACTCGTAGCGGAGGTCCGTCGCGAGCATCCCCCACGCCGACAGGACCGCCGCCGCGCGCGGGATCACGACGCGGCCGATCTCAAGCATTCGGGCCACCTGCGTGATATGCAGCCCGGCCGCGCCGCCGAACGCGAGGACCGCGAACCGCCGGGGATCCACGCCGCGGCGCACCGACACCACGCGGATCCCCTCCGCCATGGTCGTGTTCACGATCGTGTGGATGCCTTCGGCCGCCTGGACCAGCGGGCAGCCGAGCCGCTCCGCCACGGCCGCCACCGCGCGCCGGGCGGCGTCGGGATCGAGCCGGGTGCGGCCGCCCAGGAAGTTGGCGGGGTCGAGGTAGCCGAGAACCACGTTCGCGTCGGTCACGGTCGCGGCGGTGCCGCCGCGGCCGTAGCAGGCCGGCCCGGGATCGGCGCCCGCGCTTTCGGGCCCGACGTGGAGGATGCCGCCCGCGTCAACCGAGGCGATCGAGCCGCCGCCCGCCCCGATCGTGTGGATGTCCAGGCTGGGGAGCGCCACCTTGTGGCCGCTGACCGTCTTGTCGCCCGTGAGCGGCGGCGCCCCGCCCTCGAGCAACGCGATATCCGTGCTCGTGCCGCCCATATCGAAGGTGATCAGATCGCCGTCGCCCAAGAGGTGCGTGCAGTACCGGCTGCCGGCGATGCCGCCGGCCGGGCCTGAGAGGATCGCGCCGGCGGCCAGGCGCACCGAGTCGTCGATCGTCGCCACACCTCCGTACGATTGCATGACGAGGACGTCGCGGCGATAACCGGCGTCGGCGAGCCGCCGGGCCAGCCTCCGGAGGTACGTCGAGAGCGCGGGGCCGACGTAGGCGTTCACGACGGTCGTGCAGACCCGCTCGTACTCCTTGATCTGCGGCAGCACCTCCCAGGACGCCGACACGTAGGCGTCCGGCAGCCGCCGGGCGACGGCCTCCCTCGTCCGGATCTCGTGGCGGGGGTTCTGGTACGCGTGGAGGTAGCAGATCGCGACCGCGTCCACGCCGGCGCGCGCGAGCCGCCTGATCGCCGCGTCGAGAGACGGCCGGCTGAGCGGGACCTCGGCCGTGCCGTCGAACCGGAGACGCTCCCGGACGCCCAGGCGCAGCGCCCGGGGGACGAGCGGGGCGGGCGGCGGCATGCGGAGGTTGTAGCGGCCCTCCTTGAGGCCCTCGCGCATCTCGAGCACGTCGCGGTGGCCCTCGGTCGTGAGCAGGCCGACGCGGGCGCCCTTTCGCTCAACGAGGGCGTTCGTCGCGACGGTTGTGCCGTGCACCAGGCGGTCGGTCTCTCCGAGGAGCGCGGGCAGGTCCGTGCCGAGGGAGTCCGCGAGAAGGCAAAGGCCCTCCATCACGCCGAGCGACGGGTCGTGCGGCGTGGACGCGGCCTTGACCAGCGTGACGTGCCCGGCGCCGTCAACCGCGACGACGTCCGTGAAGGTGCCCCCGACGTCGATGCCGATTCGGTACACGGCTATTCATTCTTGGCGGCGGCGTACCGATGTCCTCCGGGAGAGGGACGGACGCCGCGGCGCATCGAAGTCCTGACACCGATGCCCCCCGGCACGCCACCCTCCAGACAGGTGCTCACCGGCGGCACCGTCGTCACGATGAACGCCCGGGGCGAGGTGTTCTCGCCCGGGACGGTGGTGATCGAGGGACCCCGCATCGTCCACGTCGGCGCGGACGGATCGTGGCCCTCGGGGAATGCGGGTGAACCCGTCGACTCGCGCGACACCGTCGACTGCCGCGGCCACCTGCTCATGCCGGGCCTGGTCAACGCCCACACGCACACCTGCATGGCGCTGTTTCGCGGCCTCCTGGAGGACCGGCCGCGCGACGCGTGGGCGCCGTCTTATACGCTCCCTTATCAGGACCGGGCGCAGCCCGACGACTACTACTGGGGGACGCTCCTCGGGGGCCTGGAGATGCTCCAGAACGGCATTACCGGGACCGCCGACCGGTTCGGGCACATGGAGATCATCGCCGAGGCGATGGACGCCGTCGGCATTCGGGCCGTGCTCTGCCACACGCTCTACGACATCAACCGGCCGCTCGAGCTCGACCGCGCGCTGGCCCTCATGGAGCGGTGGGGCGTCTCCCCGGAGCGCCGGATCCACTTCGGGCTCGGGCCGCACGCGCCCGACACCTGCTCGGACGGGCTGCTCAGGAGAATCAGGGCGGTGGCGAATGAGGCGGGGGCCCGCATCTTCATTCACTGCGCGCAGTCGGAAGCCGAGCTGGCCGCCCTCCGGCCGCGGGGGTACGCGGGCGCGGTGCGGTGCCTAGAGGCCACCGGGGTCCTGGGGCCGGACGTCGTCGCCGCGCACTGCATCTACGTGGACGAGGAGGAGATTCGCCTCCTCGCAGAGTCCGGCACCTGGGTCGCGCATTGCCCGGTCAGCAACGCCAAGATCGAGGCGCGCGTCGCACCGCTGGCGGCGATGCTGCGGGCGGGGGTCCATGCGGCGCTCGGGACCGACTGGGCGCCCACCAACAACGGGATGGACCTCTTTGACGAGATGAAGAACGCCGGTCTCCTGAACAAAGTCGCAGCCGGCGACCCGACCGCGATGCCGGTGGACCGGCTGCTGGCGATGGCGACGATCGACGGGGCGCGCGCGCTCGGGATCGACGCCCTGGCCGGCAGCCTCGAGGCCGGGAAGCGCGCCGATCTCATCGCCCTCGCGATGGACGGCCTCCACCTCCAGCCCTGGCACTCCATCGCCGCCACGCTCGTGTACGCCGCAAAAGGCCGCGACGTCCGCCACGTGTGGGTGGACGGGCGGCGGGGCGTCCGGGACGGCCGGCCGACCCACCACGACCGGGCGGCGATCCTCGAGCAGGTGGCGCGGATCTGGCGCCGATTCAAGTCACCGGCGCCGTAGCCGCGG
>JAPVSX010000280.1:0-2044 GCA_047519495.1 Armatimonadota bacterium
TCCAGGATCCCGAGGCCGGCATGCAGCTTCGCGGGAAATTCCGCACCGGCAAGGACGGCCGCTACGCCTTCCGCACAATTCTCCCCGTCAGCTATCCAGTGCCCACCGATGGCCCCGTGGGCCTTCTCCTTAATTGGACGGGGCGGCATCCGTTCCGCCCGGCGCACGTGCATTTCATCGTGTCCGCGCCGGGCTACGAGCAGGTTATCACGCACCTCTTCGTGAAGGGCGATCCATACCTCGACTCCGATGCTGTGTTCGGGGTCAAGAACTCGCTCGTGGTGGAGTTCACACGTAACGATTCGGCCGACGAAGCGAAGAAGCTCAGCGTCCAGGCGCCGTTCTACACAGCCACGTACGATTTTGCTCTGGCGCCTGCCGCCGCGAGCACTGCCTCGCAGACCCCGCACGCGGCCGGCGAGGTGATCCGTCCCCAGTCGGGAGGAGGATGTGATCCCATGAGACAGGGCGTGATCCGTCGTCCAACCTATCCGAACAAGAGGGCTCATTCATGCTGATGAACCGCTCCCTAGCATAGCGGCTCATGGCCGAGCAGAAACTCGACGCTCTATTCTTCCGCAATGCCCAAAACGTGACCTATGCGAGCGATTTCCACAACGCCGGGGCCAGCCTGGCCACGCGGCCCTTCGCGGCCGTGGTCTTCCGCGATCCGGCTGTGGAACCATTCCTCGTGGTGCCTTCGGTGGACCGAGACCCAGCTACCGCACCGAGCGGACTGGCATGAAAGATCCGGGGCGGCGGCCACCGTGTTGTTGGCCGTGGTCTCGCGGCCCTGGAGCAGGCGCCGGCCCAAGGCCGCCTCGCCCTGGTGGAGAGCCTTCGCCACTCGATAGGCAGTGTCATCCGGAAGCGTGGGTCGCGTCATGATGAAGCTCCAAGAGCCCACGGTGGTGAGAGTTATATCCTGGCCCCGGAATGACCCGGCTGGAACCGTGATGGTCTTGAGGAAAGAGTGCTTCGCCAGGATGCGGCGGAGGCCCGCCGCGGCCGGCACGATGAATCGTCCACCGGCCGGTCCCTGAACGATAGCGGTGAATGGCGGCCAGCCGACACTGCCTCCCCACAATGCCGCGGCCTTCCCCTCCAGCACCAGCGGCGGGCCGTCCCCGGCGTGATCGAGGAAGATCGCCTGGAAATCCCGATCCCGGTCTAGAACCAGGCCATCCAAGACTCACCTCATGACCCCGCGACAACCCCCTGCATCATGGCGCACACGTCTGCCGGCGTCCACGTGATTCATCCGCCGCCCGGAAAACTCATGGTGTGACACGCCGGCCCCGGCGCCGCGAAACTGCGTGAGGGTCGGCGAAGTCCCGCACGGCGTCGCCGAGGAGGTTGAGGCACAGGACGGTCACCACGATGGCGACGCCGGGGAAGACCACGAACCAGGGCGCCGTGGCGACGTAGATGTGGGCGTCGTTCAGCATGTTCCCCCACGTTGGCGTGGGCGGCCGCACCCCCAAGCCCAAAAAGGACAGTGCCGCGTCGGCCAGGACCGCCTCGGCGAACACGAACGTCGCCTGCACGATGAGGGGCGGGAGCGCGTTGCGCAGAATATGCAGGGCCAGTATCCGGTCCTCCCGCTCGCCGAGGGCCACAGCCGCCTCCACGAATGCGCGCGCCTTAATCTGCAGCGTGGAGGCGCGCACGATGCGGGCCGTGCGCGGAAAGAATACGAGGGCGATGGCGATGATCTCGTTGCGCGCGCTCGCTCCCAGCACCGCCACCAGCGCGAGGGCCAGCAGGATCGCCGGAAAGGCCATCAGGCCGTCCAGGATCCGCATGAGGATCGCGTCCAGCCGGCGGTAGTAGCCGGTCAGGAGGCCGGCCGCGGTCCCCACGAGCGTGCTGAGCGCCATGACGGCCAGGCCGATTACAAGCGAGACCCGCCCGCTCGTGATGACCCGCGACAGGATGTCCCGGCCAAAGTTGTCTGTGCCGAACGGGCGACCGGGCCCGGGCGGCAGCAGTCGGTGGGCCATGTCAATACGGTTCGGCGGTGGCAGGGGCAGCCAGGGGCTCA
>JAPVSX010000281.1:0-6296 GCA_047519495.1 Armatimonadota bacterium
GCCCGCCGGCGCCGCAGCCGCGCCGCGATCGCCGAGAGATGCCGGAACGCCTTCCCCGGCGGCGCGATGAGGAGGACCGGGAACCCGCGCTCGACGACGGCGATCGGGCCGTGCAGGAGATCCGCCGAAGAGAGCGGCTCAGCCACCATGTAGCATGTCTCCTTGAGCTTGAGCGCGGCTTCCCGCGCGGTCGCGAAGTTGTACCCGCGCGACGTCACGAGGCACTCCTCGAGTGTGCGCCAGTGCCGCGCGATCTCGCTGACGCGGCCCTCGATGCCGAGGGTGCGCTCCGCCAGCGCCGGCAGGTCCGCGTGGCGGGCGGCGAGGGCGCGTGCCCCGGCGGCTTCCGCGACGAGCAGGCTGAGCACGGTGAGCTGCGCGGTGTAGGTCTTGGTCGCGGCCACGCTGCGCTCGGGCCCGGTCCGAAGGAGGATGGTCTCGTGGGCCGCGCGCGCGAGGGGAGACCTCTCGTGGTTGGTGACCGCGACCGTCAGCGCCCCCCGTGCGCGAGCGCCGGCGAGGAACTCGACGATGTCGGGGGACGCCCCCGACTGCGAGAGGCCGACGACGAGCGCCCCGCGGAGCCTCAGGCGCGCCCCGTACAGCGTCACGACCGACGGGGCGGCGAGGGAGGTCGGCACGCCCCACAGCGTCTCGATCAAGTAGCGCCCGTAGAGGGCCGCGTTGTCGGACGTGCCGCGCGCCGCGAGCACGACCAGTGCCGGCGGCCGCCGGCGGAGACGCCGGCCGAGCGCGCGGAGCCGCGGTCCCGCCTCGTCGCACAGGCGGGCCAGGGCCTCCGGCTGCTCGCGGATCTCCCGGAGCATCCACCGGCCCGGCTCGGCCGCAGTTCGTCCGGCCGTCACCACGAGGCTAGAGCAGCCGGGCGTTCACGGCGCCGGGCTCGAGCTCGATCAGCGCCCCGCCAGTCTTCCCGTCGCCCATCGTGCAGTTGACGACAAGCGTGTCCTCGAGCCGCTCGATGCCGGGCGACTCGTGCACGTGCCCGCAGGTCAGCACGCGCGGCCGGAGCCGGGTGACCAGGCTCCGCACGGCCGGCGCGCCGATGTGCCGGCCGGACCACGCCCGGTCGAGCGTGCCCGCCGGCGGCTCGTGGATGACGAGGACGTCGCACGGCGACTGGACGTTCGGCCCGCCGAACGACACGCCGCGGATCACAACGGGGTCCGGGCCGAGGAGCGCGCCGTGCGCGGAGATCTCGGCGACCGCGCGCGGCCCGTCCATGTTGCCGGGAATGGCCAGCACCGGCACGGCGAGTGTGCGGAGGAGGGTGAGCGCGTCCTCCCCGCGGCCGGCATGGGTCAGGTCGCCCGGCAGCAGGACCACGTCCGGCGCATGGGCGTCCACGAGCTCGCGCACGCGGGCGATCCGCTCGGGACGGCCGTGCAGGTCGGCGCAGGCCAGGATGCGCATCGCGGGAGTTTACTCCTCGGTCGGGCGCCGTCCGGAGAGGCGGGACGGCGCAGTCTCCATTGATTGTCGCAGAATCTGCCGGCGAGGGGTAGGGGGAACTGCCCGTGGATCGGGGGGGGCAGGCAGGGGGGACCGTCGCGGATCGTGAATGCCGTCTAAGAGGTCCGCGCACCTCGTCCGCCGCTCGCAGAGGGGCGGGCCTCCCTCGAAGGAGGGGTGTCTTCGATGTCCCACAAGTCTCGCGCTGCCCGAATGGCGTCGGCCGCGCGCCGGCCGGACGGTCGGGTCCATCGCCGGTGGCCGCTCACCTGGTGGGTGGCCGGCGCCGCCGTGGTCGTCGTGGGCGCCGGGGTCGCGTGGTGGACGACCTCTGCGCGCCCGCAGGCGCCGGCACCGGCGCAACACCTGCTCGGCCAGCAACTGCCCGATGAGGGGTACGACCACTTTCAGGTCGGAACGCAGATCCAGTACCGGGCGCATCCGCCCGCGTCGGGTCCGCACTATCCGTTTCCGGCTCCGGGCGGCGTGTACGCGCAGGGGCTCCTCCCCGGCTTCTGGGTCCACAGCCTCGAGCACGGGTACATCGTGCTGGTCTACAAGCCGCCCGTCTCACAGGAGCTGCAGGCGCAGTTCCAGGAGATGGTCAAGGACTTTCCCAAGAGCAAGTTCAGCAACGTCAAGCTCGTGATCGCGCCCTACGACGAGATGATCCACCCGTTCGCGGTGCTCTCCTGGGACTGGCGCGTGTGGCTGGACGCCTTCGACCGCGCCAAGGTGCTGGAGTTCTACCAGCAGCACGTGGATCACGGGCGGGAGGATCTCCCGTAGGGTCCGGCGGGCCGGGGCGCGAAAGAGTGCACGCTGACCGGTGAGAGCATGCGGCCCGGGCGCCACGGCCGCCACACGCCGGACGTCCTGGCTCACGCCGTAGGCAGGGTCGCGCTGGCGCGACGCGGCGCGGTAAGCCGCCGCAAGCCCGCAGGCCGCGGCACCGGAGGGAGGGGACAGCCATGAAGATGTACGTGGGTGGCGAATGGATTGACAAGCGCCAGACGATCCCGGTGACGAACCCTTACGACGGCTCGGTGGTCGACACCGTCCCGAAGGCCGATGCGGACGACGTGGAGCGCGCCCTGGCCACGGCGGTGCGAGGCGCCCAGTCGATGCGGCGCCTCACCGGCTACCAGCGCTCGCAGATCCTCCGCAGGGCTGCCGACCTCCTCGTGCAGCGCACCGAGGATTTTGCCCGAACGATCACCCTGGAGGAAGGCAAGATCCTGGCCGAGTCCCGGTTCGAGGTCTCGCGCGCCGCCGAGATCCTCAACCTGTCGGCCGAGGAGGCCAAGCGGCTCTCCGGCGAGGTCGTGCCGCTCGACGGCGCGCCCGGCGTGGGCAAGCAGTTTGGGTTCACGATCCGCGTTCCCTGCGGGGTCGTCGTGGGGATCAGCCCGTTCAACTTCCCCCTGCACCTGGTGACCCACAAGGTGGGCCCGGCCCTGGCGGGGGGGAACAGCGTCATCCTGAAGCCCGCGACCGACACCCCGCTCTCCGCGCTCAAGCTGGTGCAGGTGCTGCTCGAGGCCGGCGTCCCGGCCGACGGCATCCAATGCCTGACCGGCAGCGGCGGCGAGGTAGGCGAGGCGCTCTGTGCAGACCCCCGGGTGCGCAAGATCACCTTCACCGGCAGCCGCGACGTCGGCGAGCGGATCTGCCGGGTGGCGGGCCTGAAGAAGGTCACGATGGAGCTGGGCAGCAACTCGCCGGTCATCATCATGCCCGACGCAAACTTAGATAAAGTCGCGGCGGCGGTCGCGGCGACCGGATACAGCAACGCGGGCCAGGTCTGCATCAGCGCCCAGCGCGTGATCCCGCTCAAGCCGATCTACCGCGAGTTCGTGGACGCCCTGCGGTCCCAGGTGGCGGCGATCACGACCGGCAACCCGCTCGAGGAAGGCGTCAAGATGGGGCCGATGGTTCGCGAGTCGGACGCGAAGCGGGTCGAGGCCTGGGTCAACGAGGCGGTGGCGGGCGGCGCCCGGCTCGTCATTGGCGGGGAGCGCCGCGGGGCGATCTTCGCGCCGACGGTGCTGGCCGACGTCAAGCCCGAGATGCGGGTGTCGCGCAGCGAGCTGTTCGGCCCGGCCGTCGCCGTCACGCCGGCCGAGACGGCCGACGAGGCGATCGCGCTGGCCAACGACACGAACTACGGGCTCTCAGCGGGCGTGTTCACGCAGAACATCGACTGGGTCATGCGGTTCGCCCGCGAGGTCGAGGCGGGGAACATCCACATCAACTGGGGCCCCCAGTGGCGGGTCGATCTGATGCCCTACGGCGGCTTAAAGGAAAGCGGGTTCGGCAAGGAGGGCCCCAAGTACGCCGTCGAGGAGATGACCGAGCTGAAGATGGTGGTGATGCACCTGCAGTAGGAGGGCTTCGGCGGCACCCCCGGGCGCGCCGGGCGACGCGATCGCTCCGGCGGACCGAGGACCGGCGGCGCTGATCAGCACGAACGCTGAGAAAGCGAACTCCAAGACGGAGGAGTGTGCGGCATGAACGCGATACGCGTCAAGGCGGCGGGCGGCCCCGAGGTCCTCAGCTACGAAGAGCTGCCGACGCCCATCCCGGGACCGGCGGAGGCGCTCGTCCGCCTCGAGGCGGCCGGCGTCAACTACGTCGACATCTACCAGCGCGAGGGTCTCTACAAGATGCCATACCCGTTTACGGCCGGGTCCGAGGCGGCCGGCGTGGTCGAGGCGGCCGGCCCCGAAGTGAAGGACGTCCGCGCCGGCGACCGCGTCGCCTACGCCGGGGTGCTCGGCGCCTACGCGACCTACGCCGCCGTCCCGGCCGCGCGCCTGGTGAAGCTGCCGCCGGGGGTGGACACGCGGACGGCCGCGGCGCTGATGCTCCAGGGGATGACCGCCCATTACCTCACGCACAGCACCTATCCGCTCAAGGCGGGAGACACCGCCCTCCTCCATGCGGCGGCCGGCGGGGTCGGGCTCCTGCTCGTGCAGATGGCCAAGATGCGGGGCGCCCGCCTGATCGGCACGGTCTCCACGGAGGCCAAGGCGGCGCTCGCCCGGGAGGCCGGCGCGGACGAGGTGATCCTGTACTCGAAGGCGGACTTCGAGGCGGAGGTGAAGCGCCTGACGGGAAACCGGGGCGTCCAGGTCGTCTACGACTCCGTCGGCCGGACGACATACGAGAAGAGCATGAACTGCCTGGCCCCGCGGGGCTACCTCGTGCTCTTCGGCAACTCGAGCGGGCCGGTACCGCCCATCGATCCGCTGGTCCTGTCTGCGAAGGGATCCATCTACATGACGCGTCCCACGATGGGCAACTATATTGCCACGCGGGAGGAGCTGCTCGCGCGCGCCAATGACATCCTCGGGTGGGCCGCGTCGGGGCGCCTCCGGGTGCGCATCGACCGGACGTTCCCGCTCACCGCGGCCGCGGAAGCGCACCGGTACCTGGCCAGCCGGCAGAGCGCCGGGAAGCTGGTCCTGATTCCCGCGTAGCCCCGCGCGCCGGGCCGGCCCCGGCGCTGCGCGTTGAGGGCCACGCCGCGGCTGGAGGTGGGAGGATGAAGGGAACGGTCGCGGTCCTTGTAGCGCCCCGGCAGGTCGAGCTCCGCGAGTACGAGGTCGCGCCGCCGGAGCCGGGCGGCATCCTGCTCGAGATCATCCGCGCCAACGTCTGCGGCTCGGAGCTGCACATCTGGCGCGGCCACCATCCCACGGTCAGAATGGGCAGCGTGCTCGGGCACGAGATGCTCGGCCGCGTGCTCACCCTGGGCGCCGGCGTCGAGACGGACTACGCCGGCCGGCCGCTGCGGCCGGGCGACCGGGTCGCGTGCGCGTACTTCCTCACCTGCCGGAAGTGCCCCGCCTGCCAGAGGGGCCGGTTCAACCTCTGCGAGCATTGTTATCGGTTCTGGTCCCGGCCGGCCGAGATGCCGCCCCACTTCCACGGCGCGTTCGCCACGCACTACTACGTCCACCCCGACCAGTACGTGTACAAGATCCCCGACGCCGTGCCCGACGCGTCGGCGGCGAGCGCCAACTGCGCGCTCTCCGAGCTGCTCTTCGGGCTCGACCAGGCGGGCGTCTCCGCGGGCGAGCAGGTCGTGGTCCAGGGGGCGGGCGGCCTGGGGCTGTGCGCCCTGGCCGTCGCGAAGGAGCGGGGGGCGCGGACGGTCGTGATCGACGGCATCCCGCGGCGGCTCGAGCAGGCCCGCCGGTTCGGCGCCGGCGAGGTCGTGGACATGCGCGAGGACGAGACGCCCGAGCGCCGGGCGGCGCGGATCCAGGAACTCACCGGCGGAGCGGGAGGCGACGTCGTGGTCGAGGTCACGGGCGTGCCGGCGGCGTTCTCGGAGGCCGTCCTGCTCGCCCGCCCGGGCGGCCGCGTCGTGGAGCTGGGGAACATCTCCCCCGGTCACACGACTCCGTTCGACCCCGGCACGCTCACCCGCCGGAGCGTCCAGATCCTCCCGGCGATCCGCTACCATCCGTGGTACCTCAAGCGGGCGCTCGACTTCCTCGAAGCGACGCGCACGCGCTACCCCTTCGAGACGCTGCTGGACGGGGAGTACCCGCTCCGGGAGGTTGGACGGGCCCTCGACGACTCCGACCAGCGCAGGGTGACGCGCGCGACGCTGATCCCGGATCGGTGAGGCTGCGCGGATGACCTCGGCCGACTGCGCAGCGTCGCAGGCAGCCAGGCCCGGCAGCAAGGACTGCGGAGATGTGGTGCGTTCGCGCCCCTTCGGGAGGAAACGCCCGTTGGGCGCCGAACGGCGTCCGCTACAATGATTGCGGCCGCCGCCGGGCCCAAGTCGCTTGAGCACGCGGGGGGGA
>JAPVSX010000282.1:0-1716 GCA_047519495.1 Armatimonadota bacterium
CCGCGGGATCGCGCCGCAGTCTGTCTTGCCGATGGGGCCGGCCTACCAGGCCCTGCGCGCGGCGCTCGGCCCGTGGCCGGCCGCGGGAAGCGGGCGGCGCAGCCCGATGGACGTCAACGCGGGCCGGGGTTTCGTGTTCATCTCGCACACGGGCACCGTCCACCCGAGCGGCTTCCTGCCCCTCCCGGCTGGCAGCGTGCGCCGCCGGCCGCTTGGGGAGATCTACCGCGAGAGCCCCCTGTTTCGCGTGTTGCGGAATCCGGCGACGTGGCCCGGCCGCTGCGGCCGGTGCGAGTTCGCCGCGGTGTGCGGAGGATCGCGGTCGCGGGCGTTTGCGACTTCGGGCAATCCCGCGGCTGATGACCCCCTCTGCGGCTATGTCCCGGGAACCTTCCCCTTTCCGGAGGACCTGACAGAGCTGCTGCGGCCCGCGCCCCGCCGAGACGCACCCCCTCTTAATCCCTCAGCCTGACTGGAGGAGGCTGCGGCCGCGGTGTGCAGTCAGCTCCATAAAGCGCCGATCAGGCGCGGCCGCCCAGGTAGGCCCGGCGGACCTCCGGGTGGTTGAGGATCTCCTCCCCGCTCCCCTCGAACCGGACGCGCCCCTGCTCGAGCACGTACGCCCGGTGGCTGTTGCGCAGGGCGGTCCGGGCGTTCTGCTCCACGAGGAGCACCGCGATCCCCCGGCGGTGGAGCTCGCGGATCTTGTCGTAGATGAGCTCCATCGGCGCGCCCGCGAGCCCGATCGTCGGCTCGTCGAGCAGCACGAGCCGGGGGCGCAGGAGGAGCACCCGGGCGATTTCCAGAATCCGCCGCTCTCCGCCGCTCAGCGTGCGAGCGCGCATCCGCCGGCGCGCGGCAAGCGCCGGGAAGAGCTCGAGGAGACTCTCGATGTCGCGCCGGACCTCGTGGTCGCGGCGGGTATAGGCGGCCAGGAGGAGATTGTCCTCAACGTTCAGGTTGGGGAGCGCGCTGATCCCCTGGGGCACGTAGGCGATGCCCTGCCGGAGGATCTCCGGGGGCCGGCGGCCGACGAGTGACGTCCCTTCGAATCGCACCGTCCCGCTCGTGGGACGCAGAAAGCCAAACACCGTCCGGAGCAGCGTGGACTTTCCGGCGCCGTTCGGCCCGATGACGCAGACGGTCTCCCCCACCCGCACGGTGAGCGTGACGCCCCGGAGGACCTCCTGCTGCCCATAGCCGGCGTGGACGCCGGCCACCCTGAGGAGATCGGCGGTCCCGGCCGCCGCGTGTGCGGCGGCCCCGTCACCGGCCATAGTAGAGGCTAAGGACCTCCTCGCTCTGCTGGATCGCCTCGGGCGGTCCCTCGGTAATCACCCGGCCCTCCGCCAGGAAGTACAGTTGGTCAGCCAGCTCCATCAGGACTTCAATATTATGCTCGATGATCAGGAACGTGACGCCCTGAGCATGCAGGGCGCGGATGTGGTCCTTGAGCCGCTCGATCACGCTCAGGTTGACGCCCGCCACCGGCTCGTCGAGGAGGACCAGGCCGGGCCCGCGCACCAGCGCCATCGCGAGCGCCAGCAGCTTTTGCTGCCCGTACGACAGCTGTCCGGCCGGCATGTCGCGGACCGCCTCGAGGCCGGTGAGCCGGAGCAGCGTGCCGGCCCGCGCGTGGGCGGCGGGCGGACTCGGCCGGAACACGTGGAGCAGCGGCTCGCCGCGGTGCTCCTGGCCGGCGAGCAGGTTCTCCAG
>JAPVSX010000283.1:0-3695 GCA_047519495.1 Armatimonadota bacterium
CTTCGCTCCCCGAGGCCGAGGCGCTCGCCGATCGCCTCGCGGGCGTCGCCCGGTGGTTCAAGATCGGCTCCCTCTTCGCCGCGGCCGGGCCGGCGGCAATCACCGCCCTCGTCCGCCGGGGCCGGATCTTCCTCGACATGAAGTTCCACGACATCCCGTCCACTGTCGCGGGCGAGGTCGAAGCGGCGGCGAGACGCGGCATCAGCCTGTGCACTGTCCATGCGCTCGGCGGCACGGCGATGCTGCGGGCGGCGCGCGAGGCCGCAGACCGCGGCGCGGCGGCCGGCGGGCACACCCCCCCTCAGGTCATCGGGGTCACGGTGCTGACGAGCATGGACGCGGCTGGGCTTCGAGAGGTGGGACTTACGGGCTCCCCGCAGGAGGCGGCCGTCCGGCTGGCCAGGCTGGCGCAGGAAGCGGGGCTCGCGGGCGCCGTGACCTCGGCGCTCGAGGCCGCGGCGATCAGGGCGGCGTGCGGAGAGGGGTTCCTGCTCGTCTGCCCCGGCATCCGTCCCGAGGGAGCCGCGTCCCAGGACCAGCGCCGGGTGCACACCCCCCGCAGCGCCGTCGCGGCCGGGGCCGACATGCTGGTGGTGGGCCGCCCGATCACGCAGGCGAAGGATCCGCGGGCTGCGGCCGAGGAGGTCCTCCGCGAGATCGCATCCGCCTGACGGCCCGTTTTGAGGGGGCCTATAAAACGGCCCGCCGGAATCCCCGGAGGGCCGCCGAGCACCGCGGGAATCCGCGCCTGTTCTAGGGAGCCTCAGGGAGCCTTTGGCGCGGGCGCTTGGACCGGCGCGGTGGTCGTCTCTGCCCGCTTCACCACCGTCCAGTTCCGGCCGTCGAACTTCACGGTGTCTCCGACGTTCACCTCGTTGTAGAACACCAGCGGGACGTCGTAGGTCTCGCCGTTGACCGTGATCAGCCAATCCCCGGTGTCCGCGGCCGCGCGCAGCTTCTGGCTGACGGGGCCATACACATACGCCTGGCCGCAGCCGACCGTGAAGTCCGCGGCAAACACCGAAAGAATTGCTACAAACAGGAGCGCCCTGAGCATCCGGCCTGACATCCCTCTACACCTCCGCGCGTCGCCCCCTAGTATAGCCGCGCGCCGGGGCCGTTTGCAATCACAGCCGCGGGAAACACAGCGGCCCCCCGGAGATCGGGGGGCCGCTGCACATCGAGTGCGGGCGCCGGCTACGTTAGAACGTGTAGTCCAGCTGCGCGCGGTAGAGCAGGAACTGCTCGACGTTGTTGATCTTCAGATCCCGCGTCTTGAACGTGATCTTGGCGCTGGGCGCGAACTTGTACACCACTCCGGCCTCGTACTCCGCCAGGTTTTGTCCGTTGGAGACGCTGTTGCCGCCGAAGTAGATCGCGTAGAGCGTCCAGTTCTGGACCGGGTCGAAACTGATCTGCCCGACGAAGCCCTGCGCGTTGCCCGGGTAGATCACGTCGGCCATCGCGATGTCCGGCTCGGCCGCGCCGTACGGCGGGTAGAAGTTCTGGCCGAAGTTGAGGTAGGCGGTCTGCAGCGACAGGTTGTGGCCGATGCCGGTCAGCGTCCCGAGATCCCAGCTCACGTTGACCTGGTACCCGTTGTCGCTGGTGTTGTGTACGGCGTCGTTCCACTGGGCGTACTCGCCGTCGAAGTGGATCCCCGGCATCACGTCCCACTGCACGTAGCCGCCGCCACCGGTCCCCTGGGCCGCGCACTGGATTCCGGCAGTGCCCTGCGTCTGGCAACCCGCCCCGGTTGAGCCCACTGCCGCCGTTGACGGATTGACGGCGCCGGCGCCCGGACCGTAGAGGTGCCACAGCGCGCCGTTCGTCGCAACCGTCTGGCTAGCCGGGATCCCCGCCGGGTTGGGGATGTTGTTGCCCACGTAATACCCGCCGAGCCGCAGCCCGGGCATGAGGTTGACGTTGGCGTCGAGCCCGTAGGCGTCCTCGCCGAAGCCAAAGCTGCTGGCCCCGACGACCCGCGCGATGACGGCCTGGATCTGCAGGTCCGCGAGGGACGCCACGTGCGCGTTCCAGTAGATGCCGTCAACCACGTTCGCGCCGCTGTTCGCCGTCGAGTCTTCCCAGGTGTCGCCGGCCGTGTTCATCAGGAGCCCGAACGGGCCGAACTGCACCGGGTGCGAGCCGAACCCGATGCCCGACCCGCCGAACCGGCCGAGCCAGAACTCCATCGGCCACCCGAACGCGTTCTTCCAGTCGAAGAACAGGTTGTCGACGGTGCCGAACCTATACTGGTCTTGGGAGCCCGGGCAGTTGGTGCCGGCGCCGAAGCAGCCGCTGTTGAAGACCTGATAGGTCTGGCCGTTCTTCGCGCCGCCGCCACTGAGGAGCGCCGCGATCAGGTGCACGTCGGGAGCCACGCTGCCGTCGAGCACGACCTTGAGCAGCTCGCGCGCCCGCGACAGCTGCGCGCTGTTCGACGCGTCGGAGGCGCCGGTATTGGCGTTCCCGTTGAGTCCCGGAGCGCTCCCTGTGACCGTGCCCGCGTTGCTGCCACTCGCGGACCGCTGGTTGTCATACCGGAAGCGGAACCCGCCCGTCAGCCGGACGTTGTCCAGCCTGGCTTTGATCGCATTCAGTTCTTCCTCAATCGCTGTCGTCCGGACGCCGAGGGCGGCCAGTTCTGCCCGGAACTCGTTCACCAGCCGCTGGATCGACTCGACGTCGGCCCGTCCGACCTCCGGCCTTACCGGCGCGGGGATCTGGATCGACTCGATCCGCGCCAGAAGCCGGGCCACGACCATCGCCATCTCATACCGCGTCATCGCCCGATCGCCCTTGAAGGTCCCGTCGGGGTAGCCCTCGACCAGACCCTTCGCCGCCAGCTCAGCGATCGCGTCGTACGCCCAGTGATTCGTGGGCACGTCCGCGAACGGCTGCGCGAAGGCGGGCGCGATCAGAGCAAACACGAGCGCGGCAGCAACGCCAACCGCAAGATGTCTCATGCTGCTCATTCCCCCTTGCGTGTTGCGATGTCGGGCGTTCGCAAGGGCGGCAGGCTCGAGTGTCCGTGTTGTCTCTCGCCGTCCGTGCCCCCTGCGTTCACCCGCGTGGCACCCTCTCCCCGGGCCTCACCCTCCCATGCCTCCCCCTCCCTCCGGGTGAGTCTCCGATCGCGGCCTCTGGCCGCTGGAGCAGGTGACAACTGATGTCTAGAGAACTTGGGGTCTTGCATCCGCCGGAAATCGTCCGTTTCCGAGCGAATTCCAGCATTCTCAGGCAAATTGGGGCGGTAGGCTTCAAACGCCGCTATCTTATCCAACCGCCTGTTCGATTGTCAAGGAATTCGAAGTAGAACCCGAATCCGAGTCTACTTACGACGGCAGGTGGCGATTTCCTGCCGGATCCATGGAAATCCTTTCGTACAGATCCCAAGGGCTCCTGGGGGTTCGATGCCACATGGCGCCCCGCGGGCGATGTCCGGCCGGGGTCTTTGCGGATCACCTCCGCTTCTCATGGGAATCCACCGGGCGGCCGCAGACGGTCCCGGGGAGTCCCGCCGCTGCGAGATAGGCCTCCGCCAGCAGGATCGCGGCATAATCATCATAGGGCTCGGGCGGCACCTGCAGGGAAATCGGCAAAAACCCCCTCAATCCCCTTGGCGGATGGTCCCTGAAGTACCGCCGGCGGGCCGCGAGGGTGGTCCCCCGCTCCTCTACCTGCTCCACCGC
>JAPVSX010000284.1:0-7327 GCA_047519495.1 Armatimonadota bacterium
ATCACCGGTGCGATCCGCCGGCTCGCCGCGTACTGAGGTGTCCTGCCCATTCGGCAACCTACCCTGGGACCGGTCCGCCTCCGGCGTCGGCGGGCCTGCCTGCCCCCTTCGGGGGTTCCTCGCGGAGCGGGGAAACAACCTGCGGGCGCTGCTCCTCCCGGTACTGCCGGCTCAGCCCGACGTAGATGGCAGCCGCCTGCGCCACCTCGATAGGCCCCACGTCCCCCCGCAGGACCGCCCCGAACCAGACGCTGGCTTCTTCGCCGATCGTCACGTCGCCGATCACGGCCGCGGTCGGCGCGATGAACGCCGACGGCGCAATCCGCGGGGTCCGGCCCCGGTACGACA
The DNA here is from genome assembly GCA_047519495.1 of Armatimonadota bacterium. Classification (GTDB taxonomy): domain Bacteria; phylum Sysuimicrobiota; class Sysuimicrobiia; order Sysuimicrobiales; family Segetimicrobiaceae; genus JAPVSX01. Next base: position 349 of record JAPVSX010000284.1, read on the forward strand.
GGATCATCGGATCACCGCCTCCTGGGGTCCGGCGCGGGCAACCGTCGCCATGAGCCCTGATCTTCTCCCTCGTCTCCCCCTCAGGCCTCGGCGCAGGGCATCGTCATCACGCCATGGCCACGATCGCCCGGCCGACGATCTCGCCCCGGTCGAGCGCGCCGTATGCCTCCGGAGCCTGGTCCAGCGTGTACCGGCGGGTGACCGTCCGCTGAGGTGCGACCGCGCCCGTCTCCACGAGCCGGAGGAGTGCAGGCATGTCCGACCGGACGCGGGCCCCGTACGACCCCGTCACACGGATCGCACGGCGCACGAGGCGCGTGATCTCGATAGGCACAGCCGTACGGCCCGGCGCGATGCCGACGACGACGAGCCGGCCGCCGTCTCGGGTGCAGTTGAACGCCTGGAGCACCGTCTCTGGCCTCCCCAGCGCTTCAAACGCCACGTCGACCCCCCGGCCGCCTGTGATCCGCGACACCGCCTCCTGCACGTGTTCCCGGCCGCCGTTCACCGCGTGCGTCGCCCCGACTGCGCGCGCGGCGTCGAGCTTGTCGTCCTTCACGTCCACAGCGATGATGTCGGATGCTCCGAACGCCCGGGCGACTTGAATGATGTTGGAACCTACCCCGCCGGTCGCCACGACCGCGGCCGTCTCGCCGGCGCGGAGGTCGCCCGCGTGGCGAACCGCACCGTACGCGGTAAGGAGCGCACAGCCAAGGATGCAGGCTTCCTCGAGCGGGGCCTCGGACGGGAGCGGGAACACGTCGGTCGCCGGCACGACCGCGTACTCGGCCAGACCTCCCATGCTGTACATCGCCAGCGGCGTGCCGTCGTGACGGGCCAGCCTGGTCGTGCCGTCGTACAACTGCCCCCGGAGTCGGTTCAGCTCGAAAAATGTGGCGCACAGATCGTCTCGCCCCTGCGCGCAGAATGCGCACCGGCCGCAGGGCATGATGAAGCTGCACACGACCGGCGTGCGTTCGGCCGGCCCCGTCACACCTGCTCCGAGCGCCGCCACGGTCCCGGATATCTCGTGCCCGAGCACCGCGGGCGTAGGAAATGCCACTTCCCCTTTGATGACGTGAAGGTCCGTATGGCAGACGCCGCAGGCCGCCACCCGGACGAGCACTTCGCCCGACCGGGGCTCCGGCCTGGGAATATCCTCAACGCGCAACGGAGCATGCGCCTCAGGTAGCACGACAACTTTCACGCTGCCCCTCCCCCACGGCTGCCCGCTGCCGGCGCCGTGCCCGCATGAAGCTAGTGCGCGCTGCGAAGAACAGGCTGGAGTTCGTATAGTATTGGCCCGGGATTTCCATATCCGTAACCGCTGCACCTGTCAAGTCCAGTGTCTTTCCTCGCCTGCTGGGGACGCGGCAGGAGTTGCGGAGCGCGCTTCGAACACCCAGGTACGAAGGAGCAGGCGTGGCGACGGGCCTCTTCGCACGGGTAACGACGCGAACGGCGCTGGCCGTTGTGATCCTCGGACTCGCCTCACCGGGGGCGCGCGGCGGCCCGCTGGCTGCGACGCCGCTCCGCCTCGTCTACGCACAGCCGAGCGCCGCGTTCACGCCCCTCTTCGTGGCCCAGGACGAGGGCCTCTTCGCCAAGGAGGGTCTGGACGTCGGCTTAACGCAGGTCACGGGCAGCGCGGCCGTCGCCACCTTGCTCTCAGGAGAATCCCAGGTAATGTCTGCGGGCGCTACAGAGGTCTCCGGGATTGATGTGGCCGGCGGTGACGTTGTGATGCTCGCCGCGGGCTCGAATCTTCCCGTGTTCTCGCTGTACGTGAGCCCCTCCATCCATGCCGTCCAGGACCTCGTCGGGAAGAAGATCGCCGTGACTACGATCGGCACCTCGACCGACACGACCGCCCGCCTGATCCTCGAGCACTTCGGGCTCACCGGCAAGGTGGAGATCATTGGGACCGGCGGGAACATAACCGGAGTCCTGGCCGCGATACAGGCCGGGATCGCCAGCGGCGGGATCCTCTCTGCGCCCACTACGGTGAAGGCGGAGGAGCTGGGTTTGCACGAGCTCGTCAACGGCGTCCGCCTGGGGCTGCCCATGACCCAGACCGCCGTCGCGGTCAGGCGATCCTACCTGTCCCAGCACCGGGACATCATGCTGCACTTCATGCGGGCGTACCTGGCCGCCTGGGCGTTCGTACGGAATCCTGCGAACGAGGACGCGACGGAACGCGCGATCGCCCACTACACCCGGACGACCCAGGGGGAGGCCGCCGCGGCCTACAAGGCGTTCACGCCGATCTGGCGGCAGGTCCAGGTGCCTCGGGTGATTCCAATTGGCGTCCTGAACGTGCTTCGCTTCAGCGAGAACGCGCGGGTCCGGGGGATGAACCCCATCAGCCTCATTGACGGGTCGCTGCTCGACGAGCTGGTCCGATCGGGCTACGTCGACTCCCTTTACAGGTAGGCGCCGTTTGACTTCCTCCGCAGGGCTCAAGCTCGGGGTTCCCCGGCGGCCAGGACAGCGACGCTAGGGCCCACCTCCACCCCTGCCACGGCGACGTGACCTCGGCCGCCGCCTTCCGGCGCGCCGGCGGGGAGCGCTCCCGGCGCGGGGGACCTCGTACCCGAGGTCGTCCAGCCAGCGCCGCGTGTCGCCGAGGACCACCCGAGGGACCGCCCGCAGGTCGGCCACGCGTGTTCCGCCGCTCAAAAAGATCGCCACGCGAAGCTCCTCGAGGAACTGCGTGATCCAGGCATCGAGCGCGGCGTCCCCCTCGAGCGCCGCCGAGAGGAGCGGCCGCGCGACGCCCACGAGGGACGCGCCGAGCGCAATCGCCTTTGCCGCATCCAGGCCCGTGCGCACGCCTCCGGTCGCGATGACCGGAAGGCCGGCGGCGCTCGCCGCGACGACCGAGACGGCGGTGGGGATGCCCCAGCCGCGGTAGACTCTGCCGAGGCTCGCCCGGCGGAGGTCTCCCCGGGCCTCGGCCCGCACGGCCTCGACGGCCGCGAAGCTCGTCCCGCCCAGCCCGCCGACATCGAGAGCCCGGAACCCCAGCGCGCGCAGCTCCAGGGCGGCCTGGCGGGACATCCCGGCGCCGGTTTCCTTGGCGATGGCGGGCACCGCCACCGACGCGGTCGCCCGGGCGAGGGCGTCCCGCAGCCCCGCGGCCCTGCGGTCGCCCTCCGGCTGGATCGTTTCCTCCAGAAAGTTCAGATGGATGGCGAGCGCGTCGGCGCCGATCATCGCCACCGCCTCCGCGAGCTGCGCCGGCCCGAGGGGCGCGCCGCTGTCCTGCGGCACCAGCTGCGCGGCGCCGACGTTCGCGATCAGGAAGGCGTCCGGCGCCGCCTCCCGCGCCACGGCATACGTCCGGGCGAGCTTGGGATTGCGCAGCGCGGCGCGCTGGCTGCCCAGGCCCATCGCCAGACCATACCGCTGCGCGGCGCGGGCCAGCCGCGTGTTGACATCGACTGCGGCCCGGTGTCCTCCGGTCATCGCGGCGATGGCGAGGGGCGCCCGCAGGCGGTGGCCGAGGAAGCCGGTGCTCAGGTCGATCGCCGAAAGATCCGCGGCGGGAACAGGATGATGCAGCAGGTGTACGTCCGACCAGCCGGGCCCGATTCCGCTCGAGACGTCCCGGCTGGTCGTCAACCGGAGGTGCTCGGCTTTGCGCTGCTCGACGTCGTCACCCGCGGCGCCTGCCATCCGACTCACAACGATGCTGCGTCGTCGGACGGCCCGCGCCAGCGCCGGATCAGGTCCAGGTGGATGCCGAACTGGTCGAGGATCTTCACGACGGTATGGTCGATGATCTCGTCCACCGTCTTGGGCAGGTGGTAGAACGCGGGCATCGGGGGCAGGATCACGGCGCCGTGCTCCGTCGCATCCAGCATGAGCCGGAGGTGGCCCGCGTGCAGCGGCGTCTCCCGGACCACGAGCACGAGCTTGCGGCGCTCCTTGAGGCAGACGTCCGCGGCGCGGACGACGAGGGTGTCGTTATAGCTGTGGGCGATCGCCGAGAGGGTCTTGATCGAGCAGGGCGCGACGATCATCCCGTCGGTGACGAACGTGCCGCTGGCGATCGGGCTGGCGATGTCCTTCTCGTCGTGCAGCCTGTCGGCCAGGGCCGCCACGCTTGCGGGATCCCGGCCCATCTCGTACTCAATGGTCTTCCGCGCCGCACCGGTCAGGATGAGGTGGATCTCGATGTCGGCGTGCGTCCGGAGGACTTCCAGGAGCCGGACGCCGTAGTGCGGACCCGTCGATCCCGACACGGCGACGATCAACCGGCGTGGTGCGGGCATCCCCACCTCCGTCGTTCCTGGCGCGCAAAATCGCTTGCGATGAATCGCGCGTCCGGGACTTCGGGACACTCGCAGTCCTTTCCTCTGGTGGGCGCACCGCCCGGCGGGGGAGGCCGCGCTGAGGGATCCATAATCGGGCGCTTATAGCCGTTAGGCGTGCAAGAGGAAACGGCGCGCGAGGCGGCGTAGAGGCGAGACAGGTACGGTCGAGCTGGATCGGTGGGAGGTGGAGTCAGTGAGCGAGGGCGAAGGGCGCGTGTTTCTCAGGGGCATCACGTCAGAGCACTATGGGCTCACGGAGTTCCGCCGGCGCCAGCGTGCGGCGCCGCGCGTCCACCGCGCGGGGACCGTGGTGGACGACGCGAGCGTCGCCCACTCAGGGGACTCCGATCAGTCGCGCACCTGGTGGATCCTGGGGCCGGGTGACGACCCCTACCTTACCCAGACCATCCAGATGCATTTCGTGGAACTGCTTCCCGGCGGGTCCAACCGGGGACACGGCCATCAGAACGAGGCGACGTTCTACATCCTCGAAGGCCGCGGGTATGAGATTCACGACGGCCGGCGATACGACTGGGAGAAGGACGACCTCGTGGTCGTGCACGCAGACTCGGTGCACCGGCACTTCAACGCCGACCCTCAGAAGCGGGCGCTCGCGCTCGTCATCAAGGCGAAGGCCATGTGGATGTACCTGGGGCTGATTCAGCAGGGACGAGGCGGCCCCGTGGAGGACGGCGACCAGTACGGTCCGCCCGAGGACTGGTCCCGCCTCTGGACGGCCGGCATCACGGACCGCAAGAAGGTGGTCAAGCCGTCCGACACCCGCTGGGAGACCACCCGGGACGGCCACGTGCGCGTGATCACGTCCCCCGAGCGCACCGACGTGCGGGTGTTCAGCGTGGATATCTACCAGCAGGAAATCCCGGCGGGGAGCCGGTCGGCCAAGCACTGGCACATGGCCGACGAGGCGCTCTACGTCCTGTCGGGCCGCGGCTACAGCCTGCACTGGGACGTGGAGGCCGAGATCGGCGAGAAATACATGGCCCGCGCGGCGAAGAAGCCCAGCCGCTGGGAGTTCGGGCCCGGGGACCTGCTGTATGTCCCCCAGAACACGATCCACCAGCACTTCAGCGCCGATCCGAAGGAACCGCTCGTGCTGCTGTCGGCCCAGAACCGCCTGTTCAAGGTGCTCCCGTACAATACGGTGGTCTATCTGGAGGATGCCCCTGAGTACGCAGGATCGCGCAAAGCTGAGGTGCGGCGCTAGGGGCCGATTGGCGAGGCTCACGCGCCGGTGACACTCGTCCTCAACGACGACGACGTGGGCCGGCTTCTCACGATGGAGGCCTGTCTTGCGGCCGTGGAGGAGGCTTATCGGGACCTGGGCCGCGGAACGGCGGTCAACGCCCCGAGGCGCGACAGTTTTCTGGCTTCTTCCGATCCGCAGAGCTACTACGCCTTCAAGACGATCGAGGGAGGGCTGGAGCGCCTGGGCATCTTCGCCCAGCGCATCAACTCCGACCTGATCACCTACCCGCTGGTTGATGGGGTGCCCCGCCGCGTTAAGGTTCCGGCGGCGCCCGGTCGCCGCTACGTCGGGCTGGTCTTCCTCTACAGCATGGAGACGCTCGAGCTCCTGGCGATCTGCACGGATGGGCATCTCCAGCGGATGCGCGTCGCGGCGACCGGCGGTGTAGCGGCGAAGTATCTGGCCCGGGAGGACGCGCGCGTCCTGGCGTTCTTGGGGTCGGGGTGGCAGGCAGAGACCGCGGTGCTCGCCCTTGCTGCGGTCCGCCCCCTGTCCAGGATTCGCGTGTACAGCCCCCATCCGGAGCACCGCGCAGCGTTCGCCCGCACGGTGGGGGAGCGGCTCGGGATCGAGGTCGCCGCGGCGCCGAGCCCGGAGCAGGCGATCCGGGGCGCGGACATCGTCGGGACCGCGACGAACGCGCAGCGTCCCGTGGTGTCGGGCGCCTGGCTCGAGCCCGGGATGCACCTGACCTGTATCACAACGATGGAGTTTGATGAGCAGGCGTGGGACCGCAGCGACGTCATTGTCGCGTCCAGCCCGCGCGGGTCCTACGTGACCAATCGGACGCAGACGCTCGGCGAGGAGGGCGCGCTGTCCGAACGAACCCGGCGCGACGCTGTCGAGGCGCAGCGGTTCGACGCATTTCAGGGGAAGGTCCATCTCCTCTCGGATCTCCTGCTGCGGCGCGCGCCCGGCCGCAGCCGTCCTGACCAGGTCACTCTGATGGCCAAGACCTGGGGGCTCGGCATCGAGTTCGCGGCAGTGGGGAAGGCCGTCTACGACCTGGCAAAGGCCGCCGGGGTCGGCCGGGAGATTCCGACGGAGTGGTTCAGCCAGACCTCCCACCCGTAGCGGGGGCCAGCATGCGCCGGAGGTCTCCTAAGCCTCCGGTCGGGGGTTCGCCTCCGGGTCCGCCAGGCTACGGCGCGTGGCGATCTGCCCGACGTGCGTCAGCGCGTCGGCGATTGGGCCCTGAGAGAGTCTTTCTGCCGAAGCGTGCAATGGGGCGCCGGAGGCCAGGCAGGCATCGAATGCCCCAAGAGCGCTAGAGAAGCGCTCCACCCCTCTTTCCCACGGCAGCGGTGCTGAGTCATGCCATGCCTGAGCTCCCTTTGCCATCGACAACGCCCAGTCGAGCAGGTCGCCAATGTGCACAAGGATTTCCCCCGAA
>JAPVSX010000285.1:0-5837 GCA_047519495.1 Armatimonadota bacterium
CGCGCGCGGCTCCGGGGCGCGCGCGCCGCTCGCGTTCCTCGACGACGAACTCGCCTCACTCCGGGCGCAGGGGCTGTACCGGTGGCCCCGCGAGCTCCAGGGGGAGCAGGCGCCGGTGTGCGTGTACGACGGCCGGCGCGTCATCAATCTCTGCTCGAACAACTACCTGGGGCTGGCCAACCACCCGCGCCTCAAGGCGGCGGCGCGCGAGGCGATCGACGCCCTGGGCGTCGGCTCGGGGGCGGTCCGGACGATCGCCGGGAACATGACGATCCACCAGACCCTCGAGCGGCGGCTGGCGGCGTTCAAGCGAACCGAGGCGACGCTCCTCTACCAGTCGGGCTTCACTGCCAACGCCGGCACGGTCGCCGCGATCCTCGGCAAGGAGGACGTCGTCGTCAGCGACGAGCTGAACCACGCCAGCATCATCGACGGTTGCCGGCTGAGCGGCGCCGAGCGCAAGATCTATCCGCACAAGGATGTCGCGGCGGCGCGACGGTGCCTCGCGGCGGCGCGGGGGGCGCGGCGCGCGCTCCTGATCACGGACGGCGTGTTCAGCATGGACGGGGACCTGGCGCCGCTCCCCGAGCTGTGCGCGCTCGCCCGGGAGTTCGGCGCGATCATGATGGTGGACGACGCCCACGCGAGCGGCGTGGTCGGCGCGGGCGGGCGCGGGACCGTCGAGCACTTCGGCCTGCACGGTCAGGTGGACATCCAGGTGGGCACCCTCAGCAAGGCGTGGGCGGGCCTCGGCGGGTACGTCGCCGGCAGCCGGCCCCTGATCGAGTTCCTGATGCAGCGGGCGCGGCCGCTCCTGTTCAGCACGTCGCATCCACCGTCCGTGGCGGCGACGGCGCTGGCGGCGCTCGACCTGATCGAGGAGCAGCCGGACCTGATCGCGCGCCTGTGGGACAACACGCGCTTTTTCAAGGCCGGCCTCCGCGACCTCGGCTTCGACACGGGCGCGAGCGAGACCCCGATCACCCCCGTGATGATCGGGGACGAGGCCCAGACGATGCGCTGCTCCGACCGCCTCTTCGACGAAGGGGTGTTTGCGCTCGGCATCGCCTACCCGACGGTGCCACGCGGGAAGGCCCGGGTCCGCACGATCGTGACCGCTGGGCACACGCGCGACGACCTCTCGCGGGCGCTGGAGATCTGCGGCAAGGTGGGCAGGGAGATGGGACTGGTCAGGTAGCGCCTCGGGTCGGGCCGAGCGGCCGTATACGGGTGGTATACTGAGGGTTGCGATGCCCGGATTCAGCAAGCTCCTGACCCCGGCCGAGGCTCAGGCCCGCTTCCGCCGCGCGTACACACCGCGTCCACGCGGCACCGAGCGCGTCGCGCTTGGCGAGGCATTTGGCCGGGTCCTGGCCCGGGACGCCGTTGCTCCCGAGGACCTGCCGGAGTTCGACCGCTCGACCGTGGACGGGTATGCCGTCCGCGCCGCGGACGTGTCCGCCGCCTCCGAGGCGCATCCTGCCGGGCTCCGGCTCGTCGGCGAGGTGTTGATGGGCCGGGCCGCGCCCCGCGCGGTCGGGCCCGGAGAAGCCATTCGCATCCCAACCGGAGGGATGCTGCCGGACGGCGCCGACGCGGTCGGTATGCTGGAGGACGTGGACGTCCGCGGCAGCGACGTGATCGCGGTGAAGCGCTCCGCCCGGCCCGGCGACAACGTCATCCGCCGCGCCGAGGACGTGAGCCGCGGGGAGGTCGCCCTCCGCCAGGGGGTGCGGCTGCGGCCGCAGGACGTCGGCCTGCTGGCGGCGATCGGCGTGGTGGAGGTGGAGGTATACCTGCGCCCCCGCGTGGCCATCCTCGCGACCGGGGACGAGATTGTGCCGCCGGAGCGCCGCCCGGCGACCGGCCAGGTCCGGGACGTCAACACCTACACGCTCGCGGCGCTCGTTCAGCAGGAGGGCGGCATCCCGCGCCCCTACGGGATCGTCGAGGACGACTACGATGTCCTGCTTCGGACGCTCGCCGGGGCGCGGACGACCTCCGACCTGATCCTCGTGAGCGGCGGCAGCTCGGTCGGTGCGAAGGACGCGGTGGCGCAGGCGATCGGCGCCCTGGGCCAGCCGGGCGTAGTCGTCCACGGCGTCAGCATCAAGCCCGGGAAGCCGACGATCCTGGCGGTCGTGGATGGGACGCCGGTCATCGGACTGCCGGGCCATCCCGTGAGCGGGATGGTGATCTTCGACGTCTTTGTGCGGGATCTGTTGCGCGGCCTCGCGGGACGGACCGCCGTGCGGCCGTTCGGGCAGGCCGTGCGCGCCCGGATGGCGCGGCGCATCCCGTCGGCCGGGGTACGGGAGGATCACATTCGCGTCTTCCTCGAGGAGCGGGACGGCGCGTTATGGGCGATCCCGGTGCTCGGCAAGTCCGGCATCATCACGACGATGACCCGGGCCGACGGCGTCGTCGTCGTGCCCATCGGCCGGGAGCACGTGGACGAGGGCGCCGAGGTCGACGTGCATCTCTTCGAGACATGACCGGAGGGGCCCGGTCGAACCGCCGCCCCGCTTACCGCGCCCGAGCGCGCCGCGCCGCCGAGCCGGTGCGTGGATTTACCCACCTGGACCACCGCGCTGACCGCGCCGGAGCGCGCCGCGACGCCAGGGCGGCACGTGGACTCACCCACCTCGACTATCGCGGGCGCGCCCGCATGGTGGACGTTGGGGAGAAGGCGGAGACGGTGCGAGAGGCCGCCGCCCGCGGTGAGGTGGTGATGGCCCCGGCCACGCTCCGGGTGGTCACCGCCGGTACGGCGCGCAAGGGCGACGTCCTCGCGATCGCGCAGGTGGCGGCGATCGCCGCTGCCAAGCGCACGTGGGAGCTGATTCCCCTCTGCCACCAGATCCCGCTCACCGGGATCTCGGTGGACCTCGTGCCGGACACCCGGCGGTCGTGCGTGGCGATCGAGGCCCGGGTACGCACGCTCGGGCGAACCGGGGCGGAGATGGAGGCGCTGGTCGCGGTAGCGGCCGCCGGCCTCACGGTCTACGACATGCTGAAGGGTGTGGAGCGGGGCATGGTGATCCAGAACGTCCGGCTCGTGCGCAAATCCGGCGGGAAGTCGGGGATCTATCTGCGGCGCGAGTCCCGTGACGGGGCCGCGCCCGGTGACGGCGGGACCTCCCGGAAGAAGCGAGGGCGGAAATGAGCCAGGAGAAGCGCCTGCGCGGCGTCCGCTGCGGGATCCTCACCGCGAGCGACCGGGTCAGCCGGGGCCAGGGGAAGAACGAGAGCGGCGCGTACCTGGCGCAGGCTCTGGGCGCCGAGGGCGCCGAGGTGCTCGCGCACGTCGTCGTGCCCGACGACCTCGAGACGATCGCCCGAACGCTCGCCGACATGGCGGACACCCTGCGGGTGGACCTGGTTCTCACGACCGGCGGCAGCGGCGTGGCGTCCCGCGACGTCACGCCCGAGGCGACGCTCCGCGTGATCGAACGGCAGGTGCCGGGGATCCCCGAGGCCGCCAGGATCGCGACCGCCGCGCGCTCCCCGCTCGCGATGCTGTCCCGCGCGGTGGCCGGCATCCGCGGCCGCACCCTGATCATCAATCTGCCGGGTAGCCCCCGCGGCGCCCGGGAGTGGATGGAGGTCATCCTGCCGGTCATGCGCCACGCGATCGAGCTGCTGCAGGACCGGCAGCTCGAGTGGGGACGCGAGCACCGGCCCTAGGCCGGGCCGCCCGGCAGGACCCCGGTCCCGAGTGCCTCGCGGCGCGCCCCGCTGAGCGGCGACGGTGCGCGTCGCGCTGTGCCGCCTTGACACTCTTCGGGATGCCCAGTACACTCGGGCCGGCCCGGTTCCATGACAGGTGGCCCGGGACCAGATGACCATGCCGCTGCTATCGGCCACGGATCTCTCAAAGTCCTTCGGCGACGTGACAGTGCTCGCCGGCGTCTCCTTTGCGCTCGAGCCAGGAGAGAAGGTCGGCCTGGTCGGCCGCAACGGGGCCGGCAAGACCACTGTCCTCCGCCTGCTCGCCGGGCTTGACGCGCCCGACCAGGGGACGGTCAGCGTTCGGGCCGGGGCGGTCGTCGGCTACCTTCCCCAGGTGCCGGACGTGGAACCGGGCCACACCCTCTGGGACGAAGCGGCGGCGGCGTTCGCCGGGCTCCGCGAAGTCGAGCGGAAGCTCGCCGAGGCCGAGGCGCGCATGGCGTCGCCCGATGTGCACGGGGACGATGCCCGCCTCGCGGCGGCGCTCGACGAGTACGGCCGCCTGCGCGACCGGTTCGAGCGGGGGGGCGGGTTTGCGTACGAGGCGGAGATTCGCCGCACCCTGGCCGGCCTCGGGTTCCGCGAAGACCAGTATCACCAGCCGCTTGTCTCGATGAGCGGAGGGCAGCGCTCCCGCGGTGCCCTCGCCCGCCTGCTCCTCTCCGCGCCCGACCTGCTGCTCCTCGACGAGCCGACGAACCACCTCGACCTCGAAGCGCTCGAGTGGCTCCAGACGTTTCTCCAGCAGTACCGCGGGGCGGTGCTGCTCGTGAGCCACGACCGATACCTCCTCGATGCGGTGACGTCCCGCACGCTCGAGCTGGAGGCCTGGCGGATCGCGGAGTATCCCGGGAACTACGCCTACTACGCCATCGAGGGGGCCGCGCGGCGCGAGCGCCAGCAGGAAGCATTCGAGCGCCAGCAGGAAGAGATCGAGGCGCTCAAGGCTTACATTCGCAGGTATCACGCCGGGCAGAAGAGCCGGCAGGCAAAGTCGCGCGAGAAGCGGCTCGCTCGCATCCAGCCGATCGAGGCGCCCCGGGCCCATCGGACCCTGTCGTTCCGCCTGGAGGCGCCCCGGCGCGCCCCGCAGACGGTCCTGCGGGTCCGGAATGTCACGAAGCGGTACGGGGCGGCCGAGATCCTGCGCCACGTCGCCATGGAGGTTCGTCGGGGGGAGAAGCTCGGGCTTATCGGGGCGAATGGCGCCGGCAAGACCACGTTGCTCCGGATCATCACCGGGCTGGACCGCCCGACGTCGGGGACCGTCGAACTCGGGCCGGGCGTGCGTGTCGGCTACTTCGCCCAGCACGCCGAGGAGACGCTGGACCTCGACCGCTCGGTGCTGGAGGAGGTCCTGGGCGATCGCCGCATCACGCCGGAGCAGGTGCGGACGCTCCTCGGGCGGTTCCTGTTCTCGGGCGAGGCCGTCTACAAGCAGGTCGGGCAGTTGAGCGGCGGCGAGCGGCGCCGCGTGGCCCTGGCGAAGATGGTGCTGGACCGTCCTGACCTCCTGCTGCTCGACGAGCCGACCACGCACCTCGACCTGCCGTCGCTCGAGACCCTGGAGGCGGCGCTACGGGCGTTCCCCGGCGCGATGATCCTCGTCTCGCACGACCGCTACCTGCTCGACCACGTTGCGGGGCGGTTGCTCATCCTGAGCGACGGGGAGATGCGCGAGGTCCCGGGGCCCTATCACCGGTACCGGGAGACCCTGGCCGCCAGCGCCCCCGCCCGCCGGTTGGGCGATGCGCCGAGTCCCGGCGCGGCAGGCGCCGCCCGGGACGGCCGGGCCGGGGGCTCCTCGGCCGCCGCCGCGCCGGGGACGGCCGCCGGTTTCGATGGCGATAATGCGCCCCCCCGGGCCGCCGCCCGCGGGGCGGACGCGGTCCCGCCGCCCCCGACACGGGCGCGGCCGGCTGCCTCGCGCGATCACCGCTCGAGCGTACCGCGGAGCAGCGAGCCGACCTCGGACGAGATCGTGGCCCGCATCGGCGCGCTGGAGCAGGAGCAGCGAGACCTGAGCCGGCTGATGGGCGACCCCGAGCTGTACCGGGATGCGGCGCGGGCCCGCCAGACCGTGCAGCGGTACGAGGAGGTGAGCG
>JAPVSX010000286.1:0-6048 GCA_047519495.1 Armatimonadota bacterium
GCGGCTGAGGTCCTGCGCCGCGGCCGGGGCCCGCGGCGCGCCGCGGGCCCCGGGCGGCGGGCTGCGTGAGGCATGCGCTACGTCATCCGGCGTGCGCTCTGGACGGTCGCCGCCCTGGTCGGCGTGTCCGTGCTGATCTTCCTGCTCGTGCGGCTCCTGCCCGGAACGATCGTGGACATCCTCGCCGGCACGGAGGGTCAGCTCAGCCGCGACCAGCAGGCCGCGGTGATGCACCAGTTCGGGCTCGACCGGCCGCTCCCGGTTCAGTACCTGTTCTGGGTCGGGAGCATGCTGCGCGGGGACTTTGGATGGTCGTTCCGCTCGGGACAGCCCGTCGGCGGGCTCCTCGTGTCCCGGCTTCCCATCACGATCGAACTCGCGGTGCTCGCGGTCGCCGGCGTGTCCCTGGTAGGGATCCCGCTCGGGATCCTGGCGAGCGTCTCCCGGAGCGTCCGTGTCAAGACGCTCGTCCAGATCGTGGGCCTGCTCGGGCTTTCGGTGCCGAGCTTCTGGATCGCCGTGCTCCTGATCATCGCCGCGTCCTACCTGTTCCACTGGCTCCCCGCCTTGATCTACGTCCCGCCGTGGACGCAGCCCTGGGTCAATCTCCAGCAGATGTTCCTCCCGGTGTTCTCGCTGGCCCTCGGCCTCGCGGCGGTCGTCGTGCGGATGACGCGGTCGTCGATGCTGGAGGTGCTCGGGCAGGAGTACGTCAAGGTGGCCCAGGCCAAGGGCCTATCCACCGGCGTCGTGCTGCTCCGCCACGCCCTGCGCAACGCGCTGATCCCGGTCATCACCGTGCTGGGACTGCAGATGGGATACCTTCTGGGGGGCGTCGTGATCACCGAGCAGATCTTCGGGCTGCCGGGGCTCGGGTGGACGCTCCTCAACGGCGTCTACCAGCGCGACTACCCGGTCGTGCAGGGCACGGTGCTGCTGTTCGCCGTGACGTTCATCCTGACGAACCTCGGCGTGGACCTTCTCTATACGTATCTGGATCCGCGGATCCGGTATGAGTGAGGCCCGGGCCACGCCGCACGCCCGGCCGGCGCCCCGGTCCTCGGGGCCCGGCGCCCGGCGCCGGGCCCCGCGGTGGCTCCCCGCGCTCCACCGGACCCCGGTGGCCCTGATCGGTGCGGCGACGGTGGGCGCCGTCGTGTTCGTTGCGCTCGCCGCGCCCGCGCTGGCCCCCCACGACCCGGTGGCGCAGATCGCGACGCCGCTCCTCCCGCCCGGCCACGCGTTCCCCGCCGGGACCGACGAGCTGGGACGCGACGAGCTGAGCCGGCTCATCTTCGGGGCGCGCGTCTCGCTCTACGTCGGCGTCCTGGCCGTCGCGATCGCCCTCGGGCTGGGGGCGACGTCCGGCATCGTGGCCGGCTTCTACGGCGGCTGGGTGGACAACGTCGCGATGCGCGTCATGGACGTGCTGTTCTCGCTCCCGGCGCTCGTCCTGGCGATCGCGATCACGAGCATCCTCGGGCCCAGCCTCACGAACGTGATGATCGCGGTCGGCATCGTGTACACGCCGACGTTTGCGCGGATCGCCCGCGGCCCGACCCTGGCGGTCGTCGGCCTGCCGTACATCGAGGCGGCCCGCGCGCTCGGCGCGTCCAACCGGGTGATCGTCCTGCGCCACGTCCTCCCGAACGTCTCCGCGCCGCTCTTGGTGCAGACGACGGTGTCGCTCTCCACCGCGATCCTCACCGAGGCGGCGCTGAGCTTCCTCGGGCTGGGCACGCAGCCGCCGACGGCGTCGTGGGGGCTCATGCTGAGCGCGGCCCGGCAGTACATGCTCATCGACGCGTGGATCGCCGTGCTGCCCGGGTGCGCGATCGCCGTGGCCGTGCTCGGCTTCAACCTGCTGGGAGACGGGCTGGGCGACCTCCTGGACCCGCGCATCCGCACGCTGTGATGGATCACTGCAGGTCGGGGCCGGCGCCCCGGCGGACCGTACCGACGAAAGCGCTGACGAGACGCGGGAGGGGGCGATCATGCCGACAGCGCCGTATCGCTTCGGGCACCTGACCTGGATCGCGAAGCCATGACGCCGAGACGGCCGGCCCGGAGGATGTCGCCCGCCGCGCCCGGACCCGGGCCCGCGACCGCCCAGGAGCTGTACCCGCGGTTCTCGGCCGAAGAGTTCGGTCGGCGCCGCGCCGCCGTCCGGGCGCTGATGGAGGCGCACGGGCTCGACGTGCTCGTGATCTACGGCAACTCATCGCTCTCCCGGCACAACCACGCGGACGTCCACTACCTGACGGGGTTCCTCGGCAACCGCAACAACTACGTGGTCGTGCCCGCCCGGGGCGAACCCGTCGTCTTCGTGCAGTCCTACAACCACGTGCCGAACGCCCGCGAGATCGCAGCGGTGGAGGCCCGGTGGGGCGGGACGTCGTCTGCCGAGTCGGTGGCCCGACACGCGCGGGAGGCGCACGGCGGCGCCGGCGCGCTCGGCTACGTCGGCGAAGTGCCGGTCCAGGCTGCGCGGCGCTGGCAGCAGAGGCTCGAGGGGTGGCGGTTCGCGGACGTCACCCGCGCGTTCCGGCGGCTGCGCCTGGTGAAGAGTGCGGAGGAGCTCGAATGGCTGCGGCGGGGCGCCGCGTTCACGGATGCCGCCCTGCTCCACCTCGTGGAGAACGTCCGCCCCGGGATGCGCGAGTACCAGTTGGGGGCGCTCGTCGAGACCGCCGGCCGCCTGCTGGGCGGGCTCCCGCACCTCGCCTACATCTCCTCGACCCCGCAGGACGCCTCGGCCGCCTGCGTCCCGCGGCCGAACCTGTCGCACCGCATCATCGACCGGGGCGACGTGATCAACACCGAGATCAGCGTGAGCCACTGGGGGTACTCGGGCCAGCTGCACCGGCCGATCTTTGTCCAGGCACAGCCGAACGATCTGTACCGGCGGTTGTGGGACACGGCGCTCGAGGCCTACACGCGCTGCACCGCAGTACTCCGGGCCGGCGCCACCACGGAGGACGTGCTCGATGCGGCGGAGGTCATCCACGCCCGAGGCTTGACCATCAACGACGGCCTCCTCCACGGGTTTGCGATCGGGCTCCTGCCGCCGTCGGTCCGGACCCGGCAGACAGTCCAGGAGGCCCACGCGCCGTTCACGTTTGCGGCCGGCATGTGCGTCGTGGTGCAGCCGAACGTCGTGACCCCCGACGAGGGGGCGGGGGTACAACTGGGGAATCTCTTGTCCATCACCGACACGGGGTGCGAGTGCCTGCACCGGGTGCCGGTCCAGTACTTCGTGACGACCTGATCCGGGAGGGGGGAGACCGATGATCCGATCGTTGACCGCGATGCTCGCGGTGGTCCTGTCCGCGCTCCTGATCGCCACGGCGGTCCCGGTAGCCCAATCGGCCGCGGGACCACAGTTCCCGCCGCCGGGGCCGAAGCGCCACATCGTGTTCGGGCAGCCTACCGCGCCGCCGAACGTCGTCCACTCGCCGATCGAATTGGCCAAGGCGCTCGGGTTCACGGACAAGTTCAACATCGATCTCGAGATCAAGGACTTCGAGGGATCGACCCGCGCTGAAACCGCCGCAATCACCGGTGCCGTGAACGTCGGGACGCTCGACTGCCTCACGGCGTTTGGGAATGGCGTCCCGTTCGTCGGCTTCTACGGCCCGGCGCCTAAGCTGCCCTTCGTCCTGGTCGCGCGCGACTCGATCAAGAGCCTGAAGGACCTTAAAGGGAAGAAGCTCGGCATGTCGAGCGCGCCGGGCGGCATCATCGACCGGCTGAACCGGGCGGTGCTGTCCACCGCCCAGCTCAGCCCCGAGGACGTCACGATCGTCCAGACGACCACCGCCGGCCGGGTGGCCTCGCTCGTGACCGGCCAGTCCGACACCGCCATCTTCCACTACGAGCAGGCGAGCGAGGTGCTGCGCCGGCAAAAGGGCTTCCACGTGCTGTACGACCTGCAGGAGGCGCTGCCGCAGTACCAGTACCACGTCTACTGCGCGCCCAAACAATTCGTCCAGCGCAACCGTGACGCGGTTGTCGACCTCGTCGCCGCGACGATCCTCGCGGTCCGGTACGCGTATGCCAACCGTGCGGAGACCGTGCGGATTCTGAGCACGGTCACCGGCGCGGATCCTGTGGACGCGGGCTACGCGTACGCCAAGGTCACCACCACCTGCGTGTGGGCCAGGAACCTCGGACTCGACCTCGGCCGGCTCAACTGGAGCATCAACTTCGAACACCAGGGCGGCGACCTCCGGAACGTGTACGATGCCCGGCAGATGCTCGACATGAGCATCGCGAACGAGGCGCTGCAGAAGGCGGGCGGCCCGGTGCCGGTGCCCGCCGGGTGCCAATAGCCCGGCCGGCCGGGCAGGAGTGATGCGCGTGCCCGACGAGACGATCGCCTACGTCAGCCGGACCTGGGAGCCGCGGCTCATCGCGAACGGCGTGGACCCGAACGATTACCGGCGGACCGTGGAGGCGTGCACGTCGTGGAACGACTGGTACGGCGCCTGGACGGGCTTGGGCCGCCGGCACGAGGCGCTGGCCCGCGAGGCCGAGGAGCGGCGGCAGGGGATCACGGCCGGCGAAGCCTACTACCACGCTGCGATCGCCTACCACTTCGCCGTCTTCTCCTGGGTGGAGAAGTTGGATGAGTATACGGCGGGTCACCGGAAGCGGGTCGAGTGCTATGGCCACGCGCTCGGGGCGCTCGACCCGCCCGGAGAACGCGTCGAGTTTCCCCTTGAGGGGATCCGGATCCCCGCATACCTCCGAAAGCCCGGCAGCGGCGCGCACCGAGACGGCCCGCCGGTTGTCCTGTTCCTGTCCGGCCTCGACTCCGCGAAGGAGGAGCACGCCACCTTCGAGCGGTTCTTTCTCCGGCGCGGGATCGCGACGCTGACCCTGGACGGGCCGGGGCAGGGGGAGACCTGGTACGCGATGAAGATGCGCGTCGACTTCGAGGTGACCGCGACCGCGGCAATCGACTACCTGCTCACCCGGGGGGACGTGGATGGGACGCGGGTCGGGGTCTGCGGCGTGAGCCTGGGCGGGTACCTCGCCCCGCGGTGCGCGGCGTTCGAGCCGCGCCTCCGGGCGGTCGCAGCTTGCGGCGGGCTCCACAGCCTTGAGGAGCGCCGCCTGCACCGGGGCCTGCATCTCGCGCGCTGGATGCACATCTGGGGGGCTCGGGACGAAGACGACCTGGCGGCCCGGAGCGCCGGCGCGACGCTTGCCGGACACGCCCGGCGGATCCGGGCGCCGCTCCTCGTGGTGCACGGCGCGCAGGATAACCTGATCCCGCCCGACGACGCCTACCGCACCTACGAGGCGGCCGGGGGCCTCAAGTGGTGGGTCTGCTACCCGGAAGGGAACCACGTCTGCAACAACATCATCTACAAGTACCGGCCGCTCGTGGCCGACTTCATGGCGGAGCACCTGGGGGCGACGTGACGCCCGGCGGGATCAAGGTCCGCATCGAGGATGCCGCCCGGATGTTTCTGGGTGGCACGGTCACCGCGTTCGAGGCGCTCACCCTCGACGTCTACGACAACGAGATCGCGTGTGTCGTGGGGCCGAGCGGCTGCGGGAAGACGACGCTGCTCCGGTGCATCGACGGCCTGCTGCCGCTCTCCCAGGGGCGGATCCTGCTCGACGGCGCGCCGGTCACGGCTCCGCCGGCCAGCGTGGCGATGGTCTTCCAGCACTTCGGCCTCTTCCCGTGGAAAACGGTCTCGGCCAACGTCGCGTACGGCCTCAAGCTCGCCGGCGCGCCGCGCGACCGGATCGAGGCCGAGGTGGCCCGCGCGCTCACCCTGGTCGGCCTCCAGGCGTTTGCGCACTACTACCCGTACCAGCTGTCCGGTGGGATGCAGCAGCGGGTCGGGCTGGCCCGCGCGCTCGCGATCCAGCCGGAGGTGCTATTGATGGACGAGCCGTTCGCGGCGTTGGACGCGCAGACACGCGAGATCCTCCAGGAGGAGATGCTGCGGATTCTGGAACGGGAGCGCAAGACGATCGTCTTCGTCACGCACAGCATCGACGAGGCTATCGCGCTGGGCGACCGCGTGA
>JAPVSX010000287.1:0-3308 GCA_047519495.1 Armatimonadota bacterium
ACCGGTTGTCCTGCCAAGGGCAAGCGCCGGGTAGCTATGTGCGGACGGGATAAGCGCTGAAAGCATCTAAGCGCGAAGCCCACCCCAAGATGAGGCCTCCCACCGGGTAACCGGGTAAGACCCCAGGAGGACTACCTGGTTGATAGGCCGGAGGTGTAAGGGCCGTAAGGCCTTGAGCTTACCGGTACTAATCGGTCGAGGGCTTGAAGGTATGGCCTTAGGGGTAGCTGTATGGAGCTTGCACCGTGGCTCGGAGTCGCAGGGCAAGGCCTCTGGTTGCACAGGGGGTCGGGATCCGAACGCACGAGCCATAGGTGAAATGCGCGGGACCCGGGCAACCGGGGCGCCGCGAACGAGTTCCCGGTGGCGTTGCCGGAGGGGCCACACCCGTTCCCATTCCGAACACGGTCGTTAAGCCCTCCAGGGCCGATGGTACTGCGTGGGCAACTGCGTGGGAGAGTAGGTCGCTGCCGGGGATAGTGTTGGCGGGGGAAGCGGTGACGCATACCCCGCTGTTTATTACGTCCCATTTGGCCGCCCGACGCCGCATATGAGCCGGCCGGCGCGAGGCGCCGCGCAGGGCGCCGGCGCGCGCGTGACCGCCGCACAGGAGGAGAACTGCCATGCCGATGATCCGGCCTCCGCTTGAGTCGCTGCTGGAGAAAGTCGACAACAAGTACGCGCTCGTCGTCGTCGTGGCCAAGCGGGCGCGCCAGCTCAAAGAGGGCCACCTGCCGATGGTGGACATCGCCAGCACCAACCCGGTGACCGTGGCGCTCGAGGAGATCGCCGCGGGCAAGATCCGCATCGAGAGGGGCTCGGACAACGCGAAGGACTAGGACCCGCGCGGTCCGGCCGCGTCCGCTCGCCTGAACATCGCAGGCCCGGGGTGAGAATCCCGGGCCTTTTGCATTGCGGCAGTGGGCGCGGGGCCGCCTAGCCCGGCAGGATGTCGAGGGGCGTGTACTCGATCCCGTGCGCGGCGGCCACCGCGGGATGGCTGAGGCGGCCACCGGCGGTGTTGACGCCGTGCGCGAGCGCCGGGTCCTCCCGGGCCGCCCGCCGCCACCCCTTCCGGGCGATGTCGAGCGCGTAGCGGATCGTCACGTTCGTCAGGGCGAACGTGGAGGTCCGGGGCAGGGCCCCGGGCATGTTGGTGATCCCGTAGTGCAGGACGCCGTGGAGCTCGAACACCGGGTGGCTGTGCGTGGTCGGCCGCGTCGTCTCGACGCACCCGCCCTGGTCCACGGCGACGTCGACGATCACCGACCCGGGCTTCATCGTGCGCACCATCGCCTCCGTGACGATGCGGGGCGCCCGGGCGCCCGGAATGAGGACTGCGCCGACCAGCAGGTCGGCGTAGGCCACGGCCTGCTCCACCGTCACGGGATTGCTCATCACCGCCATCGCCCGCCCGTGGAGGACGTCATCCAGGTAGGCCATGCGCCGGGGGCTCTTTTCGAGGACGGTCACCTGGGCGCCCATGCCGGTGGCGACTTTGGCCGCGTGGGAGCCGACCACACCGCCGCCCAGAATGACGACGTTGGCCGGCGCGACGCCGGTGACACCGCCCAGGAGCGTGCCCTTGCCGCCCGCGGTCTTCTTAAGATAGAACGCGCCTTCCTGGATCGCCATCCGCCCGGCCACCTCGCTCATCGGTGTCAGAAGCGGCAACTCCCCGTCGGGCAGCTGAACGGTCTCGTAGGCGATCCCCACCGTCCGCGTCTCCAGCAGCCGGCGGGTCAAGTCCGGCTCGGCCGCCAGGTGCAGGTAGGTAAACAGGATGAGGTCGGAGCGGAGATAGCCGTACTCCTCCGGGAGCGGCTCCTTGACCTTGAGGACCATGTCGGCGTCCCAGGCTTCCGCAGCCCGCCGCGCGATGCGCGCACCGCGCCGCTCGTACTCGCGGTCCGAGATCCCGCTCTCTTCGCCGGCCCCGGCCTCGATGATGACCGTGTGCTCGGCGTCCACGAGTTCGTGCACGCCTGCCGGCGTGATCCCGACCCGCCCTTCCTGGTCCTTGATCTCCCTCGGGACGCCGATCCGCATTTGTGGATAACTCGTTGCTCCTGCGCGAGTGTCTTCCACGGTTCCGAAGATGGTTCCTGCGATGCGCGGCACGGACTCGATGATGGACCACGTGTTTGATGACGCCAGACGACACCTGTGGATGAGGCCTGTGGATGACGCGGTCCCAAACGACCGTTCCGGATTGTGCGGTCGTCGGGGAGTGTGCTAGAGTGAGCGGTGCCAGGGGCGCCGCATCAGGGTGAGAGAGAGGTAGCTCTTCGGAGCCAACCCGGCTTAACCTGTGTGGCGCCGCTGGCTTTTTCGTGCGCGCATGAAAGGCCCCCGGGCCCCTGCGGGATCTGTCGGCGGACGTATGAGACGCAACACTAGGCTGCGCCCATGTGCTCGAAGAACCGCATCACGGCCCGGATGCCCGTGTGGAAGTGGTCGAGGTCGAGCTTCTCGTCGGGGCTGTGCGCGTTCGCATCGGGCAACGCCCACCCGGTGATGACCGTCGGCAGGCCGAGCCGTCCGATGAAATCAGCCACGATCGGGATCGAGCCGCCGCTCCGCACGAACACCGCCTCCCGGCCGAACGCCTCGCCGAGCGCGCGCCGCGCCGCGGCCACGGCGGGGAGGTCGGGCGACATCACGACGGGGGCGGCGCCGTGGTACAGGCGGACCTGCACGCGTGTGCCCTTGGGCGCGAGGTGCCGGACGTGCGTCTCGAAGATGCGGAGGATCTCCTCCGGGTCCTGCTGCGGCACGAGGCGCATGCTGATCTTGGCCGACGCCCGGGCCGGGATCACCGTCTTCGAGCCTTCGCCGGTGAATCCGCCCGGCATCCCGTGGACGTCGAGCGTCGGCCGGGCCCACATCCGCTCAAGCGCGCTGTAGCCGGGCTCGCCCACGAGCGATGGGGCGCCGACCTCGTTCCGGAGGAACGCCTCCTCGTCGAACGGGAGCCGGTCCCACCCCGCCTTCTCGTCCGGGTGCGGCGGCACGACGCGGTCGTAGAAGTGCGGGATGAGGATCCGGCCCTGGGAGTCCTTGAGCCCGGTGATGATCTCGGCCAGGGCGACGAACGGGTTGGGGGCGACGCCGCCGTAGATCCCCGAGTGCAGGTCGCGGGCGGCGCCTGTTACCTCCACCTCCGTCATCACGATCCCGCGAAGCCCCAGCGTCACCGCGGGGATGCCGGGCGCGAACATCCCGGCGTCCAGCACGAGCGCCGCATCGGCCCGCAGCCGGTCGCCGTGGTCGCGGACGTACGCCTCGATCGCCGCGCCTCCCGATTC
>JAPVSX010000288.1:0-2949 GCA_047519495.1 Armatimonadota bacterium
ACGGCCTCCTGAGGAGCGCCACGTTCCGGCTGGCGCTCCTCGACATGCTCCTCGCGCGGCGCGCAGGGCGCGCGCCGGATCCGGACGCCGCTCGGGCGTCCCGGACCGCCGCGCCTGCGCTCGACCAGGTGCTGGACGGCTTGGCCGATCTGGCCGCCCGCCATCTCGACCTCGATCGCCTGCGCGCGATCATCGGCCTTGCATGAGGTGGCCGGCGGGCGCGGACCTGGATGTGTTCGCTTCCGCGTCGCTCCGTTGCCGGTGGCAGTGATGCAGGCCACGCCCGTGAAGCCATGAGGCTATCTTGGGGAAGTTATTATTATAGAGGGAAGTTATTATTATGGAAGGTTTGCGGTAAATATATAGGGGTGATCTACGATGATGAAGACTCTTACGGCCGGTCTGGGGCTGCTTACGATCCTGGCGGTGACGGGTGCAATGACGCCGTGGGGTCAGACGATGCTGGGGTTCAGGCCTGCGACAGAGAACGAGCCCAGCGTGACGGTCATCAAGGACACGCCGCCGCCCGTGGCCAAGACGGCGCCGAACGTGATCACACCGGCGCCCGCCTCCGCGCATTCTGCCCCGGCTCCGGCGCCCGCTGCGGCCAGGGCGCCCGGAGCGCCGTCGGCCCAGGCGAGCCCGGTTCAGACAGGCCTGGGGGCGGTGGCCAGCATCGCAACCATCCTGCTGAACCTGCCGCAGGTGCTCGCACAGACGCAGGTGCGCCCGGCCCCGGGCAATGAGGAGGTGCGCCCGATCCCGGGAATCCGGAGGCCCCCAGGTACGCAGCGGGAGACAAATACAAGAAGGAGACGGGGGACGACCGACGACTCACCCCACTGAGTCCCCTGCCGCTCCGGTGCCCTGAACGCAGCCAGCCGGCCGATGATCAGCCGGCCGGCTGCATTTTCCGTTCCTCTGTCCGCTCTTCTATCCGTTATCCGCGCACGCTCGGGCTTCCGGCCTCAGGCGGAGCGCCTCAGAACTTCAGCGTCGGCGGCAGCGGCTGTCCCGGCAGGTCCGGGGACGGCGCTCCCGGCACCATGGGGCTCGGGAACCCGGGGATCTGCGGTCCCTCGTACGGCTGCATGAAGAAGAACTCGGGATTTCCGCCGTTGGGTGGCATCGGCCCCGGCCGCAACTGGTAGAGCCGGCCCTGGTAGAAGAATAGGATCCTGTCGCAGTCCTGCGCGCCGCCGGCGCCGGGAACGGGGGGCTGCGGACCCGGTCCGGGGCCGTTGCCGTTGTTGGGCAGCGGGATGAACTCCTTCGGGTTGAGACCGGGCGTCTGCTCCTGGACGGGCCGGACCGGAACCAGCAGCAAGTCGTGGCCGTGCGCGGCTGCGCCGGCGCGCCCCCCCCAGGCGGCCGCGGCGCCGCCCATCGCGAGCGCCCCAGCAAGGCCTCCGATCACGATTCCCAGGATGAGGATCCGCACGCCTCGACCGTCCATCGCCGTTCGCTCCTCTCGCAGCGGGCTATATGACGCTATCCTAGCACAGCCGTCCGGGCTTTCCTAGTCCGCGAAACTCGCGCCGCAGCGATTTCGCAAGCGGGGAAACAGAGCCGGCCACCTGAAGGCAATCTTGGTGGATTTTCCGGGGCCGCTCGCACTTCGAACAGACTTGCGGGGGGCTATGGCGGAAGGCATGGTACAATGAACGCGAGGTGATCGTGCGTGGCACTCGTGTTCACCTTCCCCTGCGGACGGTGCGGAAAGAAGTACAGCGTCTATTATCCCAAGGCGTTCGTGTACGCCGTGTACGGCACCGGAACCCCGGCCCAAGGTGAGCGTGAGGACGCCGAGGAGGCGGCCTCGGGCGCCGTGGACGCCGCGCGGCGCCGCGCCGAGGCCTCGGGGAACGTCTGGGTGGACGTCAGCCAGCAGTCGAAGATCACGTGCACGTGCGGGAAGAACCTTGACCTCAATCTGGCCAACCACCCGCGCGTGCCGCAGCGGAAGGGCGTCGCGACCGGCCGCCAGAGCGGCGTGATCGCGTTCCCGAGCACGCACAAGAAGCCGCCGGCCTAGCCCCGCGGGGTCCGCCCGAGCACGACGAGGTGGGTCACTTTGGTGCCCCGAGGCGTGGCCTCGGCCTCGTACTCCACCGGCTCTCCCGGCTCGAGCCGCCGGCGGCCTGCGCGGCGCACCACGCGGCGGTGTACGAAGACGTCCCGGCCCTCCGCGTCCACGATGAATCCGTAGCCCATCCGGCTGTCAAACCACTTCACCACGCCCCGCTCCACCGCGGCCCGTCTCCCCACCGCCGGCCCCGGCGCTGCCCGCCTCGGGCACGGCGTCTTCCCGTGCAGACGCATTGGGCGTAACCGGGCGGACCTCCTTCGGCCGCCGCCCCCCGTCCGCGCTCGGCGCGAGGCGGCGGACCTCGACCCGCGGGGGCAGCCCGGCGAGGATCAGGTCGACCGACGCCCCGACATCGCGATGCACGACGAAGAGGTCGCGCCTGGCCACCTCCGCGGCGTAGTCGAATACGGGCGGCTCTGTGCGCTCCAGCGCCGTGTGGCGGGGCGTCCCCCGCTGCGCGATCTCCTCGGGCGACAGCACCATCGGCCGCGGGCTGCCGACGAGGCCGGCGAGATCCGGGTTGAAGACGACGTCCCCGAGTCGCCGTCCGTGCGCGGTCGCGACCAGCTGCACGCCGCGCCGCGCGACCGTCCGTACCACCCGTGCGTCGGCTTCCAACCCGATCTCGTCCACGATCACAGACTCGGCGCCGTGATTGATCACGGCCTGCAAGATCACCTGCGCCTGTCGGTCCCCGGCCGCCGTGGGCCGCGAGGGATCCGCCAGCGGGATCTGGAGGCGGCGGGCGCCGCCGATCGCCGGGTGCGGGATCTGCCCGTCTCCGCCGATCTCGTTGCTCGTGTCGGCGATCACGACCCGCCGCCGCAGCTCGCCGGCGAGAATCGCCGCGGCGCTCCGGA
>JAPVSX010000289.1:0-4421 GCA_047519495.1 Armatimonadota bacterium
GAGCCGGGCGGCGACGCCGAACCCCCGGGCGACGCTCGGGATGTCCACGGGCGGGGCGTCGAGGTCCATGCCGACGAGCCGCTCGGCCGGCACCGATCCGCCCTTGTAGGTCGCCATCTCGGTCTTCAGCACCTGGTAGGCCCGGTTGTCGAGGACGAGGACCGTGACCGGGATGCGG
This sequence comes from Armatimonadota bacterium, assembly GCA_047519495.1. Lineage (GTDB taxonomy): Bacteria > Sysuimicrobiota > Sysuimicrobiia > Sysuimicrobiales > Segetimicrobiaceae > JAPVSX01. The sequence goes on from JAPVSX010000289.1 coordinate 179, forward strand.
TACCGCGCGGCGGTCCACAGCGCCTGGATCGTGTACATGAGCGAACCGTCGCCGATCGTGCAGATCACCCGCCGGTCCGGCCACGCGAGCTGCGCGCCGAGGCTCGCCGGGAGCCCGAGCCCGAGGGAGCCGGCCGCGATCCCGAAGTAGGCCTGCTCGGTCCGGAACGGCAGGTACCGGTCGATGATCCGCGCGGCCGTGAGCGCTTCGTCGACGACGGTCACAGAGTCATCCATCATCTCGCCGAGGATCCGGCACAGGCACGCCTGCGTCATACGCTCGCCCGGCTTGGGGAGGCTCGCCGCCTGGCGCCAGGTTTCTTCGCGCCGGCTCCGCTCTTGCCGCACCGCCGCGGCGCGGGCCGCGGCGGCCTGGCGCCGCGAGGCGTCCAGCTGGCCGGGGAGCCGCTCGGCGACATCCGTGAAGATCGCCGCGGCGTCGCCGACGACCCCGAGCGTCGTCGGGAGGTTCTTGCCGATCTCCCACGGGTCGGTGTCCACCTGGATCACCGTCGTGCCCTCGGCGAACCTGACGGGCGGCGTGTAGAGGAGCGAGGCGAACTTCCGGGCGCCGGCCACGACGACGACATCCGCGTTGCCGAGCTCGGCCCGGAGCTGGCTCAGCGAGAGCCCGATCATCCCGAGGTACTGCGGGTGGTCGGTCGGAAATGCCGACCGCACCGGCAGGCGCTCCCCATACACCCGGGCGCCGGTCGCCTCGGCGATGCGGACGAGCGCGGTGCGGGCCTCCGGCGCGGCCGCGCCGGCGCCCACGATCAGGACCGGGGCCCGCGCCGCGGCCAGGGCGCCCGCGATCCGGTCGAGGACCGCCGGGGCCGGCCGGCTGCCGTCCGAAAGCGTGATCCACGGTGCCGGCCCGTCCACCTCCTCGTCCAGACAGTCCATCGGGAGCGAGAGAAACACAGGGCCGGGCGGCGGCGCGGCGGCCGTCTTGAACGCCCGAGCCAGGGCGAGCGGGATGTCGGCGCCCGTCTTGACCTCATACGACCACTTCGTGAACGGCGCGGCCAGGCGCGCCAGGTCGCTCCACAGGCTGTGCTCCTGCAGCGCCATCCGCCGGTCGACCTGTCCCGCGGTCACGACGAGGGGCGCCTTGGCGCGGTAGGCGTTGAAGATGTTGCCGAGGCCGTTGGCGAGCCCCGGCGTGATGTGCAGGTTGACGAACGCGGGCTCTCCCGTCGCCTGCGCGTAGCCGTATGCCATGCCCACCGGGATCGCGTCCTGGAGGGCCAGCACGTACGTGATGTCCGGGTAGTCGGCGAACATGTCCATGAAGCCGAGCTCGGTCGTGCCGGGGTTGCCGAAGACGTGGCGGACGCCGCGCTGGCGGAGCATCTCGAACAGAGCGGTCTTGGCCTGCATCAGGGGGGCCTCCTCGCCCTTATCCGCGGAGCCGGCGGTACAGGTCCTCGAGCCCCTGCCGGGTGAAGCCGGGGCTCTGGCAGTACTCGATGATCTGGCGCTCCTCCCGGTCGACCTTCTGGACGCCTTCCTCGAGCCGGGCGGCGATCTCGAGCGGGATCGAGAGGACGCCGTGCTGGTCGCCGTGCAGCAGGTCCCCGGGGCGCATCGTGAGGCCGCCCACCTCGACCGGCTTGCCGAAGTCCACGAGGTGGACGTAGGCGTGGGAGACGGCCACGCTCCCGGCGAAGAAATGGAAGCCGAGGGCCCGGACCTCATCGAGGTCGCGGACGCCGCCGTTTGTGACCGTGCCGATGCAGCCGAGGGCCCGGTGGATGTTGCCCTGGACTTCGCCCCAGTAGGCGCCGACGCCCGGCGGATCGTCGAGGTCCTGGATCACGACGATGCGGGGCGCGGGGATCTCTTCGAGGGCGCGCCACATCTCGATCCGCCGCGTGCCGGCATCGGGGGGAGGCTGGGTGCTCGCCCGGCACGCGGCCGTGAACGCGTAGCCGACCATCGGCCCGAGGTCCGGGAACACGCAGCGGATCAGGCTCGACATGTATCCGGCGGTGCGCGGCCGGACGTTGAACGTCTCGACCGCGTTTGCAAGCGTGGGCGAGCTGAAGGTGCGGAGCCGGGCCAGCACATCGGGAGCGAGCGGACTGGGCATGCGGACCTCCACCGAGCGCGTCGTTGCGTCCTCGCCTGAGATTCTCGCGGCGGCGGGGCGACCCCTCCCGCGCGTCCGGGCAAGCTCCTGGCACTCGGCAGCGCGGCGGATGGATCTGCAGAGACGGCCCCGATGATGCAGTGGCAGAAGAACCTGTATACGCTCTGGACGGCGCAGTTCCTCGCCATGGTCGGACTCACGCTGATCGCGCCGTTCATCCCGCTGTACATCGGGACCCTCGGCGTCCGGCGCGTCGAGGACGTCGAGCGGTGGAGCGGCCTCCTGTTCGCGGCACCGTTCCTCGTGCAGGCCGTCGTGTCGCCCTTGTGGGGCGTCCTCGGGGACCGGTACGGCCGCAAGCTGATGGTCATGCGGGCGCTGGCGGGCATCGGCTCCACCAACCTCCTGTCGGCGTTTGTCCAGTACGTCGGCCAGCTGCTTGCGCTGCGCATGGCGCAGGGCGGCGTGGCCGGGTTTGTCGCGGCCTCGAACGCCCTCGTCTCCGCGTCGATCCCCCGGGACCGCGTGGGCACCGCGATGGGGGTGCTCCAGACGTCGCTCACGGCCGGCGGGATCATCGGCCCGCTGATCGGCGGCGCGCTGGCGGATCTCGTCGGCTACCGCCGCGTGTTCATTATCAACGGCCTGATGTGCTACCTGGCGGCGCTCGTCGTCCTGCGGGGAACGCAGGAGGCCGCCGGTGAGCGCGTGGCGCAGGCGCGGCCCGGGGTCCGGGAGAATTTCGCCTTCTTCCTGGCCTCGCCGGCGCTGCGCACCGTCGCGCTCCTGCTGATCACCAGCCAGCTCGCCGTGTGGGCGATCGAGCCGATCTTTCCGGTGTTCGTCCAGAGCCTCGGTGTTCCGCAGGGCCGCGTCGCAACGGTGGCGGGCGTCCTCTTCTCCGTGACGGGCATCGCGTCGATCCTGGGCGCCACGCTGTGGGGGCGAGCGTCCGACCGGATCGGGGAAGGACGGGTGCTCGTGCTGGTGCTCTGGGGCGCGTGCGTGGCGTACGCGCTGCAGGCGACGGTCCGGTCGCCGGTCACCCTGTTCGTCTTCAGGGCCATCCTCGGGCTGTTCGTGGGCGGACTCATGCCGCCGCTGTACGCGATCGTGGCCCGGCTGACGCCGTCCGAGCGGCTCGGCGGCATCATGGGGGTCACGAGCAGCGCGATTACCATCGGGAACCTGCTGGGGCCGCTCCTCGGGGGATTCCTCTCGGCGGAGATCGGCATCCGTCCCGTCTTCTTCCTCGCCGCCGCCGCCCTGGCGGTCGCCGCGCTCGGCACCCGCGGCCTCGCCCCGAGGGCACGTCCAGCACCGGCGCGGCAGGAGCCTGAGTGAGGGGCGCCAATTCTGAGCCTCGAGGCATGAGATGACGAGCGGCTTTGTCGCATTTGCGCTTCGCCGCATCCTGGCGGCGATCCCGACGCTCTTCGGGGTCACCCTGATCGTGTTCTTCATGATCCGGATGCTCCCGGGGGACCCGGCCCGCATCCTGGCCGGGCTCAACGCAACGCAGGAGGAGGTGGACCGGATCCGGATCCAGCTCGGCCTGACAAAGCCCCTCCCGGTTCAGTACGAGATCTTCCTGCGGGACCTGCTCCACGGCGACCTGGGCAAGTCCATCGTCACCCAGGCGCCGGTCGCAGGCGAGATTGCCAGCCGGCTGTCTCCGACCGTCACCCTGGCGGTGACCGCGACCGTCCTGGCCGTGGCGCTGGGCGTCGCCTCGGGCATCGTCGTGAGCACCCGGCAGTACACGGCGACGGACTATCTGGTGACCGTGCTCGCGCTGGCCGGCGTGAGCATCCCCGTCTTCTGGCTCGGGCTGATGCTGATGCTCGTCTTCGCGGTGGGCCTGCACGTCGTGCCCGCCGGCGGGGACACCGGACCGACGAGCCTGATTCTCCCGTCGATCACGCTCGCGGCGTTCAGCCTGGCGATCATCGAGCGGATGACGCGGAGCAGCATGCTGGAGACGCTCCAGCAGGACTATGTGCGGACCGCGCGTGCCAAGGGAATGGCCGAGCCCGTGGTAGTCTACCGCCACGCGCTGCGGAACGCCCTGATCCCCGTCGTGACCGTGATCGGCCTCCAGTTCGGGGGTCTCATCGGTGGGGCCGTCCTGACCGAGACGACGTTCGCC
>JAPVSX010000290.1:0-3765 GCA_047519495.1 Armatimonadota bacterium
CCGCCGACGACGAGCACGTCGGCCTCGGCGACCACCGGCACCTCCGCTGCAGGTTCGTGCACCGTCTTCATGGCGTCTTCTCCTTCACTCCGTCCCCGGGCCCTCGGCCTGGCGCCAGGGCACCGCGTACCGTTCGACGATGGAGATCCCGTTGAAGAGGACCAGCGCCAGCACCGAGGCCACCGCCATCGTGGCGTACAGGAGCGGGGTCTGGTAGTCGTAGGTCGCCGCGACGATCAGGTAGCCGAGCCCGGTGTTGCTCCCGATCCACTCGCCCACGATCGCGCCGAGCAGGCTGGCCGTGCTGGCGATGCGGAGCGCCGAGAACAGGTACGGCAGGGACGTGGGCCAGCGCAGGTGGCGGAAGACCTCCCACGGGCTGGCCGACAGCACGTGCATGAGCTCGAGCGCCTGCGCGTCGACCGCGCTGAGGCCGTCCGCCATGTTGACCAGCGTCGGAAAGAACGTGATCAGCGCGGCGATCGCGATCTTGGGCGCGTACCCGTTCCCCAGCAGGAGCACCAGGATCGGGCTGATCGCGACAATGGGCAGGGTGCGCACCGCCACCGCCAGCGGGTAGACGCTGTGCCGGAACGTGCGGTTGTGGACGAAGCCCACGGCAATCGCGATCGCGATCAGGTTGCCGAGGATGAACCCGCCGACCGTCTCGATGAGCGTCGGCCAGGTGTTGATGAGGAGCGTGTGCGAGTCGGTGCCGAGCGCGCCCAGCACCTGTAGAGGGGCCGGCGCGATGTACAGCGGCACGTGGAAGATGACGATGATCCCCTGCCAGGCCAGGAGGACCCCGAGGAAGGTGCCGGTCGAGATCGCGTAGCGGCGCCAGGCCGTCTCCCGCCGGGACGCCCGCCGGCGCACCGGGCGTCGGCTGCGGCGTGCGGCTGTCTGACCGGCGACCCCGGCCGTGGTCCGGGACGCGCTCTGGGACGTCACGAGGCTTCCAACGCCTCCCGGAGCTCCGCCGTGTACCGCGTGAACTCCGGCGTGTCGCGCATGTGGGGCTTCCGGGGATAGGGCAGCTCGATCGCCATGAGCCGCCGGATCTGCGCGGGCCGGGGCGAGAACACGGCCACCCGCGTCGAGAGGTAGACGGCTTCGGGGATGCTGTGGGTGACGAAGATCACCGTCCGCCGCGTCTCGGTCCAGATGCGCAGGAGCTCCTCGTTGAGGCGGTCCCGGGTGATCGCGTCGAGGGCGCCGAACGGCTCGTCCATCAGGAGAATGGGGGGATCGCTCACGAGGGCCCGGGCGATCGCGACCCGCTGCTGCATGCCCCCTGAGAGCTGGGCGGGCCGGACGTGCTCGAACCCCTGGAGCCCCACGAGCTCGAGGAGCGCCGAGGGCGACGGCGCCGATGGATGCGACTGGCCCCAACGGCCGATCCGCAGCGGCAGGCAGACGTTCTCCTCGACGGACAGCCACGGGAGGAGGACCGGCTGCTGGAACACCATCCCGAGGGCGCGGTCCAGGCGGGCCGCCGCCGGCGAGCGGCCCATGATCGAGATCGCCCCGTCTGAGGGCTGGAGGATATCCGCGACGAGCCGCAGCAGGGTGGACTTGCCGCATCCGCTGGGCCCGAGCAGCGAGATGAACTCACCCTGCGGGATCGAGAGCGTGATCCCCCGCAGCACTTCCAGGGGATCGCCGTCGCGCTCGAACACCATGCGGACGCCGTCCAGGACGATGGCGGCCGCCGCCCCGCGTGTGCCGTTCGATGGACTCGCCACCGCGCCCCCCGTCCTCCGCGCCCGTGGTGCCGGCGAGGAACCCTCGCTTCCTGTAGTGCTACTGTGCCGGGATCGGGGGCTCCTGGGATGGCGGGCGCCTATTCGGGACAGAGGGGGGATGGCGGCGGAGCCGCACCGAACCTCTGGATGAGCGGCCCTTGACGCAGCGACCACGGGAGGATACCGATGGCCTCGGACGAGCTCTGCTGGAAGCCTGCGCGCGAGCTGGCACAAATGATCCGGCAGAAGGAGGTGTCGCCGGTCGAGGTCACTGACGCGATCCTCGCGCGCATCGAACGCGTGAACCCGAAGATCAACGCCTTCTGCACGGTCACCGCCGACCACGCCCGGGCGGCCGCGCGCGAGGCCGAAGCCACGGGGCGCCGGGGCGGCCAACTGGGACCGCTTCACGGGGTGCCGTACTCCCTCAAGGACTTGACCCCCACCAAGGGGATCCGGACGACGTTTGGGTCCAAGATCTTCGAGCACAACGTGCCCGAGGAGGACGCGATCCTCGTCGAGCGGCTGCGCGCGGCCGGCGCGATCCTGCTCGGCAAGACCAACACCCCGGAGTTCGGCTGCAAGCCGTTCACCGACAACCGCGTCTTCGGGACCACGCGCAACCCCTGGGCGCTCGACCGCTCGCCGGGCGGGTCGAGCGGCGGGGCGGCGGCCGCAGTCGCGACCGGGCTCGGGCCGCTCGCGGAGGGGAGCGATCTGGCCGGCTCGATCCGGCACCCGGCCGCCTGGTGCGGCGTCGTCGGGTTCAAGCCGACCCAGGGCCGGATCGCCCGCTATCCCAACGCCGCGGCGTGGAACGCGATGTCCGCGAACGGTCCGATCACGCGCACCGTTGCCGACGCAGCCCTGATGTTTTCGGTGATGGTCGGCCCAGACGACCGCGATCCCCTCGCCCTCCCCCACACCGGGGAGGACTGGGCGGGGGTCGCCGGCAGCGCCTCCGTCCGCGGCCTGCGCGTCGCCTGGACGCCGGACCTCGGAGGGGCGGCACCGATCGAGCCGGACGTGGCGGCCGTCTGCACGGCCGCGGCGGGCGCGTTCTCCGAGCTGGGGTGCCAGGTCGAGACCTCCTCGCCCGAGATCGGCAACATCCTGGAGCCGTTCTTGGCGTTGAACGCCGGTCTCCGGATTGCCTTGTATGTCAAGTACCTGGACCAGTGGCGGGAGCAGATGGACCCGGTCCTCGTCCGCCGCATGGAGCTGGGGCGGGGCCTCACGCCGGAGCAGATCGGGCAGGCCGAAGTGGCGCGTACTGCCTATCACCATCGCCTGCGGCGCTTCTTCGAGCGGCACGACCTCCTCGTGCTCCCGACGACGGCGACCGTCGCGACGCCGCTCGATGCCCCCAGGCCGCAAGAGGTCGCCGGCCGGCCCATCAGGGATCACCTGGACATGATGTTGCCGACGTTTGCCTTCAACTTCAGCGCCTACCCGGCGATCTCGGTCCCGGGCGGGCAGACCCGGGACGGCCTGCCGGTCGGCCTCCAGATCGTGGCCGGCTGGAGGCAGGATGCGCTGGTCCTCCGGGCCGCGGCGGCCTTCGAGGCGGCGCGGCCGTGGGGTGACCGCCGTCCGCCGCTCAACTAGACGGCGCTGGGCTCGCTCGACTCCCGGCGTGGCGGCGGCGGCCCTGAGGGATACCGTGGCGCGCGACTGCTCTACGCTGAGGGACAGACGTCCTGCAAGAGACGACCAAAGCCGCGAATTGGGACGGTGGTGCCGGCAAGGGAGCGACATCTCCGAGGCGTCAAACTCCGGTACTTGAGCATGCGCCAGAAGATCTCCTCAGGGGGAAGCGAGAGGTAGGTCAACCGGACGCCCTCGACGTGCACGATGCCGTCCTTGAGCGCCCGCATGCGGTCGTAATCCCCGCAGGCAAACGTCATCGGAAGCGGTGGCACAGCGCGTCTCCCTCAGAGGTGAAGCCTGGTCAGGTCACCCTCGGCCGATGAACGGCATCTTGGTCGCCATCACGGTCAGGAACTGGACGTTCGCGTCC
>JAPVSX010000291.1:0-6171 GCA_047519495.1 Armatimonadota bacterium
CGCGACGGGCTTCGAGGATCGGCAGGGCCTTTCATCCCCGCCGGGTTCGGCTGGCGCCCCGGTATACCCACGGGCAGGCGACCGTCGTCCTGCTGGCGAATGTGGAGACCCCGGGCGATCCGGTGTTCGCCCGCCCGCGGCAGATCCGCTACCGCGGCGCGCCGGTGCGCTACGGCATGCACGCATGCGCTCCCGAACCGGTCGACTGGCCGAACCGGGACGCCCTTGACCCGCTGGTGGGTGCGGAGAGCGGGACGCTGTTCCTGCTGCGGCGGGAGTGGCTCAGGTGGTGACGAGGACGGGACGTGCGGCCGTTTGAGACCTTCGAGCACACGGCGGACATCGGCCTGGTGGCGCGCGGGAGTACGCCTGAGGAAGTGTTCACGCACGCCGCGATGGGGCTCGTCGACCTGATGGTCGATCCGGCCGGGCTCCGCGACGAGACGCACCTCGAGGTCTCGGTATCCGCCCCGGACCGCGAGGCCCTGCTGGTCGCCTGGCTCAACGAGCTACTCTATCTCCTCGACGCGCGCGGGTTCCTCCCCCGCCGGTGCCGGATCACGCGGTTGAGCGAGACGGAACTCGCCGCCGAGCTCTTCGGCGACCACCTCGAGCCGCGCCGGCACGCAGTGCGCCGGATGGTGAAGGCGGCCACGTACCACGGGCTCAGCGTGTCGCAGACCGGCGAGCAGTGGGAAGCGCGGGTGATCCTCGACCTGTAACCCCGCCGACCGGCAGCTCGCGTGTGTCCGCTCGAGACGGTCGCCAGGGGATGGCGCCGGCATCCGGCGCGGAGGCCGGCGGCGCCGCTACGATTTGGTCGTCGGCTCGGTGGCGGGCTCGGCCTGCGGGAATCCGCTCTCCTCTTCGGCCGCGTCCTCGCCCTCGGCGCTCTGGTCGCCGTTCGCGAAGGCGGCGGCCGGGGCCGGACGGGGAATGGCCTCGAACCGAGACGTCCGAAGCGTTGGGCGGCCGGCGGGCTGGCGCCGGACGCGCACCGCCTTGGGGCGCCCGTCCTTGCCCGGGGCGATCTCGAAGCTGACGGCTTCCCCCGCGTCGAGGGACCGGAGGCCAGTGCCCTCGATGTCGCTGTAGTGGACGAAGAAGTTACGGTTCATCGCCTCGCACTCGATGAATCCCCACCCGTGCTCAAACCGGGAGACAACGCCGGTGTAGCGGTGGCCAGCGTCCGCCACGACGCCGTCGCCGATCCCGTTGCCGACCTGCTCCAAATCCTTCACGCCAAGGTGGGCGCACAGCGCACGCAGCATTTGCTCAATCCGATCCAACTGAGTGGACATCCTCGGACCCTCCAGTAAGCCCCGGTCACAACAAAACCGGGTGCCGTTGTATATATTCCCATTATTCCCTGGGGGATCGAAGCGATCGGCGCGGACTCCAGCGGTAGGCGCGGAACTCGCGTGAACTCGCTCTGTCAGGCGGTCCCCACTCTCGGGAATTTAGCTGCCAATTTCAGTCTACAAACTTTCCCGAGATCGTCAAGCGCCGCCAGGTTGCGGGCGGCGGAGAACGAGCCGGGTGCCGGCGCGCTCGACGATGTCGAGCGGATAGCCTTCGATGCGCGTAATGTCGAGCCCGCCGCCGCCGAGCGACACGTCGATCGTGGCGGTGCCCCGGGAAAACGTCCGGAGGCGGGCGTTCTGTACGTCGTCCGTCCGGGACAGCGCGGTGAGGAACTTCGCGGCCTCAAGGAAACTCTCGAACGGGCCGACAACGATCTCCGCGTCGACCCGGTAGGCCGCGCCGTTGCCGCCGGGGCCGTCGGGGATGCCGCCGGACGGCCCGTCAGGCTCGCTCTCTGCCGGCGGCGGGCCGGCGGCGGCCGGGGTGTCGGGAGACGAGGCCGGGGGTCCGGCGACCTCCTCCAGATCTCCCAGGGCACGCCTGAGGCGGTCTAGCGCCTGGAGCACCGCTGCGCGGCGGCCACGGGCAGATTCGCCGGCGTCTCGAGCGTTGGACCGTGCAGGGCGTGGATCGCCTCGACGCCGCGGCGGCTGATCTCCTCTCGTGCCGGCAGGACCTCGGCGACGCGAGCCCCCAGAGCCGGCCTCCCGCTGCTCCACGCCGCGGGCGGCCTCCCCAGCGGTCTCGCTGGTTGCCTCCCCGACGGCCTCGCCCGCCGCCTCCCCAACGGTCTCGCCGGCGGCCGGCGTCTCGTTGGCCTTCGATCGCGCGCTCTCGACGATCTGCTCGGCGAGCCTCTGAGCGTCCAGCAGCGTGACGGCGATCTGTCCCTCGCGGTCCTGGTAGGCGGTCAGTTTCTCCTGCGTTCTCGCGAGCTCGTCCCGGGCCGCGGCGAACCGCTCCTCCGCGGCCGCTATCGCAGCCTGCGCAAGCGCGAGCCTTTTGTCGAGGTCCTCGCTCCGGGCGGTGGCGTCCCTCAGCGCCTGCTCAAGGGTGGCCCGCCGGGCTTCAGTCCGGGCGAGATCGTTCGAGGCGAGGACCAGTGCCACCGCGATCTCGGACAGGAACTGCCCGACCTCACCCGGGTTCACCCGAATAGCCCCCGGGACAAGCGGCGCCTGGTGATCTCAGCCGCCCGAAGCCCCACGCGGGAACCTCCCCCGAGACCCACTGCGGACGGTGAATCAGACCGGGCGATTGCACTATGTCGTTTGGTGTCGTTTGACATCGCGCGCCCAAACCCTCCTTAGGCCGGGCGTCCCTGCGGCGACGCCGCAGCGCGGAGTGCGCCTCTCCCTGCGCCGCGTTCGCGCTGGGGCGGGGGCGCCCCGTTCCGAGCGGCGCTATGGCATAAAGGCTATGGCATGAAGGCTGTGGTATAAAGGCTGGGGTAGGTGGGGCATAAGGAAAAAGAACGGTATTCCCTGGAGGTGCGCACGTCAATGGCCGAGCCGATGGAGATTGCGATTGAGTACTGCACGAGCTGAGGGTATCTCCCGCATGCCGTCCGTGTGGCGGAAGAGATCCTGAAGGCCAAGCAGAACGAGGTCAAGTCGCTGCGGTTGATCCCCTCGTCGGGCGGGGTGTTCGAGGTCACAGCCGGCGGCCGGATGATCTTTTCGAAGAAGAAGACCGGACGCCGCCCTGAGCCGGGCGAAGTGCTGGGCGCCCTGGAGGCGCGGTAGGCCGGGGAGCAACTAAATAATCCCGAGAAAATCAAGCCTCCTGCGTGGCGGAAAGCTCCCTCAGGGGTGTGCGGAACGAGACACACCGACCGGCCGCGACCGCTGGCTCGTTCACAGCCGGCTGATGGCCGTGCGGCCGCTGCGGCGGATGTACTTCTGGATCTTGCCCGTGGCGGTGCGCGGCAGGTCGTCCACAACCCGGAACGACTTGGGCACCTTGAAGTGCGCCAGGTGGTCGCGCGCGATCCGGCGGCACTCCGCCTCGGTCGCCGACGCAGCCGCCTTCAGGACCACGAACGCGTGGGCGCTTCGCCCCCTGCTCGTCCGGGAGGCCGACGGCCGCCACCTCCTGGATCGCCGGGTGGCGCGCCGCGAGCTGGTGCACGAGGCACTAAGGAAAATCTTATTGAGGCGTCAGTGCTGCCACTTGGGCGGGCGCTTTTCCAGGAATGCTCGCATCCCCTCCTGGGCGTCGGGGGCCAGCGCGTTCTCGACCATGATCTTCTGCGCGACCTCGTAGGCCTCGGGGCGGTCCTTCGCGATCTGCTGATAGAAGCCGCGCTTGCCGATCCCGAGGGTGTAGGAGCTGGCCGCGATGATCTGCCTGGCCAGCGCCATCGTCTCTTCTCCCAGGCGGTCCGCCGAAACGACCCGGTTGACGAGATCCGCCCGCTCGGCCTCCCGCGCGCTGATCGGCGCGCCCGTCAATAGCATCTCCGTCGCCTTCCTGGGCCCCACTGCCCGCGACACCGCGACGCCGGGAGTCGTGCAGAATAACCCGATCTTGACGCCCGGAGTCGCAAACGTGGCATCCTCCGAGGCAACGACCAGGTCGCAGGTAGCGACGAGCTGGCAGCCGGCGGCCGCCGCGAGCGCATGGACCTGGGCGATCACCGGCTTGGGCAGCGTCCGGATCGCTTCCATGACCTCCGTGCACAGTGCGAACAGCGATGTGACCTCCGCTTCGGGACGGTCCACGAGCTCGCGAAGGTCGTGCCCGGAGCTAAACACCGGTCCCACCGCGCGGATGATCACGGCCCGCACCTGGGGGTCTGCGGCGATCCGATCAAGGGACCGCTTGAGGCCCTCGAGCATCGCGCGGGAGAGGACATTGCGCTTCTCCGAATGGTTGAGCGTGAGGATCGCCACGCCGTCCGCGACGTCGTACAGGACGAGTGACTTCTCCGCGACTGACTTCTTCTCGAGTGGCTCCTCCATGGAAGGTCCCTCCCTTAATCCGAGAGACGGAGCGGCCGTATTCCGGCGCACGCGCCCGGTAGTAATTCAGCTGTTCCCGCAGGATGTCTCGTGTCACGTCTTGTTCCTGCGCGCAGAAACCGCGGCCTCGCGCGAGTTCTGCTTCTGCCTCATTCGGGAATGGCGCGGGAGTCCCTGTCGAGAGGGTTGCCGCTGGGGCTTACTGGAAGAGCTTGAACAGGTCCTGCGGGAAGGGCAGTTGGGGCTGCTGGGGTTGCTGCTGCGCCGGCTGCTGCTGGGGCTGGCCGCGGATGAGCTGCGGCGTGCCGGCCAGGGAAAACTTAGGATCGTCGAAGCTGCCTCGCAAGAAGAACGGCACCCGAACTCCGGTGGTCCCCGCAGCTCCCGGCAGAATTTTGCCCAGCTCCTGCCCCGCCTGCGACAGCGCGCCCGCTCCGAGCGACGTCCCCGACGCTACGGTCTTCAGCGTGCCCGTCCCCGCGTAGTCCAGCGTCTTGTCGAAGCCGAAGCTTCCCCGGCCCGTTCCTTCCAGGCCTTCCGCATCTAACCGAAGGGCATTGCTGTGCACGCGCTGCTGCGCGATGCGCAGGTCTCCGCCGAAGTAGCTGAACCGGGTCTCGCCCGCGGGCACGTTGAGTTGCAGGGCCTTGACCATCTGCGCCAGGTGGTTCTTGAGGTCCAATCCCGGGAACGACCCGTTGCGCACCGCGAAGGTCCCGCCGCCGGTCAATGCCGCCTTCGGATCCCGCCCCAGCGCGGTTGCGAGCCTGATGTCAGCCTCCAGCACGCCGGTGATCTTCCGGGCCTGGGGAGCCATGGCGCTCATCACCCGTTCCAGGTTCACCCCGCGCACCCTCGCGGTCACGGCGGCGGGGAGGCGGGCAGCGGAGTAGTCCAGCGCGGCCGCGCCCTGGACGGTGCCGCCATAGGCAGACAGGGCATATGAGTCCAGTCGAATGGTGCTCTTGGACACGCTCAGCCGGCCATTGGCCTCGGACACCTCGAACGGGGAAACAGCGAGCCCGCGCGCCGCGAAGGTCCCACCGCCGGCCAATGCCGCCTTGGGATCCCGCCCCAGCGCAGTCGCCAGCCTGAGGTCGGCGTCCAGCACGCCGGTGACCTTCTGGGCCTGGGGCGCGACGGCGCCTACCACGCGCCCCAGGTTGACCCCGCGCATCGTTGCGGTCACGGCGGCAGGAAGGCGGGCAGCGGAGTAGTCCAAGTCGGCTGCGCCTTGGATGGTACCGCCATAGGCAGAAAGCGTATAGGAATCCAGGTGAACCGTGTTCGTGTATACGCTCAGCCGAGCATTCACCTGGGTCACCTCGAGCGGGGAAAAACCGAGCCGGTCGATCTTGACCTCTCCGCGCGCCAGGAGGCGCCGCGGCCCCGGCGCCTGGACGGCAGCGCCGCTCCCCGCGCTGCTGGTCACTATACGCTCCAGCCTGTCGACATCGAGCTCGGGGATGGCGACTGCAAACGTGATGGACAACGGGTCGAAGCCGGCGATCGCGACGCTCCCGGTGGCACGCATATCGTCCAGCGATGCAGCGAATGTTCCCCGCCCCGCGCCGCCCTTGACGAGGAGTTCGCCGGTCTGGAACTGGACCGGCCTGGCCAGCACCGGCGCGGTGAGCCTCGCGCCCCGCAGGTCTGCGGCGACGTCGAGTCTCCTCGGCCAATCCGGCGTGCTCAGGTTGATGGACCGGATCCGGGCATTCAATCCGCTCAGACCAAGAGACGGCGTCGCCTGCCCGCGGCGCGGATCGAAGCTCGCAACTGTGATCTCCACGTCCTTCACGGTCACCGCGCCGATCCGGTCGAGGGTAAGGAAGGAGGCGCC
>JAPVSX010000292.1:0-3265 GCA_047519495.1 Armatimonadota bacterium
CGGCAATAACGCAAATCTGGACGCCATTCTGGGGCCCGGGCAGGTGTCGGTCTACCAGGCGACCCAGAACAACGTGGGCGTGACCTACAGCCCCGTGTCATACTCGCCGCCGTACTGGTCGCTCGCGGGGACCGCGGGGAAAGTGTACCAGATCGCCGCCAACAACACGGCCTTCTGCGTGAAGGCCGGGACAACGCCGCAGGTCACGGCCCCCCCGTGCCTCGCCGGATTCAACAGCTACGGGAACGCGACGTTGCAGCTACGCTATATCGACTGGGGGCTCGTGTCGGACGACCAGACCCGGGCGTTCGCCACGACCTTCTACCAGCCGCCGACGTGCTCGACGTGCAACAATGGCGGGGCGAACGGGTACCAGAACGGCATCCGGTACATCCCGCTGCTGCCTTCGATAAATGCGCAGGCGGGGAGTCCGACGGCGGCGGTGCTGTCGTTCGCCTGTAGCGTCAACATCAACCCGGGGACCAACGTCTTCGACAACGTGTCGGGCGACGGGAAGACGTGCCCGAGTCCTCCAACGATCCTAAATCCCACCTCCAATATAACCTTTACGGGGACGCAGACCAACCCCGAGTTTCTTGTCATCGACAACGGCCCGCCCGGCACGTGCCCCGGCGGAGTGACCTGCGTCTCGATCACCGGTACCGGCACCGTAACCGGGTGCACGGACAACTTTGCCAACGCCAACTGGGGCGTGATCCTGGCGACCGGGGACATCAAGCTCCAGCAGGGGATGAAGTTCAACGGGTTTATCTACACCCCGGGGAACGTCTACAGCTACGGGAATCCCATCATCAAGGGGGGGATCTTCTCTGCGACGCCGCCCGGCACCTCGGTGGACCAGATCGACCAGCTGGGCACGCTGACCTTCTGCGGCGGGGTCACCACGATGCCGCTGATCCCGCAGTTCTACACGTTCAAGACGATCTCGGGTACGTGGCAGGATCGCCCGGCAAACCAGCCCTAGGGCGGCGGACCACTTGAGAGGGGGACGGCAGCGTGCGTAGGCGGACGTCCCGATCCGGAACATACCTCGGCGTGGACATCGGGAGCGCCATGATCAAGGCCGTCGAGCTGGGTACAGACGGCAAGCGCATGACGGTCCGGGCGGCCGGCGCCGTCCCGACGCCGGAGGGCACCATGCAGGAGGGCCGGATCACAGACCCCCAGGCGGTCGGGCGGGCGCTGCGGGACCTGCTGGCCCGCAGCAAAGTTCACACCCGGCAGGCGGTCACCTCCGTGAACGGGCAGGTCGCGATCGTGCGCGAGGTCCGCCTCCCGAAGCTGCCCCCGGAAGAGCTGCGGCAGGCGGCGCGGTTTGAGGTGGAACGGTACCTGCCGTACCCTATCGCCGAAGTGACCTATGATACGTGCGTCACCGGCGAGACGAAGGACGATGGGAACACGCGGCTCGACGTCCTGGTCGTGGCGGCCCGCACGGACGTGCTCAACCAGCACATCGAGACGCTTCGGGTGGCCGGCCTTGAGCCGATCGTCCTGGACGTTGAGCTGTTTGCGCTCCCCCGGGCGATGGCCGGCGCCTCGTCACCAGACCAGGCGGTCATTTTTATCCACATCGGGGCGGAGACGACCGCCATCGTGATCGTCTCCGCTGGGCTGCCCCGCGTGATGCGCAGCGTCGCGTTCGGCGGCAATACGATCACCCGGCTCCTCACCGAGCGCCTGGGCATTGAGCGCGGCAGGGCCGAGACGCTCAAGCAACAGATGAGCGCCAGCGGCCCGGGCGCGGCGGGGACGCCCGAGGCCCTGCAGGTCCAGGAGGTCGTCATGGCGGGACTCGGGGACCTGACGACGGAGGTGCGCCGCTCCCTCGACTACTACGGGGGCCGCTTCCGCGGAACTGTGCCCGAGCGCGCCGTGGTGACCGGTGGGGGTGGGCTCCTCCCAGGGCTGACCCGGTATCTCTCGACCGACCTGGACGTGCCGGTCGAGGTGGGAGACCCGTTTCAGGGCCTGGAGGGCGCACCACGGCCGTCGGACGGATCCGGCGGCCCACTGCCGGGTCCGGCGATGGCGATCGCCGTGGGCCTGGCCGAGAGGGGGGCTGACGAGCCATGATCCGCATCAACCTGCTGCCCCGCCGCCGCCGCCGGAGGCGGTTAGTCCCCGAGTTCGGCGTCGTCTCTGTTGTGTTGCTCGTGATCGGCGCGCTTGTCGGTTCCTACTTCTACTTCGAATTGCAGAACCGGCTCGTGCAGGACGAGACCGCGGCGATTAGCGCCAAGATCGCAGAAAACAAGCCGAAGGTCGCGGCGGTGCTCGCCATGGAGGCGAAGATCGAGGATCTGCAGGCGAGAGAGCACCTGCTCCTCACGCTGGAAGCCCGCGAGATACCGTGGACGGAGGTGCTCACCGATCTGGCGGCCCGGACGCCGCGGGATGCCTGGCTGGGGGGCGCGTCCGTGGCGGCAGCGCCGGGGCAGCCGGGGCGCCTGACGCTTTCGGGCGCAGCCATGTCCTACGATGCGGTGGGGCGGTTTATCACGAACCTGGCCGGCTCCCGATTCTACAGCGACGTAGACTTACAATCGGCCCAGGCCACGACGGTCGGGAACACAGAGGTCGTGCAGTTCGGCCTGCTCACGACGCTGCGGCCCGCCGGGGCCGTGGCCCGGGAGGGCGCGCGATGACCGCGCGGGATCGCCTTTTCTTGATCGCGGCCATCGTGCTCCTCGGCGCGGTGTGCTTCAAGTTCCTGATCTACGATCCGCACCAGGCTTCCCACGCCGTGCTGGTCCAGGCCCGCGACGCGGCAGCCGCCGAACTGGCTCGGGAACAGCAAGTGTTGGCCCGGGCGGAGAAGGTCCGCGCCGAGTACGCCCGCCTGCAGGCGTTCATCGCCACGGTGGAGGCCAAGCTGCCGACCGCCAAGGAGGTTCCGGCGCTCCTCACCACCATGGAGCGGTTCACACGGCGGCTGGGGATCAAGCTGAACAGTTTCGTTCCGGGCGCGCTGACCGCCGTGACCGACACCCAGGCGGCCAGAGGCGCGCCGGCGCCGGGCAGCCCGGCTGCGACGGAAGCCGGCGCGAAGACAGTGCCCTACTCGCAGATGCCGGTGAGCCTGTCGATCACCGGGACGTTCGCCCAGGTGAAACAGTACCTGCACGACCTGCGGGACCTCCCCAGGCTGATCATTGTTGACAGTGTCTCCCTGACGCCGCAGACGCTCCCCAGGCTGGGGATCGGCCTGAGCGCGGAAATCTATACGATCGGCACCCCGGGA